>JAAYXD010000083.1 GCA_012516065.1 Clostridiaceae bacterium
ATATACATGAATAAAGACAGTGTAAATAAAACGGCACACGATATTACTGCTGCCAGACGTATATAATATGAAGGTTTTCCGGATATCAGAATAATAAGAAGCGCCGCGGCCGTCAAAAGCGGAACAGCGATTTTTATTACCGAATATGCCGCCTGTATTGCCTGAAGATTAGTGTATATTGAGTTCGAATCAGGCAGAAAATAACTTATTATATATGGGTGAATTTTCAAATTACCGAGAAAGTCCGGTTCAACGCCGGTTTCATCGAACGAAACGGCTGAGCGTAACGATACGATTTTTTCCTGTTCCGGTATTATATCGGAAAAAGACATGTCGTGATTTTTGATATAACGGATTATTCCTTCACTCAGGGATACGGCGTTATTTTGTATCGATTGACCTGAAAATGCCGGTTCCCCGTCAATTGACAGCATTTCGGAGATGGTTTCGAAGCAATCCCGCATTTCATCTCCGGTGAGAATCATTTCGTAAAACTTTGGATTCAGCAGCGCGCAGACATAGATTATGTAAAACAACGCAACAGCAGCGGCAAACGAAGTTACCGCAGCAGTAAGGTATTGTTTGATTTTTGAAAACCAGGCTGCATTAGTCATCGCATGTCTTCCTGCTGATAAAAACTAAATAGTAAAGATAAATAGTAAATTACCTGATAATTTCTTATTTATCTTTATTATACCAGGAATATATACCGTTATTGAAATGTAATGTATGGAAAAAGGCAGTCATATAAGAGTAAAGCTGCCTTTTTGGGTGTATGCCATCGCCGCGCCGAGCGCTGTTGCGTATTCAGCATGGACAGGCACATGGAAGTTAACCGGGTGCAGTTTGGTAAGACCGTTGAATATATCCTTAGACTGCGGGACAGTTGTAAGGTTTCCGGTCAGGACGATATCCTTAGTGCCGTCGATTCTTGCGGCAAATATCGAAAGAACTCCTATTGTCTGAAAGACAAGGTTTATAATCGCAAGGGCTATATCGGATTTTGACGCGAGATCGCTGATTTTCCCGAAATTCGACGCAGTCGTTTCGGGAGGCAGGCCGACTATAAGGTCCTTGGAAATATCGGAGATAAATAGATCAACATTTGAAAGGCTGCCGCCCCTGGCCATTTCAATCAGGTCTTCAAATTTACGGATATTCAGCATAAGATTCGATAAACCGAGCAGTGTCCCGCCGCCGACTCCGGTTCCGCCTAGATGAGTTACCTTGTTTTGTTCGGCTTTTACAAAGGCTGTTCCGGTTCCCATACTGACGACAACCGCACTTGGAATTCCCGATAAGAAAAGGCCTCCCATCCCTACTGAATAAAATTCGTCGGCGCAACCTGTAGGAATTCCGAAAATGCGTTCCTTTACTTCAGAAGAGCCAACACCGGTAAGCATTATAAAATCGACATCGCTAAGCTGAAGCCTGTTGCTGTTCATGAACTTCCCGAAAGCGCCGTAAAGTGAAGATACAGGATCTGTCGCCCGCACAAGCATAGGGCTGATTAACGCATTGTCCTTGAATCCTATAATTTTTGTCGTACTTCCGCCTATATCAATTCCGATTATAATACCCATTTCCATCAGCTCCGTTAAGACCGGGGCGGCGTTTCGGCCGCCCGGTATTTTCGTTTATCTGCGCATTTTCCTAATGGCAAGCACAACAGGAACGGATAACAAAACCGCGGCCACAATTTCCAGCGGGGCGTTCGGAAACGCCATTGCGAAAATATAAGTGCCGGAAACCTTTCCTGTTAGCCCAAGGGCGTCGATAAACCGTTGTGCGTACAGGATGTAAATCATTCCAAGAACGCCGATTGTATTTGTTGCCGTTGCGAGGATTGACGATACCCCTATCGACAATACCTGTCCTTTTTCCTTGAAAGCTTTATTCAATGCGCTGTACGAATAGTATGCAACTATCCCTATCAGGATTCTCGGCAAAACCGAAACCAGCGGGTTAAGAAACGCGAAGGCAATAGGAAGAGGTGTATAAGTCGCGGTATAAAGGCTTGTGAGTCCGAAGATCATACCTATAAACGCGCCTACTATGGGACCTTCCAGTATTGCCCCGATAATTACGGGTACATGCATCAGCGTTATTTGGACCTGCAGCCCGGGAATCAGCATAAAGCCGATGGGTGTAAAATTAAGTGCGATCGAAAGTGCGGACAGGATTCCTGTAACGGCAATCCGTCTGATGTTTACGTGCGATTTTGAAAACTCATGATTCATTCTAACCCTCCGTTCTCATTCCAAATTTGGATATAAGTCGAGTAAAACCAAAATGTTCCATGATTGTTTTCCGGCAGGCAAGTTCATTTGCTGCGGACAACAACCATAGTATATGTGTTTGTCCGGTTTCCTGAAAGGAATACCGGCAAGTATTTTCAATATATTATCATAAACATTATCGGCAGTGCAACGGAACTTTTAGATAAATTTTTAATTTTCCTGTACCGCGTTATTGTACGAAATAATGCAGTTTGTTAGTCATGCTTTTCGAAACCGCCGTATAATTGATTACTTTTGGTTAATCAGGTATAATTGTTTCCATCAGTGATGTTCATGCGATTAATAAGTATTCGACGGTTTTGTGACAAGTCTTGATGTGGGAAGGAATAAAATGAAAGAAATCCATGTTTCGGAGATTATTGATGCGGTTGAGAAATTATGCATCGACGCCAACTACTATTTGAAAGAAGACATATATAAGGCTTTGACTGCGGCTTTGAATGCAGAAAAATCGGAAAACGGCAGAATGGTTCTTGAAAATATTATAAAGAACGCCAGGATTGCCGCGGAAGAAAAAATGCCAATATGCCAGGATACGGGTATGGCCGTCATTTTTCTGCAAGTAGGGCAGGAAGTCCGGATAACTGGCGGGAGCCTGTATGATGCAGTTCAGGAAGGCGTGCGCCGTGGTTATAAAAACGGTTATCTGCGCTGCTCCGTTGTGAAAAACCCGCTAAAGCGCGAGAACACCGGTGATAACACGCCTGCGGTAATACATACGGAAATTGTGGACGGCAGCGGGCTTAAAATTATCGTTGCGCCGAAGGGATTCGGCAGTGAGAACATGAGTGCCGTTGCAATGCTTAAGCCTTCGGACGGTATTGAAGGCGTCGTTAAATTTGTAGTAAAAACGGTAAGTGATGCAGGCGCTAACCCGTGCCCGCCTGTTATTGTCGGTGTCGGCATAGGCGGGACGATGGAAAAGGCCGCGCTGCTCGCGAAAAAAGCGCTGCTGCGTCCTTTGGATTTGCGATCGGCAGATCCTGATATCGCGGAATTGGAGAAAAATCTGCTGGCTCAAATAAATAAACTCGGAATAGGCCCTGCCGGAATCGGCGGAACGACAACTGCTTTAGCTGTTAATATAGAAACATATCCGACGCATATCGCAGGGCTGCCGGTTGCCGTGAATATAGGCTGTCATGCGACACGGCATGCGTCTGTTATATTATAATAATAAAGGAATAATTATGGAAAACGGAAAGAACGGTTGTCTTTATATAGTCGCTACCCCGATCGGAAACCTTGAGGATATCAGCTTCAGAGCTCTTAAGATGCTGAACGGAGTTGATCTTATTGCCGCTGAAGATACAAGGCATACTTTAAAGCTTCTCAATCACTTTAACATAAAAAAGCCGCTTATCAGTTATTATGAGCACAATAAGAGGGAACGAGGCAGCGAGCTTATTTCGCGGCTGAAAAACGGAAACAGCGTTGCGCTCGTAACTGATGCCGGAACTCCGGGTATTTCGGACCCGGGTGAGGACATCGTGAAACTCGCGATTGAAAACGATATTCCTGTTGTAATGATACCGGGCCCGACCGCGCTGATAACGGGTTTGGTGCTATCCGGGCTTCCGTGCGGAAGGTTTTGTTTTGAAGGTTTTCTGCCGCACAGAAAAAAAGAGCGTATAAAGCGGCTCGAATCAATCCGCTCCGAAGAAAGGACGATTGTATTTTATATTACCCCGCACCGGGCTCTTGATGTTCTGCGTGATATGCTTTCCGTTCTCGGAAACCGTAAAAGCGCTCTTTGCAGGGAATTAACCAAAACGCATGAGGAAATAATCCGCGGCACGCTCAGTAAGATAATCGAAACCTTGTCTTCGAGGGATAGCATAAAAGGTGAAATGGTCCTTGTCGTTGAAGGCGAAAAAATGCCGGAATCACTGCCGGAAAATGAATTCTTGTCTTTGTCAGTAACCGATCATATAGAGCAATATATTAGTCACGGTCTTAACTTAAAGGATGCAATGAAACAGGTTGCAAAAGACAGGGGTGTTTCGAAAAGCGATGTATATTCGGAATATATCAGGGAAAAGAACGGGGATGAATAGATTTGTTGTCGGAAAAAATTTAAAGGGCGTATTGTTTACGCCCCTTAAGCTTTCTTATATTTTTTTTAGTTCTTTCAGGCAATTAGGACAAATGTTTTTGCCTTTAAATACGGTAATATCCTTGGCATTATCACAGAAGATGCATGCAGGTTCATATTTCTTAAGGATGATTGTATTTTCATCCACATAAATCTCCAGTGCATCCTTCTCAGCAATTTCAAGTGTTCTCCTTAATTCGATAGTCAGCACTACTCTTCCTAATTCGTCTACTTTTCTTACAATACCTGTTGATTTCATATGTAATTACACCCCCCCTAACCTTAAAGCTGTAAACAAAGTTTGACATATTTCTTGTTGCCATAATACCATAAATGCCAATAATCGTCAACTATTTATTTGAAAATTTTACTGATTGTTTATATTTAATTTATGGTAGTACTTCCAGAAAATATCTCAGGAGAAAAACCCCGAATTCGGCTTCCCGTCTATGTTTTAATCATTGTATGTATACATTCCGGACAGGTATCATAGAATTAATTGAATACAAATCTATAGGTATCTATATGTTGAATTATCTGTGGCTGGCGATGATATTGCTCGGCGTCGTCTGGGCGGTGGTAACGGGACGCCTCGGCGATGTTACGAAAGCTGTTATTTCAAGCGCCGAGGAAGGCGTTCAGCTTTCGATTGTATTATTGGGTATATTGTGCCTGTGGTCGGGTGTTATGAAAATAGCGCAAAAGAGCGGTCTGATCCGTTCACTGACTAATTTTTCGAAAGTTTTATTCGCAAAATTGTTTCACGATGTACCTGAAAACCACAGCGCACTGGGAGCGATGGTTTTAACGTTCTCGGCAAATTTTCTCGGTCTCGGTAACGCGGCTACTCCTCTTGCAATTAAAGCAATGGAGGAATTGCATAAGCTTAATAACCGGAGAGACACGGCAAGCGACGCAATGGTCCTGTTTATCGTTATTAACGCGTCATGCCTGCAGTTCATACCTACAAATGTGATTGCGCTGCGTGAAGCGGCCGGTTCGGCAAACGCCGTGGCAATTCTTCCGCATGTATGGATATCGTCGTTTATATCGACAATTATCGCGATTATTTTCTATTATTTATTTCTGTTGATGGAAAAAAGGCGGGATTATGCATTATGGCATTTATGAGCGTATTATCCGAAGCTGCAATCCCGGCGGTTATCATTGCTATTCTTATAGTCGGAGCATGGAAAAACGTGCCAGTATTTGACACGTTCCTTGAAGGAGCGAAGGAAGGCCTGGCCACGGCTATAAGGATTTTGCCCGTTTTAGTCGGCATTATGCTTGCTATAAACGTATTTAAAGAATCGGGAGCTCTGGACATTCTGGTTGATCTTTTAAAACCTGTGGTGAATTTCTTCGGAATACCGGAGGAAATAGTCCCAATGGCAATACTCAGGCCGATTTCAGGGAGCGCCTCGCTGGGTTTGTTAAGCCGCCAGTTGAAAGAATACGGACCGGACAGCCTTGTAGGAAAAATATTATCGGTTATGATGGGTTCCACTGAAACAATTTTTTATACGGTGGCTGTTTATTTTGGCGCGATAGGGGTGAAAAAGACAAGAGGTACGGTGTGGATCGCGCTTATTGCCGGCCTGGCGGGCATGATATCGTCGGTCATAGTGTGCAGACTGCTGCCTTGATTTGTTTCCGCGTTAACCCACTGGATATTCGTCATTATTCCCGCGGGTCCGCGGGTCCTGGCCCGGGTGTTTCGTTTCCTAGGGCGACAAAGCACATATCGATAACACGCTTCTGTTCCTGTACTGATTTCACACAGCGGTCTCCATATCCCGGGCCGCTCATTAGCACGCTCCACAGTTGCTTATAGGCAGCAGGGCGTTGGAGCATGTCGCCCGTCGTCACCGAAAGCACCCGAGCCACCCGCTGGATTTCAGCATAGTTCTCACGGGCTACTCGGAAGAACTATTGTACAATAACGGAAACTATAGCGGAATGAAGCCTAGAGATATACAGTCAGAGCGAGGATAAGCAAGTCGACTGTCTGAGCAAAAATGCCTCCTGCAAAAAATATTTAAAAGCATTTTTGCGAGTTTCGACTTGCCCGAGCTGAACTGTATAGCTCTTGCAAATGAAGCTCCTTGTTGACGTTATTGTACAATAGTTCAAAAGGTAGTTTTTGAACGTTATTCCCGCGGGTCCTGATTCGGATATTTCATAAGCCGGACCTGCGTAAATAATGATAAACGAAAAGAGGCGACAGACCTTCTCAGATGAATGATTGAGCGGTCTGTTTTATAGGTGTGCATTGCCTTGCAATTTGTAAAAAAATAATAGATAATTAACTATGAAATAAGCAAAAAGGCGCGCGTAAACGTATTTATGGCGAAAAAACTGATTTTATATTTCGGGGTTCAGAGAGGTTGAAGATGGATACAAAAATACGAATATTGATTGTTGATGATGACAGTAATATATGCCAGCTTATAATGCTGTATCTTGAAAAGGAAGGCTTTGAAAGCCGTGCAGTATATAATGGAAAGCAGGCGCTCGATGTTTTCAGGGAGTTTACGCCGAACCTGGTTATTCTCGATATTATGCTGCCCGGCATGGACGGATGGCAGGTGTGCAGGGAGATACGGAAATTCAGTTCCATTCCCATAATCATGCTTTCCGCCCGGGACGAAACGTTCGACAAGGTTCTCGGACTCGAACTCGGAGCCGATGATTATGTCGTCAAGCCTTTTGAACCGAAGGAACTTGTGGCGAGAATAAAGGCTGTTCTGCGCCGGTACGACAGGCTTGACAACAACCAGGAGCAGTTGATATTCCCGGGGCTTGTTGTTAACAAGTCGAATTATACGATACGCATACACGGCAAGGAAATGGAAATTCCGCCCAAGGAACTTGAGCTACTTTATTTTCTTGCGTCGAACCCGAATAAGGTTTTTACAAGGGAGCAGCTGCTTGAAAATGTCTGGGGTTTTGATTTCTATGGTGACACGAGAACGGTTGATGTTCACGTTAAACGCCTCAGGGAAAAGCTTGAGCCGCCTGACCCTCACTGGCAGCTCAAAACCGTATGGGGAGTCGGCTATAAGTTTGAGGTGAAGTAATGTTCCGGACAATTTTCCAAAAAATGATGGGTATCTTTATAGCGGTTTTGCTCGTGTGCTTCATATTAACCGGAGTTCTTTTCAATGCTGCGCTTAACAGGTATGTAATCGGCCAGCGCACGGCAGTATTGGACGAATACGGGAACCGGATTGTATCCGTATTGGAGGTTTTGCTTGAAAACCGGTTTGATCCCACTTCTTCGGTTATTTTCGGCAGCATGCTTGAAACTGTCGCGATTAATACATCATCAATAATATGGATAGTCGATGATCAGGGATATATTCTGCTTTATTCTTCAATTCCGCCGCAATTTACAAGTAAACTGCGCAGTAGCAACGGTTTATACCAGTTGACCGATCCCAAGCAATTTGCGGTGAAAAACTCATCGGATCCTGTACATGAAACAGGATCCTTTTATGGTTTGTTCAGCGATACCGGTATGCAGTGGCTTACGGTGAAAATACCGTTCTATTTTCCCGATATTAAACTGAATAACCGTATTTTTCAGGGAAATATAATGATGCACACTCCAGTCCCCGAAATAAAGAAAACCGGGACTACAATACTGCAGCTTTTTATACCCGCGATTTTGCTTTCCCTGTTTATATCAATAATCCTCGTTTATTTTTTATCAAAAAGGATAACGAATCCGCTTAAGGATATGACGATTGCCGCAAGAAGGATATCATCGGGGGAATGGCAGAATAAACTGGCTTATAAGGGCAATGATGAAGTCGCGGTATTGGCGGAAAGCTTCAATCACATGGTGGAAACGCTTGAAAACCTTGAGAAAATGCGCCGTGATTTTATTGCGAACATATCTCATGAGCTCAGAACGCCCATGACATCGATTAACGGCTTTATAGAAGGCATTCTCGACGGGACGATTCCTGCCGAAAAACAGAAGGATTACCTTAATATCGTAAAAGATGAAGTAAAGAGGCTTCAGCGTCTTGTGAGCGATTTATTGGACATAGCGAGGATGGAAGCCGGAGAAATGAAAATGAATATTGCGCCGTTTGATATCTGTGAAGTTATAAGAATAGGCGTAATTTATCTACAAAAGGAACTCGAAGATAAAAACCTTAATTTCCGCGCGAATTTTGAAAGGGAAACAATGTTTGTTTCAGCCGACAAGGACGCGATACAGAGAGTTATAATAAACCTGCTGCATAATGCCGTTAAATTTACTCCGGAAGGAGGAAACATATCGGTAACTGTTTCCGAGGTTAAAGGCAAAGCCGAGATTTCGGTTTCGGACTCGGGTGAAGGTATTCCCGAGGAAGATTTGCCGTATGTTTTTGATCGTTTCCATAAGGCCGATAAGTCTCGCAGCAAAGACAAATCAGGCGTCGGGCTCGGATTGTATATAGTGAAAAATATTATTAAAGCTCATGACGAATATATAACTGTCAAAAGTAAATTAGGCGAAGGAACCACATTTACATTTCATTTATCTCTTGCTCAGCCCTGAGCTATAAATTCACAAATTATTCATAATGGTGTAAAAATTCATGGGTAATATAATTTATGTAACAGGGTTATTGCACAAAATAGCCTGCATAGAATGAAAATAAACTGCAGCAGTTTGTACAGGCGCAGATTATATACAGGATTTGGAAAATAGTATTTCTCGTTGAAATATATGTATGAAAGGGGAGATATCGATGGATGGATTCAAGGATTACGAAAAAAACAATACGGAAGGGAATAACTACTGGCGCGGTTATTACAACGGCCAGTACAAGGCCCAGGATCCGTACTACAGCTATTACAGCGCACAGAAACAAAACGAGTACGATGATTTAAAGACATCCTCCTTTTATTCCGAGCATTATCAAAAACCGCACAAGGGTAAGATAAAGGAAATGATAGTACCGCTGCTGATTGTCGCGTTACTGGGATCGGTTATCGGAGGCGCGCTCGTAGGCGCATGGTTCCAGTTCGGTGCTCCGGCGATCGCAGGTGATACGGGGAATAATGTTATCAATAACAGAGTGGAAACACAGCCTGTTAAACAGATTGAAATTATTGATAAAACCGATTCACCCGTAACGGCAATAGCGGAAAAAGTAAGTCCTTCAATTGTCGGTATTCAGGTTAACTACAGGATACAGGATTTCTGGTTCGGAACGCAAGTAGGAAGCGGTTCCGGGTCCGGTATAATTATCAGGAGCGATGGATACATCCTTACGAACAATCACGTTATTGAACGCGCAGCGGGAACAGGAAATACGATGGCACAGGGTGCATCAATCAGCGTGATTCTGCCCTATCAGAAAGATCGATCGTATGATGCGAAAATAGTGGGCCGTGATGAAAAAACCGATCTTGCGATACTTAAAATTGATCTTACGGACCTGCCCGCGGCGGACCTCGGTGACTCCGATCAGCTTAAGGTGGGAGAACTCGCCGTTGCGATTGGCAACCCTGCAGGCATAGAATTTATGGGTACGGTAACATCCGGTATTATCAGCGGCTTGAATCGTGAAGTACAAATCAGCCAGAACCACAAATTGAAGGTAATTCAAACGGATGCCGCGATAAATCCCGGAAACAGCGGCGGTGCCCTCGTCAATTCACGCGGTGAAGTAATAGGAGTCAACACGCTTAAGATCAGCGGAGTAAGCGGCGAATATGAAGGGCTCGGTTTTGCGATACCGATAAACACTGCAAAGGAAATTATTGATGACCTTATAGTCGAAGGATATGTAAGAGGCCGTCCGAAGCTCGGCGTGTATTTCGACCCGCGTCTGACCGAGGAAAGGGCCCAACAACTCGGCGTTCCGATGGGATTCCTTGTGTATGAGGTTGAGCCGTTGAGCGGCGCCTATAACGCGGGGATAAGAGTAGGAGACATAATCACCGAGTTCAACGGTGTCAGGGTTAAAGACTTCAACGAACTCGAAAATGAAAAGAACAAGTGCAAAGCCGGTGATGTCGTAACCATAAAACTGTACCGAATAAAGAATATCGAGACAAGGGAAGGCGAGTATCTGACTTTGGAGGTTACGCTCGGAGAAGACAAAGGATGAAAAAAATATAAATAAAGCCCGGTTCAGTACCGGGCTCTTTTTATTCCGATTTTATTTTTCTTCTTTTCAATAGGGTATCAAATATGTATAATAGGATTGTAATTTTGCTTGGTTGACCGAATGCTGAAAAATTCAGGTGCGATAAACTCTGCCGGCTGACAAATAGCCGGCGTTAAAATGATGATATTTTTTATTAATGGAGAAGAGGGGAAAAATGGCTGTAAGAAGAGTTTATGTCGAGAAAAAACCGGGTTTTGATATACAAGCAAAAAAAATGCTTAGGGAATTCAGGGAAAACCTGGGCATAGGCGGAATTGAAAAAGTTCGTGTTGTAAACCGTTACGATATTGAAGGAATATCGGATGAAGATTATGAAAAAGCGAAAACATTAATTCTTTCCGAGCCCCCGGTTGATTATGTTTATGAAGAAAACCTGCCGCATTCGGAAAATGATCGCGTGTTTGCATTTGAACTGCTTCCGGGTCAGTATGACCAGCGCGCGGATAGCTGCGCTCAGTGCATTCAGCTTTTATCGGCGAGCGAGCGCCCGGATGTCAGGACAGCAATTGTAATAGTCATAGAAGGCGCTGTTTCCGACAGTGAAATGGAGAAAATCAAAAATTTCTGCATAAATCCGATAGAAAGCCGTGAAGCGGATCTTGCTAAACCTGAAACACTTCGTGTTGATTATCCTTATCCCGACGATGTTAAAATTATCCGCGGTTTTATCTCGATGGATGATGAAGAACTTAAAAAGCTCCTGCAGGACTTGGGGTTTGCTATGTCCTTTGAAGACCTCCGGTACTGCAGGGAGTATTTTTTGAACAAGGAAAAGAGAGATCCTACGATTACCGAACTTAGAGTTCTGGATACTTACTGGTCCGATCACTGCAGGCATACTACTTTCCTCACAAAAATATCGGATGTTGAGTTTGAAAACGGCCCGGTATCCGAAATTATCCGCGATGTTTATCACCAGTATCTCGAGACCAGGAAGAAAATATACGATGCGTCAAAGAAAGATATCACGCTGATGGATATAGCGACACTCGCAATGAAAGAACTGAAGCGGAAAGGTTACCTTAACGATCTTGACGAATCGGATGAAGTAAATGCATGCAGCATTAACGTTGATGTCGAAATAGACGGCAAGGTTGAACAATGGCTTGTGATGTTTAAAAACGAAACCCATAACCATCCGACCGAAATAGAGCCTTTCGGCGGCGCGGCAACATGCCTCGGCGGGGCGATACGCGACCCGCTTTCGGGACGTTCATACGTTTACCAGGCGATGCGCGTTACAGGCAGCGCCGATCCGCGTACGCCGATATCCGAAACAATGCCGGGCAAGCTCCCGCAGCGCGTTATTACAACAAAAGCGGCGCAGGGCTACAGCTCGTATGGGAACCAGATAGGAATCGCGACAGGCCAGGTCCACGAAATTTATCATCCCAATTATGTTGCTAAAAGGATGGAATTGGGAGCCGTTATAGGCGCGGCGCCTAAAAGAAATGTGGTACGGGAAAAGCCCGTTCCGGGAGATGTTGTTATATTGCTCGGCGGCAGGACCGGACGCGACGGCTGCGGCGGTGCAACGGGTTCGTCGAAGGAACATGATGAAAAATCGCTTGAAAGCTGCGGGGCCGAAGTCCAAAAGGGCAACCCGCCGATTGAAAGGAAGTTACAGCGTTTATTCAGAAAATCCGAGGTCAGCAGGATGATAAAGAAATGCAATGATTTCGGTGCGGGCGGCGTTTCGGTGGCGATAGGAGAACTTGCCGACAGTCTCGAGATTAATCTTGATGCCGTTCCGAAAAAGTACCAGGGCCTTGACGGCACCGAACTTGCTATTTCGGAGTCCCAGGAAAGAATGGCAGTTGTTGTTTCGAAAGAGGATGCCGCCAGGTTTATTGAACTATCCCGAGCGGAGAATCTTGAGGCGACAGTTGTGGCAGAGGTAACCGATACAAACCGGCTGGTTATGAAATGGCGCGGGAATGAAATCGTCAATATTGAACGTGCTTTCCTGAACTCAAACGGTGTTCAGAGAACAGCGAGCGTAAAGGTAAAAGAACCTGCCCGTTTTTGCGTTGGGAGCCGGAAAAATGAAGACATAAGAACTTCCTGGACAGACAATCTCAAACAGTTGAACGTTTGCAGCCAGAAAGGGCTTGTTGAAATGTTCGACAGCACGATCGGAGGCGGTACTGTTCTGATGCCTCTGGGCGGACGTTACCAGCTTACACCGGCCGAAGGCATGGCTGCAAAAATACCTGTAGAAAAAGGGAATACCACAACGGGAACTTTGATGACTTTCGGGTTTAATCCATATATTTCAAAGGAAAGTCCTTTTCATGGAGCCGTATATGCGGTAGTCGAATCCGTGGCGAAAATCGTCGCTATGGGCGGGGATTATAAAAAGATACGGTTATCGCTCCAGGAGTATTTTGAAAAGCTCGGCAAGGACCCTGAGAAATGGGGCAAGCCTTTTGCCGCCCTGCTTGGAGCATTTTATGCGCAGATGAATTTGAAGTTACCTGCTATCGGAGGCAAGGACAGTATGTCCGGAACATTCAAGGATATAAATGTTCCGCCTACGCTTGTATCTTTCGCGGTATGCACCGCTAATGTCAAAAATGTACTGTCGCCCGAATTTAAAAAGCCGGACAGCTATGTCGTTCTTGTAAAGGTTCTCAAAGATCGCGTGTATCTTCCCGTGTTCGAGCAGATGGCTGAAACCTATGAGAGAATTCATGAACTGGTTAACGGCGGTAAAATTCTTTCGGCATGTTCCGTAAAAGCGGGGGGAATATCAGAAGCGGTCACGAAAATGGCATTCGGCAACGGCATAGGGTTTAAAGCGTCTGTGGATGCGGGTAAAATTGACTGGTTTTCCGCCGATTACGGCAGTATTGTGCTTGAAATGGGCAAAAACCCGCAGGAACTGCTTGACGGTTTGGAATATGAGATCCTTGGCAAAACCACGCGCGAACCCGTTATTGAAGTTGACGGCATTGTTATGCCGCTCGAAGAATTAAGAGCAGAATGGGAAGAGCCTCTTGAGGGCGTTTTCCCGACTAATGCCGAAGCCGGTCAAAAAGAGCCGATAAAAGTATATTATGACAGGATTATTCCGATACGGCACAGCGAGATTTTTGCGAAGCCGCGCGTATTTATGCCGATTTTCCCGGGAACGAACTGCGAATTCGATTCGGCAAGGGCGTTTGAAAAAGCCGGGGCGCATGTCGAAACCTTTGTCATGAGAAACCTCACACCGTCAGACATAGAAGAATCGGTTAAGGTTATGAAATCAATTATTGATCAAAGCCAGATTATGATGATTCCCGGAGGCTTCAGCGCGGGAGACGAACCCGAAGGTTCAGGCAAATTTATAGCGACCGTTTTCCGCAATCCATATCTTGCGGAAGCGCTGATGCGCCTGATCAAGGAGCGTGACGGCCTTGTTCTCGGGATTTGCAACGGTTTTCAGGCCCTGATTAAGCTGGGACTGCTGCCTTACGGCGAAATCCGCGAACTTGACGGAAACAGCATAACACTGACGTTTAATACAATTGGACGGCATGTATCGCGCATGGTACGGACAAAGGTCGTGTCATCGTTATCACCATGGCTGTCGAAGACAATACCGGGAGAGATCCATACGATAGCTGTTTCACACGGCGAAGGAAGATTTTTCGCAAGTGATGAGATAATAGCCGAACTGGCTGCTAACGGCCAGATTGCGACGCAGTATGTCGATATGGACGGAAACCCGACATATGACATACGTTTTAACCCGAACGGTTCCGCCCATGCCGTTGAAGGAATTACGAGCCTGGACGGAAGGATCTTCGGTAAAATGGGTCACAGCGAGCGGTATACCGAATATACGATGAAAAATGTGCCCGGCGAGAAGGATCAGAGGATTTTTGAAGCCGGAGTTGAGTATTTTAAGTAAGCGTGCAGGCTTTGAGAAAACTCCGGTTTTGGATTATATTCTTACAGTACCGGCAGGATTTGACACATGAGAATGATACTTGTGTTTATTGACGGAATAGGAATAGGCAAAAACGATCTGTTAAATCCGTTTATAAAAGCCAATATTCCGAACTGGCACAGCTTCATCAATAACCATTCATTCTTTGAAGCCGATGCTTCCCTTGGGGTTTCCGGGCTTCCGCAAAGCGCTACCGGACAGGCGAGCATTTATACGGGCCAAAATGCGCCAAAAGCGGTTGGAAGGCATATAAGCGCCAGACCTACATCAACGCTTGTCGAGATGGTTAGTAAAGACAATATTTTTAAAATGCTCATAAACAGGGGTTACACCGTAACATTTGCGAATGTCTATACGAGAGAAACTCTTGAAAAGTTGGGAAAAGAGCAGGATGAAATGCTGAAGCCTTCCGTTACGACGCTGTTGAATCTATCGGCGGCTCTTCCTTTCAGAACGGTCGAAGATTACAGGAACGGGGACGGGGTATATCATGACATAACTGGCGAAGCCCTTCGAGAGAAAGGATACGATGTACCTCTGATAACGCCCGAAAAAGCCGCGGAAAACCTTTACCGGCTCAGCAGGAATTTTGACTTTACGCTGTTTGAGTTTTTTGTGTCCGATTTTGCCGGGCACAGCCAGGACATGGACAAAGCCGTTGCAGTTCTTGAACGGCTTGATCGGTTTCTCGGAGCATTGGCTGAACATATGGATTTGAGCAAAGAAGTTCTTGTAATTGTCAGTGATCACGGGAACATCGAGGATCTTTCGGTACCGACCCATACAATGAACCCGGTTCCCGTTTTGTTTATAACAAAAACTAAAACTTTTGATAAAGGAAAAATTACCGCAATAACAGATATCCTGCCCGCGGTGCTTGATTTTTTCCCGGGTAAAAAACATTCTTAACCGCTGTTACTCTTCTTTTTTGACAAGGCTGATTTTTATTTCATCTTCGGTTATCTTAATAACTATTTCCACAGGATAATCCTTCGTGTTCCTGATTTTTAAATCCTTCGAATTATATACTACCGTCGCGTCTTTACCTTCGGGAACATACGGCACATTTTCCGAATGGCGGTGCCTTTCGACGATTTCCATATCAGCAAGCAGTGCGGCGTTATATAACGTGCTGCTGATTTGGCAGATACCGCCGCCGGTTCCCTTCGTCTTTTCCCCGTGGGCCAGTATCGGGGCTTCTTTATAACCTTTTTCCTTTGTTCTTCTTCCAAGCGCTTCGTTAAATGAAAATACTTCACCGGGACGGATGACCGTATGGTTCAATTCTTCTGAGGCTGTTTTTATATTGTGTATCCTGTTTTCGTTCTTATCATAAAATACGGTTGTGTAGCTTGATATTTCATTTTTGTCTGCAGCTTCGGTCGGAACCGGTGTCGGGGTCGGGGTAAGCGTAATAATATCCTGCATAGGCGTTTGTTCCTCGACATCCTTTTTTGTGAAGCAGCCTGACAGGATTAACATGAAAACTGCCGCAGTGCAGAAATAACATCCGATACGGCGCATTATTATCCACCACCTTAACTTTTATTTTTTGTTGAAATAGAAAAGAAATACGGAGCAAATGCTGGAACAAAATCGATGATAAATTCAGTCTGCTGTTCATATAGTAATAAATGAAACGATCGCGGCTGCTGCGAGGATATAATATGTTCATCGTTATCCGGATGAAGAGGCTGCCAGTTATCGCGTTAATTGTCATTGCCGTTTTGATCATCTTTATAAAGGGAACAAAAATCGATTATGAACATGTTTGGGATGTTGCGGCGGCTGATACGGAACTTATCGATTATTTTACACCGGTTATAGAAGATATTATATTAACAAGAAACCGCGCATTGATGGAAAACAATCTCGACCTGATCAAACCGATTTACAACACGAATACAAGAAACGGCGTCTGGGCATACGAGCACGAAAAAAAGAAAATGCAGTACCTGTATAACTGGGCAGATAAACAGGGCGTTAAATTTACCGGTATTGAAAGCGTATTTAAGATACGCTGGGCAAAAGAACAGAAAAACAAGATAACCGTGAATTTCTGTATGATAACCGATTATACTTACGAATACCTGAATCTGCCCGATACCCCTAACCATATGAGAATAGCCACATACCACGTTATTGATCTCACAGCCGGAATTGAAGGCTGGGAAATTTCGAGGGAATGGTATACCGATCCGTTTGCGGATTCATTAAACCTTGACGATTTAAAAGCGGCGGATAACAGAGCATTTATAATGTCACAGTCAGCAAGGGATTTTTCGAACCTGAACAAGAGGCGCATCGAAGCGGTTGAATATGCCGACAAATACTGCGGAGCAAGCGATAACGAAGAGTATTTCTTTCAGTATAACAAAAAATATAAAAACTATAACGGACTGGGTGGAGATTGCGCAAACTTCGCTTCTCAGGTACTGCATGAAGGCGGAAAATTCAAAAAAACAGAGACCTGGAATTACGAAAAGGACGGAAGCAGAGCATGGCTTAACGCGCAGGGGTTTAAGGATTATTTGATATACAGCGGCAGGGGGTCGTTAATTGCACGCGGCACATACGATCAGGTGTTAAAGCTTTCTTATAAATTGCTGCCCGGGGATATTGTCGGTTATGAAAAGAAAGGAAAAGTTGTTCATGTATCCATCGTAACCGGAGCCGATTCAAGAGGGTATACACTCGTCAATTGCCACAATACGGATCGTTTCAGGGTGCCGTGGGATCTCGGCTGGAGTGATAAGGGAATAAAGTTCTGGCTTATACGCGTTAATTACTGAGGCCCGCAAAATAAAAGGACTGCTGTTTGCAGTCCTTTATTTAGGTTCTATAATAAATGTTGGGGTGTCGAAGTGATAACAACTTCGTTACTCCAACATTTTTTTGCAAATAAAGAGAGCATGGAGTTGAAATCTCAAGTAAAATGGAGTTACACCCATCCCATTTTGAAAGGAGATTAA
>JAAYXD010000300.1 GCA_012516065.1 Clostridiaceae bacterium
AATATCTGGGATGCTATATGCAAGGCATTTGAAGGATTCGGGAAGATATTTGGCAAGATTTTCGAGAGCATCAAAAAAGTTGTCCTTGGCATATGGGACGGTATTGTAGACGGTATCAAGAAGGCAATAAACTTTATTATTAAAGGCATAAACACGTTTATTAGAGGTCTAAACAAAATCAAAATCCCTGACTGGGTGCCTGGCGTCGGTGGAAAAGGGTTAAACATAAAAGAAATACCCTTGCTTGCTGCAGGAGGAGAAATAACACAAAAAGGGCACGCAATAGTCGGTGAAGCAGGTCCCGAATTGCTTGAGTTGCCGCAGGGGGCGAAAGTGAAACCTCTTACACTTGATAAGAACGAAGATGTATCCGAAAAAATAATAATCGAAGGAAACAACTTCTATATTAGAGAAGAAAGCGACATTAAGAAAGTTGCGAGAGAATTGTTTAAGTTGCAGGAGCAAAAACGCAGGGGAGGATTGACACTAGCATGAACGGATTAACATTTAATGGGGTTCATTCGGACTCCTTCGGGCTCATAATGAAAACAGTGCAAAGAAGTGCTGGGGCACCAGTCAGGCAGAAGGAAATAGTTATTCCCGGTCGTGATGGTACCTTTGTGTTCCCTTACAAAAAAAGAAATACCAAAACGCATATAGCCAAGTTCACATATTCCGCAACAAACATGGCAGACATAAGACAGAAGGAGCGACAGATTGGGGCTTGGTTGTCAGCACAAGAAGCGTACTTAATTTTCGATGATGAGCCAGATGTAGCATATCTTGCAACTGCGTATTCTGAAATAACACCTACAGAAAATTATCTAACCAGAGAAATCGAGATAGAATTCGTGTGTCAACCGTTCGGCATAGCTATAGAAGAGACTGAAATAAGCGAAACAATAACAGGATCATATCAGAAAGTCATACAGTACGAAGGGACACACAAGATAGGGTTTGGCAGCCAAATGGGTGCATACTTCAATGTGGAGCTAGACGGAAGCTTCACAAGTCTGAACATAAAATTAAATGATACAACGATTAGTTTTGAAACGCCGTCGGCAAGCGGAACAATAATCATAGACAATGTAAATGGCAAAATCACAAAGGATGGCGCAAACTATATAGACAGCGCAACTTTTTCAGATTTTCTGACACTTTACCCTGGCACTAATCTGCTAGAGATAAGCGGAGAAAGCATAAACTGCACAATAAAAGTAAAATATAATGCGTTATATATATAAGAAGGGGGGTGTAGATAAGTGCTCTACAGTTATACTAATAGCGAATATGTCGAAACGTACGGCTACCCTTACTACTTCTTTTGCAGATTTTCTGCAGGGGGATATGTATACGAAGAACGATATTACACTACTGAAAAATTCAGAGTGGATTATCGACAAGATAATAAAGTAGCTATAAGCTTCAGAACAGAATGGGTAGACGGTCGGAGAATGGCGTATTATTTACAAAGCTATAGGAATGGTATATTAGTTGATGAGAGAACAGTGGTTTCTATGTCTGGTATGACAAGAGGACCGTTGGATAATTTTGAAATACTTGGTGCCAATTACTATGTCACCTTACTGGACGGTGTAACTGTTGTGTATTCTCCACCACGAAAAAAAGAACCGATGAACTGGCTTAAAATATATAATCCCAATCTAACACTGCTTGCCGTAGTTGCAAAAGCAATAAAACCAACTATCACAGAAGAACTAAACGGTGCATATACCTTTGATTTTTCGTATGTTATCGACGACGAGAAAAGCCAATATATGCAAGTCGGGAATATAGTTGAAGTTGAAAACAACTATTTCCGAATATGCTACACAGAAGAGAGTCGAAATGCTGACGATACACTAACAATATCAGTAAGTTGCGAGCATATCGTATATGACTTAATAGAGCAAGAATTAGACTACTACACAGCAGACGGAACGGCAACGCAGATGTTGGAGACGTTACTAAGCGATACAGATTTTACGGTTGGAGATGTTGACACAAGCGAAGTTAAGACCGTAAGCATTCAAGAGAAACAAAACAAAAAAGATATATTGTATGCCATTGCAAGTGTTTTCGGGTTAGAACTCAAATTTGAAAAGTTTAAGATCAATCTTGTAAAGAGAGGCAGTGACAACGGTGTACAATTCCGCTATCGGCGAAACATAAAAGGAATAACACGAATAGTTGACGGTAGAAACAAAGTTGACGGACAACCAAGTATTGCGTATGGGTTAGATGCAGTTATGTTAGAACAACTGTTTGGTGATTCGGAACATTTTGAGCTAGGCGATACTGTTAGGGTGTACGATGAAGGGTTAGGGGTTGACGTAACAACTAGGATTGTAAAAATGTCTTACGACATTGAAGAAAGAATGACCGCAGATGTTGAGATAGCCAACTATATACCGAACGTAACCGACACACTGACGCAGATTGAGCGAACAACAGTGCATAAGGAAAAGATTTACAACGGTGTTAAAATCGGGCCTGATGACGGAATTGTGGTAGAAAGAAGCGACAAATTAGCACGCAACACCATGAATGCAACATACGGTAATTTGTTAGAGGTCGGAGATGGCGAAGGGAACTATACACCTGTGTTTTATGTTGCGGTAGACCCGGAAGATGGAAAAGCAAAATTATATTTAGCTGGTAATGCGGTGTTTACAGGGCTGATTGAGACAAGTGATATGGTCGGCGGGAGCATCAATATTGGCGAAGGCACGTTTGAAGTTAATGAGGATGGCAAGGTAGTAATCAAGAGTGCTGATGTAACAATTACTAGAGCAGATGGCAAGGCAAGGGTGGTTATATCTGAAGCATCCGGCATGAGCTTCCAAAAGTACAATGAAACTACACAAGAATGGGAAGACACAATAGCACTTGATGCAAACGGTGAAGGTGTGATTATTGGTGGAACAATTAAAACTGCAAAAGATGGTGCAAGAATAGAAATCAGTAACAATCAAATAAGAAGCTATAACGATTACGGAGAGTTGCATGGACTATCAACAAATAACAGTACAGAGCAATTTGGAGACTGGGAATTCTACGATAATGGTAAGCTTGTATTTAGAGTTTATAACGCAACCGGTGGGCAAGGGGTTACACTCTTGCCTGGGGATGAAACAAGTCTTATTGTAGGAAGCCACGGGAATGTGCTTGGGTTACGCGGATATATGTCTATAAATGGGAATGCAATACCTTCATTTGACGAAAAATCAGCAAGTAGTTCGTACGGAGCAAACGAGCAAGAAATGTTACAGGAGGTTCACGATATGCTGCGGCAACTTTTAGATGCGATTAATGATAATTAGTGAAATATGTGATATAATAATAGTATAATAGAAACAAAGGGGGCATAGATATGAAAAAAATTGTAGTAGGTTTTATTTTAGGAGTTGTAACTTCTTTATCATTTACTGCATTTGCTGTAAATTCGGATATTTTTACGGCGCAGAAAGCTTCTTTCGAAGTTTTTGTTGATGGAAAAAGGTTTGAATCAGAAAATCCTCCATTAGTAGTCGAAGGAAGAACATATTTGCCACTAAGAGCGACCGGAGAAGCATTAGGGGTTGAAGTTGAATGGAATCAGGATCTAAAAAGAGTTGAGATACAAAAAGGCAAGGAAGAAACAGGAGCCGAGGTGAACACCGAAATGCAACCAACTAAACCTCAAAATAAAGTGTTTAAAGAGGTCAAAATAATACCCGGAGATTTATACTTAGAAGAAGTTAACGGAGAAAAATATATATCTATTGGAGCTGTAGGGCAAGAAAACATCACAAGAGAAGACGATAAATGGTATGTTGCAATTCCGGACAAAAAACCTGTTTTATGCAGGAACGGTACTGAAATTCCTGCATATTGCATCAAAAATGCCGAAGGTAGAATACTTATTAAATTGTCAGTTTTGGGTTTAGAAGCAGAAATCCAAGGCGACAAAATAATATTGAAGTACAAATAATTCAACTCCAACCAACAAAGAGCCTTTTGGCTTCTTTTTTTATACCCAAAAAATCGAAAGGAGAATGAATATGATAAAGAGTATGAGCCCGCGTTCCGGGAGAGTGTTAAGAGAGGATGACAGCTACATCAATGTGGCTGATTTGTTCCCAGGGGTCGTATCTGGGAAAGTGGTAGGCACTGGAACAGCACAGTTTACAGCGTGCGACGCTAACACGCTACAAGAAGTTACAATAGCCCCGACAGGCAACATAAAGAGTGCATTAAGACTAGAGGTTGACAACCCGTCCACCGAAAGCGATCTAACAGTTGAAATTTATGACGGTGATTATTTTGTCGATTGGTTCACAATCCCGAAAAAAGCCACTCGTGCAAACGGGAAAGAGGTACAGAAACATATTAGAATGCTTGCAGGAGTGGGCGCAGAAACAATCACAATAGCAGTGTCAAACGATACAACATTAACCTCCGCCGCGGATGTAACCGTAGCAATTCGGGAGGTGTAAGTATGTACTATACACCTGCGCCCCCTGGGTCACGTTTATTTTTGGATTTTACGAGGGACCAATTTTGCGGAAAAGTTTTGGACAGAAGCGGAATGTGCGGAGAGCCTGCTGTATTACAAGGCAATCCAATATGGAAACCTGATGGTTTACAGTCAACACTTAGTGGAGGAAATTGCATTATAAAAAATAATCCGAATATTGATATTGTGTCAGCCTCACCACAAAAAAATGTAATATGGTGGGGTTTACAAAACGGAACAAATAATAACCCTATTTGGCTGATGCGAAAAATACATTCAGGTACAATTATTAGTCAATACGGTTTTATCGTTGATTATGTCGATTTCAAATTCGGAATACGTATTCATACACAAAGTGGCTCGCAAAAAATTTCGTTTTCCGTGATTGATTATACAAAAGATTTTTTATGGTGTGTAAGTTGGGATGGTAGTGTTTTTACAGCTTATATTGACATGGAAGAAATCGGGTCATATGCTTATGGTGGTAAGTTGACATCGTCAGGTGGAGATTTAGTCATAGGTGGAAGGGGTGCAGATGGTTTCGGTCAAGGAAACGTAGCCATGTGCGGCATAACCGTCGGAGCATCCATTGCAGAGCTCCACGAGTGGTATAGAAAATACCACAAGACCAGTAATCATACATCTGTTGTGGCAATGCAAAGCGGAACGTTGCCAGATAGTGCTTTGGACAGTGCTATTATGCTTAAGAAATAAATGCCAAAACAGCAAAGGACGGTGCAATATGGAGCAAAGAGTGATAGAAGCAATCCAAGATTTAGCGATCAAGACAGACGCGGTCAACAAAAGATTAACGATAACAGTTGTAGTTGCATTAGTAGCAATTGCCATAATGACACTGTCTTGGTGTATTAGAGACACGATAATAGCACATCAATATTTCGGGCAGACAATCAATCAGGAAGTCACGAAAGACAAAGCTATAATTCGATTTGAAGGGGGAAACACAAATGATAATATCAGGGATTAAGGCGGCGGCGAAAATTATTAAGGGGATATTTAAGCCTAAACCAAAGCCACCGTTACCACCGAAACCACCAGCACCACCGAAACCACCAGCACCACCGAAATAGATAGGAGGTACATATATGGCATGTGAACAACATAGCGAATTTGCTATACGGCTTAAGCAGTGTGAGGACAGCATAAAGGAGCTATACGCAAGACAAACAGCCACAGAAATAGCAAGCGGAAGATTTGAAGAAAAATTGAACAGCATTAAATCTACATTAGATACGCTAGTTACAAAAGTAAGCGAACTGGCGGCAAAACCTGCTAAACGGTGGGAATCTGTAGTAGGTACAGTTATTGCTGCAATTATTGGGATCGCTATCGGAAAAATATTTTAGGAGGCTGCAAAGAATGAATAAGATTAACTGGAAAAGAAAATTAACAAGCAGAAAGTTTTGGGCTGCAGTCGTCGGTTTTATAACTGCAATATTAATCGCGTTTAGGATTGACAATCTAACGGTGGAGCAGGTTACTGCTGTTATATCGGCTCTAGGCGTTCTTGTCGCGTACATACTCGGAGAAGGCTTAGCGGATTCGGGAGGGAAATAAAATGAAAAATAGATTTCTGGAACTGATCCGCTCAAAGTTGGGTTGCGGTTATGTGTATGGGGCACAAGGCGAGGTAATGACAAAGAGCTTGCTCAATACTCTTGTGAATAGATTCGGGCGGTCACATTATTATTTTGACGGCTATTCGGCTGAAAAATGGGTCGGCAAGGAATGTTACGACTGTAGTGGACTAATTGTGTGGGCATTGCAACAATTGGGACTGCTAACCACAGACTTAACAGCGGATGGGCTATACCGGATATGCGAACCGATTAGTAGGGTAGCACTTGAACCGGGTGATTTGGTATTCTATCAGAACTCGAACGGCTACAAGAATCACGTTGGGGTGTACATAGGCAATGGCAGAGTAATACATGCAAGAGGTACCGCATATGGAGTGGTAGAAACGGAGTTGTTTGCATCCTTCACAGCCTTTGGGCGACTTAAGGTGTTCCCGCCAAAGCAGGAGAAGCCGCATTGGGCAGAGGAGCCTTATACTTACTTATCCCAACGAATCGTGATTCATGAAAAGAGGTTCAATGAGCCGGCCACAAGAGGCGAAGTGTTCGCTTTACTGGCCCAAGTTGTATCGCTTTTAGACAAATGAAAAAAGCCCCGGGTTAATTCCTGGGGCTTGTGACCCAGCTTGCGCATTACCGGGGATAATCCCCGTCACTCTGCTATGATATCTTTTTCCATCCGTCAGGGATTTTTGCTATTTCCATGACGGATTCTTTGCAATGTGGTATGCCTTTCAAAGTATCTTTGACGGCATACCGAAAACCTGCCGCATCCTCATAAATCTCCATACCAAATGCCTCGCAAAGCGACAATTCCGCCTGCATCTTTGCCTCATCGGTATACAGACCTATTCTTACAGCCTTCATATTTTCCTCCTTTCTGCTGGGGCTTGTGACCCAGCTTGCGCATTACCGGGGCAATGCCCCGTCACTCTGCTCATGGTCTCGGAACCACTGGAATTTCATCAAAATATATTTTCAGTGCCGCAAAGTCTCTTTGTACTTCATCAAGTGTGGCATCAGGTGCCACTGCAACAGCCTTAATTCTTTTTGAACCGACACGAGCATTTCCGCTCATGCTGGAAGTCCATTCGGTTCTGTGCATCAGGAATTTCACCTTTTCAATTTGTTTTGTCCAGGTGAATCCCTGAACGCCACCAATGTCATCCGATGCGTCCCAATCGACGAACTGCGCATCGTTCCATGGAAGAACTTTTTTCTTTGGGAAGCCATGTTCCCAAAGAAATCTCATAATAGGGTCTTTGGGTGGCTTCGGCTGTTCCCAAACTTGAACGTCAGGGAATCCGCCCCACATGTTTACATACAGACGTTGCCCCTTTTTCACGGGGAACTCTTTCTGTTCCCCGTGTTTCCATTCAACGATGGCCTTTCCAAAACCAGCATCGTCAAGCTGGATATAAACATATGTGCTCATACCAGCCTGAAACTTCTCAGTTTTTTCAATGTTAAACACTCTTTTTGCCATTTTAAAACCTCCTTGCCCGTTTTGCCGATGGCCCAGCAAATTCTAATCCGGACTTGTGACCGGTACCGCACAAGCGCGTGTGCATTACCGGGGATAATCCCCGTCACTCTGCTAATCATCAGATGTGGGCTAGTGCCCGGCAACCAATAATCCGGCCCTGGTCGTCCCGGACAGCGTCGTCCGTGATGTATACGTCCTGACGGTCGGGCACTGCCTGAGCGGTCAGGGCGGACACGATATATATTGTCCCCTCTGCCGGTTCGGGAAGGTTTTCCACTTTTCCAAACTGGGACTTATTAATCGGGATACCGTTAATTTCTCCGATTTTTTCCCGGGTAACGCTGCACCGGGCTATTTGTCCCGACGGTTCAACCGTCAGGACTGTGTTGCCAGCATCGTCAACAAATATGATACTATGCGGAGTAAGGTTTACAAAGTTTATTTTACTATTTTCCATTTTACTCATTCTATTTTCCTCCTTTTAACTTTTTTCGGTTGCTTTTCGGTAGCCACCACACCATTTATTTACATTGCCCGTCTGTGAAGCGTTCTTCACAATAAACGCTACAGTCAGGGCAAAGGTTTACTGGTTGTTCTACTCGAAAGTTTTCTGGTATTTAGTCGTATAAAACCACAACTATATCTTTTTTCCATCTTTCAACTTGTAAATCATTGATGGAATTGTAAACGACTGCTTCTTCATTATAATTAATCACTGTTGCGTCCTGCGGTAACTGTTTCAATCTTTCAATCAATTCTTTTACCTTCATAATATCCTCCTTCTCCGGCAGTTTTTCCGGCTCACTGCCAACTGTAATTTTACATCGCGGGGTGACCCCTCCGTTGTTTTGCTTAGACCTCCCAGAGCTTTCGTAATTCTTTGTTATACCCTTGCGTTACGATGTCAATACTTTTTTTAAAATTTTTTAAATCTTTTTTTCCGGTTCTTTCCCATAAAGCCTTTCCATGGCCGCACGGGTAACAATCCAAGTGCCACCCGACTTCTTCGTTTCGCCCTCTTTGAACCGCCCGCTGTGTTGTGCCCTTCGCAGTGTCGATTCCGACAGCCCCCACAATTCGGAGGCCTCGGCAAATGTGTATACTTCTCTTAAATCCATAATATCATCCTTTCTTATTAAGCTATTTTCAAGCTTAACCCCGCCTTTTTAGCGTGTGATTCGATGTTGCTCGCGCATCCCGGTCTATTCGGGTGTGCTGTCATTGTCGACAGGTCTATATAATATTCTTTGCTGTAGTGAAAGCCTTTCACGTATATACGGTCATGGCCGTATTTTGTCCATCTGGTCACCTTCAGGCCCTGAGCTCGAAGCTTTTCTATAATTTCCTCAGGAGTTTCAACAGATGATGCTTCTCTCCAAGCTGTTTTGAGGGCTAAGCTCAACTTAGCTATGTGGTCTCCTTCTAATGTTCTGTATATTTCCCATGCCCTTTTCATTATTTTCTTCATAATCATATCCTCCCTTGAAATTTGTTTTGTTTATCGTTTCCGTTACCTTACATATAATATATCACGATATCAGGACAATGTCAACACTTTTTTTGAAAAAATTTTTATTTTTTCTTCGTTCGAGGATTTCGGCTTTTTGCGAATCTTTCCGCAGCCGAAGCAAGTAGGAGGATTGCTTTATCTGTTTTTCGGTATTCATCTTGTGCAAATTCGCCACGAAGTATTGCTTTCCTGAAAGTAGAAGTATCAAGGCCCCATTTTTCAGCGGCTTCTGATAGTGTAATAACTTCATCTAATGCTGACATATTTATTCTCACTCCTTTTGTTCACTTTCCATCTTTTTAATTTTTTCAACTAATACAGATAATCTTTTATGGTTTAGTTCTGTACCTACAAATCTTTTGTTATTTTTATATGCATTGACAGCAACTAATCCGCGTCCAATGCATAAGTCACCAATACATTCATAATCTTCGTTTGCACATATCCATTCGATGATATGTTCTTCGTCCATATAGTCAAGCCTTGGCTTTCTGAAATTCTTGCTGCCACGCACAATATAGCATATTTTATATTTATCGTGATAGTAAGAGCTATTATAGAATGTTACGTACTTGTATTGTTTGCGCATATCTACAATAAAGTCTGCCAGATGCTCTTTACCTATTTCAACATAGCAAGTATGAGGTTTTATTTCGCTGATGCACTCAAATAATCTTTTGTAAAAAGCTTCAAAACTGTCTTTATGTTCGTCAATCTTATCTGCTTTTGTGTAGAAAGTGTTTAAGTTGCTAAGATTCCAAGGCGGGTCAACGAACATTAAATCAGCTTTTTTCATGAAATCCGGCAAAGGGTTGAATATATCATGCACTTTGACTATGCTACCGTCAGGGAATTCGTAAGGTTCGTTTGTTAGAGGATACCTTTTGTATGCATCTCCGTAATTCCATTTGTCACTCATATTTTACCCTCCTCAATTTCTTGCATTTCCCATGCTCTTGAGTATATTTGATTTTTGAACAACTCAGCTATTCCAGTGATTTGTTTGAGCCGGAATACTTCTTCAATGTCCATTCCTAATTGTTTTGCTATTGCTTCATCGTCTTGGCCCTGTTCAAACAAAGAGCGTACTAATTCGCCCATGAGGTCTACCTGATGTACTCCTCTGGCACGATTGAATTGAACCGTCGCAGCCAATCTTTTGGATATATCATGTTCAAGAACAACAATAGGTAAGTGAGTTGCTTTTATATAATCCTTCATGATTTGATACCTGTGGAACCCGTCAACTATAATGAATTTCTCTAAATCAGGGTCCCATACAGTTACAACAGGGAAAGCAAATCCATTTTGCAATATTGAAAGTTCGAGCAGCTTCATATTGCTGTCATCAACATGGTTTGGATTATAGTTGTTTGCCTGCACTAATTCTATTGGAACAAGTATAGTTGTTAGTGCGGGTAGTTTCAAGTCTCCTTTTTTAGTTTTTATAACTGGAGCATCTTGAATCTCGAATGATCCGAGTGGTGTTTCTATCTTTATCATAATAATTCCCTCCATTTTTTAATCGTTTCTTCTCGCGGGGCCGGCTTATTGTCTACTGGCAAGTTGTTCTCGTAATCATTCAGTATCAATTGCCGGCATTGTTGGCGCGCTACATAATTGTTGTTTAGATGTTTTGCAAACCTTTTTTCAAAGATTTGCTTTTTCTCTGCATCTGGATAAGTCTCAAGCAAAAAGTCTCTGTATTCAACCCAACTCTTGAAGTTTTTTGGCAGGGACCGGACTTTAAGCAGTTTATTTTCCTTGCCGTAAATGTGCCCTAGTTGTATACCTTTGAGCCGCTTCAAAAGTTTGTCATATGTTTTTGGCTCAAATTCCGGCAACTCTACTAGAGCCTTGAATGATTTCTCATGTATGAGACTTGACACTCTGATTTCTTGCAGTCCCATACCTTTCTTGTACATATAGTCATATATTTTAGAATACTTAAGATTGTTGTCGTAGATATACTTCCAAATGTCATGGAAGTTCCAATCATACAATGGATAAGCCGTAATATTGCCGTTCTTCATCTTTGTTGTCCAGTACCAATCTTTATGCCCGGGATTCTTCGATACGGCCCTCCAACGATTTGGGCTTTCAGTAGCTCTGAGCCCAACAAAGAACGCAGTATCTTTTCTACTGTTTTGGAAATTCTCTATAGCATCATAGAATCCAAAGCCTTTTACCTTGTCCCTGACAGTCTCGTTTTCTTTTGCCCAAGGCTTGTTTTTTATGCTTGTAGCTTCTTTGCTGCGCATCCAAATTTCATGTTTCCCTTTTTCCCAGCATTTCAGTTGGCTATCTTTGTATGACGTAGCATTTGTGAGATTGAATTCAATCTGAAACCAAAGTGGTATAGTGTTTTCGGGAAACATGCTCATAACATATTTAATTTGAGTGATAGTGCTGTCGTATACTACTTCCTCGTCAAGGAAGAATATGCCGACACGCCTATTTCTCTTTTGCGCTTCAGATAGCACCAGATGCGCCAAAACGGTGCTATCTTTGCCGCCACTGATAGAGATGCATATATTTTCAAAGTCGTCGAAAACTTTTGCTATACGCTCTTTTGCGGCTTCTAAAACTGTTTTGTTAATATAAACTTGCTTGAGCATATATGGCATCCAACCTCGCTTTCCATTTTGAGAATTCATTTACTATTACATTATCAATTGATAATGTTGTGCATAGATACTTTATAGTTGACATTCCTGATATTCTCAGAAAATCATTCATGTTAAGCCGTCTATAATGGGTATCTATGACTATATAGTCTCCCTTGCCTGCAATTTCGTTATATGCAAGCACATTGTCGAGTTTAAAGCGTTTGTTCCGGGCCACATACAACTTATCTGGCTTAATTGCCTTTTTCTTTAGGTTACCCGCGAACAATTGAAGTTCTCGGGGGATAGTGTTCGGGTCTTTGTTCCCCAAATTATCAAAAAGATATTCTTTTTTCTTTTCATAATTTTCGAAGTCTTTTTCTGATATTTCAACTGGAATAGTGTTCAACTTAATTTTTCTAGGCTTGATTTTTATATCTTCATCGTGCAAGAAGATATAATTAAAAGATTTGCCTTTGTATTTCCCCTTGTTTTCGAAGTCAAGGAGAATCATAAAATCATCCTTGCTGTCGATAATAGGGAAGTGTTCAAAGATAATTTTATGAGGTGTTTGATTGAGATAATGATGCGCGCAGTTGTATGTAAGTTCACTCCTATTTTGTGTCCTCATACAACCATCAACAATAATGAGCTTCTTATCGTCTATTTCTTCAAGTAGACGATAAAAATATTTGTACATGATAATATCTGCGTATTCGACATATTCGATTTCGCAGTCAGTCTTGTAAGAAGGTTTGAAATCGCGATAATACAAGCAGTAAGCTTTGTTGATGTTATTATTACTCAAATATTCATCAACGACTTTCTGCTTTTCTTTTGGTCCCAGCCCTATTCTTATCATATTCATCATCCTTTCCGTCTAGCCAATCAGATATATTACGCTTTTCGGCTAGAGCTGATTTAAAACTGTCTGACAGCCTTTCTTTGCTGTGCAGATTTTTGAGTATCCTTATGTCAATTTTACTGTCTGCGCATATATCCGTAATATGCACCGTATTTTCTTGACCGATACGGTGTATTCTGTCTTCACTCTGAGCCCTTGTTGCCCAATTGAAGTCGTTTGAATAGTATATCATGTTTGAGCAAAATTGAAGATTCAGGCCATAGCCCCCACAAGATTTATTAGCTACGAAAAATTGGGCTTGGTCTCTGAATTTTTCAATTTGGCTCACTCTTTTGGAGAGATTTGACTTTCCGCAGAATACAGATACAGCGTCCGGGCCAAACTTCTCCGTCAATACGGCGCAAATATCGTCAATTTCATGTTGATACTTGCACCATATGATTGTTTTTTGCCCGTCAGTTGGTAATTCGTTGAGTAACGTTTGTATTCGTGGATTGTCGCAAAGATTTTTAAAAAAAGGCTCACTTTTCAACGGCTTAATAGACGTTAATTTGCGGCCGCTAGCTACTTGCTGTAGTCCAGTGAATAGTCTGTATATAGTTGTATTGTCGAATTCGTCCACCTGCCCAAGCAAATAGAATTTAGCAAGTTCATATTCCTCCATCTGCTCCTCTGTCAAGTCAAAATATTGAGTAAAATACTTTTTGGGGGGCAGGGTAAGGCATTCATCTTTTTTGACAGTATACGAATATGGGGCTATCTTGCGAGTAAGATAGTCAACATTAAGAGTTCTTTTAACTTTGCCTTTATCATCATACTCTAGATGATTTGCCGCAAAGCTCCAAAATGAGTTGTACCCCAATATTCGCTTATCTAGAATGTACCATTGCGCAAACAGATCCGCTTCGCTTTTGCTTACTGGTGTGCCATTCAAAATAAGCTTATATTTGCACAACTCAGCAAGCTTCGCTATTCGTTTTGTTCGAATAGCAAAGAAGTTTTTCACCAAGTTGCTCTCATCAACAATGAGATAAACTTGGTTTGTTTGCACAAAAGACAATAGTTGCAGATATAGCCTGTCAGACGATGACAAGCTTTCAATGCCTGCAATTTTTAACCAATCGTGCGGGCCCTCGCAGTGTTTACGAATGTCTATCCATAAATTTGTCTTGACACTGCAAGGGCATAACCACAATGCCTTATTTACTTTTCCGGAAACAAGCCGGCGATAGATAAGCTCTAACGCCGTCCTTGTCTTGCCTGTACCCATTTCCATGTAGAGCGCCCCAACTTTGATTTGCTGGAGCTTCTCTACCGCAGGAATTTGGTGCGTTAAAAGTTCCGTTTTTAATTCCGTTTTTAATATTGTTATCCCTCCTCTCTGAGGTCATCTAGTACCTCATCGCTAGATGACAATATTTTTTTCAAGCCATCAACTGCTTTTTCTTCCTGTTGAGCCGTCGGAGTGACAACGGCAACATCTTGCAACTTGTACTTCTCAATAAGTTCCTTCGCGACATCCGAGAAGGAAAAGCCGTACAAGCTTGCGAAGTCTTCAACTTCTTGCCAGTAATTCACCTTTACCGCCAGACTTTTTCCAGTCCACTTGGCGGAAGGTAGCTTCTTGGCAACTCTGTACAAATCGTCATCATATCCCACCCATGATATTGACAATTTGCCTTCATGTTCGCCGGATGTGAAGGCTTTAATCCAACGCTTTTGTTCTGGCTTATAATTGCCAGAGACTGCGTCGTCTATAAGCCCAGCATCCATATTGATAGGAAACCCAGCGCTCAACAATTTGTTGCCAAGTTCAACAGCCCGGTCCCGAGCTGGGCCATTGTACTTCGTAATTTCTTTCACCCAACAACTACCCCAAGTGAAACCAAGATTTTTCACAATCTCTCTAAATTTGTCGTGTCTGCGTGGGAATTCTACTATGACCTTGTTTTCGTGTAGTTTTATTATCGCCGGTTCCTTGTGTTCACAATTCACCGGCATAACTGTTTTGGTTTCTAGTGTTTTGGGCTCATCCTGTATCCTATTCATAATTTTTTCATCTTTGCTGAGTTCTTCTGTCGGCCCGCTAATGTCTGACAGAACTCTTTCAGCCTCGTATTGCTTCATACATTCGATAATTTGGTAGTTGCCGATATCCCTGTTGTCTATGTACCACTTTGCATCTGTTTTTGTAGAAAGGATATTTTGAAGTGTTGCACGGAGTTTTTCTTCTGTGATTCCGTGCCTTTTTGTAACTGAAGGAGTAAACCCTTCTTTGATTTTGGCTTCAAACTTCTCAATTAATTGTTGCCTGAGTGTATTTGCCCAAGCAACTTGTTTTTCGGTGCCTGTCAGTTCTGGCAGTTCCATTTCTTTTGCTTTTTCTAAGGCTTCTCTGTTAGCAGCTTCTCTATCGGCTTCCAGTTTAGCTTGATAGCACTCATAGCAAAGCCCTTCAAATTTCCTATCAGCTATCCATTGGCGATTTTTCGTCGGACCTACGATATTCTCTCTGCCTTCGTGGCCACATGAATATGTTCCGTAATACCAAGCCATTTTCAAAACCCCTTTCGCTCTCCTCATATCGTGATTTCTTACATGTAATATATCACGATATCAGGACAATGTCAACACTTTTTTTGAAAAAATT
>JAAYXD010000318.1 GCA_012516065.1 Clostridiaceae bacterium
CCGGATAATTCCGAAATGCTGTCCGCATGTTGTCGGAATCAGTGTCCGGATGTGGGCTCTTCCTCGATTTTGGTTGAATTAACCTCTAAAATATAGTATAATGTTACTTATAAAATAATAGTTTTAGGGGTGTAATAATGCCAAACAAAATATCCTTACAACAGTTCTTTAATTCAGATATGAGAGTAACAAGTTTCAAAGAGTTCAAAGATAAAATAGTTATAAAAATAAAATCTAAAACCAAAAAACAGTTTTGCCCACTTTGCAGAAGTGAGTCAAGATACCATCAAGCAACATATGAGCGTGTTATTGATGATTTACCGTTATTCGGTAAGTCAGTCCAACTAATTGTTACCGCATATAAATATAAATGCTTTAATCCCAAATGTGAACAAAAAGTCTTCTGTGAGGAATTGCACGGTTTTGCCGGGAAATATAGACGAAGAAGTCAAAGGTGTGAAGACCTGATAGCAGCAATAGGACTAAATACAAATTGTGAATCCGGGGCATTAATATGCAGGCTTATGGGGATAAACATAAGTGGAGATACAGTAATAAGAATTATACTTCGTAGGGCAGAGGAACGATCTGAGGAAAAATGCAGTGATATTATTGGGGTTGACGACTGGGCATATAAAAAAGGACATACATATGGAACAGTTATCTGCGATGGGGTGACTCATAACCCTATTACAATTTTAGATGGAAGAGACGGTACTGAATTAAAAAAATGGTTGGAAAATAACAAGCATATAAAAACTGTTACCCGTGACCGAGCTGGAGCATATGCCTCTGCTATTTCTCAAGTTATACCTGATGCTATTCAGGTTGCAGACAGATTCCATTTGTTTAATAATTTAATGCATGCAGTTAAACATGCTATTAACAGTCAGTTACCTGAAAAGATCAATATATCGGAAGAACAAGATACTGAAGAAAATGATATTTTTAAAGACAAGGTAAAAACGGAGAGTAAAAAAAAACCAGACAAATAATGAAAAAGAATTGACTGATTACCAAAAACGTCTACGGGAATTCATTGTTGAAGTACAGTCATTATATAAAGAAGGTTATAGCAAATCTCAGATTGTCAAAATGCTGAAAACAACATATAAGAGGATAAGAAAATATTTGTATGGTGACCCTGATCTTCTATGCAGATCAGATGGGAGGAATACATATAACAGAGAAAGTATATTAGAACCATATAAAACAAGAATCAAACAGTTGTTATCAGAAGGAAATAATTATAAGGAGATATTTAGAAAGATTAAATCAGGTGGTTATCCCGGCAAATATACTATTTTATGTGATTACTGTTCGTCTTTGGTTAGCTGCTCCCCCAAAGCCAAATCAAGGAAAATGAAACCTAAGCAATATGTAAATCGCTCAGATATTTTTAAATATCTTTGGTCAGATAATAAAGAAAAAGTCAATGATGACATATTTGAGAAGGTTGCATTGAAGTATCCTAAAGTTAAGGAAATACAGGATTGTATTAATGATTTCCGTGAGATATTTGATAGAAAAAGCATATCACTTCTTAATGAGTTTATAAATAAGTATAAAAAATCAAATATAAGATCCATATCAGGATTTACAGGTGGTTTAACAAAAGATAAGAAAGCTGTTGAAAATTCTGTAACATTAAAATACAGTAATGGCTTTGTTGAAGGAAATAATAACAGATTAAAGTTGATAAAGCGGCAGATGTACGGAAGAGCAAAGTTACCTTTGTTAAAAGCAAAGATAATAATGAAAAATGATATTTTTTTGCCTTGTGTCAACCAAAATTGAGGAAGAGCCC
>JAAYXD010000084.1 GCA_012516065.1 Clostridiaceae bacterium
AATTAATAAATAATAACGCGAGCAGAAAGATATTTGAAAGGAGTGCCGGCTATGAAAGGAAAGATGAAAGTAGCGCTGATGACCGATATCGGTCGGATAGAAATTGCTGAAAGGGATATTCCGCAACCTAAGCCTGATGAAGTGCTTGTTAAGATAGGATATGTCGGAATCTGCGGATCGGATTTACATTACTTTGAAACAGGAAGAATCGGCAATTTTATCGTAAAACCGCCGTTTGTACTCGGACATGAAGCAAGTGGTACCGTTGTTGAAGTAGGATCTAATGTAACCCATTTAAAACCCGGCGACCGTGTAGCGCTTGAACCCGGGAAAACATGCGGCAAGTGTGAATATTGCAGAACAGGAAAATACAATCTCTGCCCGGATGTTGAGTTTTTTGCCACACCGCCGTATGACGGCGTATTCCAGGAGTATGCGGTGCATGATGCTAATTTATGCTTTAAATTACCCGATACCGTAAGCCTGATGTCAGGAGCGCTGATTGAGCCGCTGGCTGTTGGCTTTCATGCCGCAATGCAGGGCGGAGCACACGTCGGACAAACCGCTGTAATTACAGGTGCCGGATGTATCGGGCTTGTGTCCATGCTTGCCCTGAAGGCTATGGGAGTAACCGATATTTATGTAATTGACGTCATACAGAAACGTTTGGATAAGGCGCTCGAAATTGGGGCGACGGGTATAATCAACAGTAAAAAACAGGATGCCGTAAAAGCCGTTATGGACCTGACCGGCGGAAGAGGCTGCGATATTGCCATTGAGACTTCAGGTGTGGAAATAGCCGCCGGCCAGCTTATCGAGCTCACACATAAAGGCGGGACGATTGTATTTGTCGGCTACAGCAAGGACAATAAACAATGTCTCCCTATGAACATGGCTATGGATAAGGAATTAACATTAAAAACGATATTCCGCTACAGGCATATCTACCCGATGGCTATTAAAGCCGTTGCGAACGGGATTATAAATCCTGAAAGCATTGTTACCAATCAGTTTGAATTTGCTGAAATTCGGGAAGCATTAGAACAAAGCATAAACAACAAGGAAGACATTGTAAAAGCGGTAGTTAAAATCGGAGGTTAGTCCTGTTACAGGAACAGCGGCATTTTTGCTTTGAATGCAGACCGGAGGATGAGAGTTGCAAAACCGATTCCGCAGTATTTGCGGGATCGGTTTTTTTGATCATCTTAAGATGCGGCTATGTGGAATAGAATGGCACAAATAATTTCATCAGTGATTATGTGCCCGGGCGGATTCAAATAACCCGCCCGGGCTTGTATTTCTATTTCTTATACGCCATTACCTGATTACAACCAACTCGAAAAACGATTCCAAAATATCCTTAACCTCTTCGTCTTCAGGATCATATGAAGTTGATATTTCATATAAGTTATTACCTTTTTTAAAATATATATAGACCAATGTTTCCTTCATATCACCAAATGTCATTTCTCCATCGAGCCGTGCTCCTTTAAAGTTTCCGATGTTAATATCCGTAAGGCTGTGGAATTTCGTATAAGTATCTTTTTCATTAAACTCATCCATGATATGTTTGGCAAGGCCTCTTGCATCCTTGATCCCGCTTGGAGGATTGTATTTCAATAAGTAAACAGTGGCTACAAATAATTGTTCGTATGAGTACTGCTTTATCATGTCATCATTAGTTTCTTCTTCCACCCAGTCCTCCGGCAATTCTATGATTAATTCCCCTTCTTCAATTGGCAGAAAGGCTTCTTCATACTGCTGATCGCTGCCGGATGAACCCAAGTCTTCAGCCGGTTCCGGCAAATCCTCCGTATTGTTATCAGGAATGGTAGAATCGGCAGGCTTATTAGTTGTACTCTCAACCGTACTGCCTGAATCGGCCGGTTTATCGGTTGTGCTCTTGACCACATCGTCCCTGGCAGGCTCTGATTTTTTCTTTCCGCATGCCGTTAATGCCGACAGCAAAAAACAGAAAATCAATAAGAACGTTAATGCTTTTTTTAACATAATTAATCCTCTCTTCTATTCAAAATTTTGAAAGCATTCATGGAAAAATTTATCACGGCTCTGCATTAATATCAATTAACAAAAGAATGTAAATAAGTTAATAAAATGTTCTGTTTTATAGTTACGTTCCAGTCGTTGCATTTTAAACTATTACGTAATAATTCAAAAACGCTTTTTTTGCAAACAATTTCACCACTTGTTATAATTGTATCAGTCTCAGGAATTATTGAGAACTATAAGGAGATATCGTAAATGATAGACGCTTTGGCGGATATATGCAGGAATAACCTGTACAGGGACAAACTGCTTCTTGTCCCCTCATATGCGGTAGGGCAAAACATAGTTGAAACACTTTCTGAAAAAACACCCGTTCTTAACCTTAAGATTGGGACGATTCAAAGCATCGCCGCTGAAACGGGTATGCCGCTGTTAGGCGATCTCGGCATGACGCTTGCGGATGACGGCATATCACGGCATATAATGTTCTGCGTTATTTACAACATGCTGCGGAATAACGAATTTGAATACTTTACCGACATACTATTAACACCTTCTATATCAAACTCAATATGGAACGCGGTTATGGAAATCAAATACGCGGGCATAGACTATGACAACCTTGATGAATCCTCTTTCGTAAACGCCCGTAAAGGCCGGGACATTAAAAAAATAATTGCGGTTTATGATACGGAGCTTAAAAAGCAGGGTATTGCCGATTACCCGGGGCTTATCAATATAATCCTGCAAAACGGCCGTAAAGAAGACACGCTTTTGCTTGTTCCGAATAATATAAAGCTTCGCCTGCTTGAAAAGAAATTAATAGCCGGTAAGTTCGGTTCTATACGGATACTTTACGGCAGTCCGGTAAATGGGATTAATGTGCCGCATTCTTATTACAGTGCCGGTTATCCCGAAGAGTCCCGTTTCATCTCTCCTTTTGCCAATCTCTATGCGCTTGATCGGGATTTAAGCACTCCCTTTTTTAAAAGCAGCGGCGGCTCACGTCAAGCTTCAATTGAAGCGGAGTCCCCATCCGAAGAGCCGGTATCGGGCTTTGCCGGACGAACCCACGATAACGGTACAGAAACAGACTTAAGCAGTATAAAACTAATGAGGGCATATGGGGAGAATAACGAAATTGAAGCTGTCCTGCGCGATATTAAAGCCAACGGAATACCTTTTGACAAAGCGTGCATATACGCTTCTTCGAACGAGCCCTATGCCCAGCTGTTGTATCAGAAAGCCGCTCAGCTTGGCATACCAGTTACGTTCGGGTACGGCGTAAGCGTTCAAAACTCAAGACCGGGAAAGGCTTTTAATGCGGTAATAAGGTGGATAATTGCAAATTACCAGGCAGCTGAGCTTATAAACATGCTGTACCAGGAGCTTATACAGATCCCCGGGGAAAACGGCGAATCGGTAAATCCGTACCGGGCGGCTGACATTCTCAGGTCGTCCGGAATCGGCTGGGGAAGGGAGCGTTATCTTTACGTTCTTTCGGAATTGTATTCGGCTGAAACCAAAAGCGGCAAGGATAACGAATATAAAGCAAAAATACTGAAGTCTTTAATACAGTTTATTACGAACGTGTTTGACAGAATTCCCGAAGCTGACGGTGGAAATATTTCATTAAATAAACTTGCAAAAGGGATATCCGAGTTTATTGAAGCATTTGCGCAGGTTAAAAGCGAACCTGACGCGGAGGCAAAGGCTGCAATCACCGAAAGCCTGAACCAAACAGCGTCCGGAGCCGGACTTATTGTCGATTTTGACGATGCGCTGCGTGTTTTGAGAAGCAATGTTCAAAATATCCGGATAGGCGTATCGGGCCCGAAAAACGGCCATTTGCATGTATGCGGCTTTGACGGCGGCTTTTATATAAACAGGATTCATCATTATTTTATAGGGCTTGATGCCGACAGGTTCCCGGGCAGCGCAGCGGAGGACGCCATCCTGCTTGACATTGAAAAGCAAAGGCTCTCTGAAAACATAGTACAAAATAAGGAAAAACCGAATGAAAACATATACCGGCTCGTTGAATTGATGTCCGGCCTTAAAGGATATATAACGCTGATTTATTCATCATTCGACACCGCCGAAAACAGGAACAGAATACCGTCTTCTTTTATGCTGCAGGTTTACAGGATGATAAACAAAAACCTGTCGGCCGGGTATACCGATCTTAAAAACCATTTCAGGAAAACCGAAGGCTATATAACGCAAAATGCTATGGATGAGAGTGAATTTTGGCTATATAGGTACTTTAATGCAGGGGGAGCAATAGACATAAAGGGATCGGTTTTTGAATGTTATCCTCACCTGAGGCAGGGAAGAGAAGCGTGGGACAGCCAGGACAGCGAAAAATTCACGCATTACGACGGGTATATCGGGAAACTGGGGATAAAAACCGATGGAGAAGTGTTCTCGGCAAGCAAACTTGAGCTTCTGGCAAGATGTTCTTACCGGTATTATTTGCGTTATGTCCTTAATATATCACCTCCCGACGAGCTTGTTTATGATCCCGAAACGTGGCTTAATCCGCTCGAGAAGGGAACTTTATACCATGCCGTATTTGAACGGTTTTATAAAGCACTGACGGAAATGAAAGAAAAACCAAGCAGGGAAAGACACAACGGGCTTATTGTTAAAATTGCTGAATCGGTGATAGACGAATTCAAAGCAAAGATCCCGCCTCCGAACGAGATAGTTTTCGATATCGAAAAAAGGGAAATTATTGAATCGTGCCTCATTTTCCTCGCGGGAGAGGAAGAAAACGCGGACGGCTCAATACCGGTAAAGTTTGAGCTTGGTTTCGGGATAGATGAAGAAGGATACCCGCCCGTGGAAATAACACTGCCATCCAGGAAGAAGTTCCTTTTATCGGGTATAATAGACCGCATTGACAAGGTGGGCGAAAACATTTACAGGATAATAGATTATAAATCGGGCGGGACTTACGGTTACAGCGACAGGGACTATTTTAAAGGCGGGAGGCAGATCCAGCATGCTTTGTACGCATATGCGTGTGAAATGCTGCTTGGAAAGAATAACGGCATGAAAAACGCAAAAGTGACGGAAGGAGTATACCTGTTTCCTACAAGAAAGGGAGAAGGCAGGCGTTTTGTCCGCGTTCAGCGCGATAATACAAAGCTTTTGGAACTGCTTGACGACCTTTTTACGATTATTGAGGAAGGCATTTTTGCCGCATCGGAAGATCCGGGCGAATGCAGGTGGTGCGACTACCAGGTTGTCTGCCGTATTGAGAGGCTTCATAAGGTCATCGCCGGAAAACGCAACGATCCTGATGTCATAGCATTGTCCGTGATAAGGAGGCTTGCCGGATATGAGTAATATTGCTATTCCGGACATTGATGTCCGCGACGAAATAAAAAATAACCTTGATGTAAATATACTCGTTGAAGCGGGAGCGGGCTCCGGAAAAACGACAAGTATCGTAAACCGCATGGTAAGCCTTATTATATCAGGCAAATGCAGTGTTGAGAACATAGCCGCTATAACGTTTACGCGAAAAGCGGCTCAGGAACTGAAAGAACGTTTTCAGAACGGACTCGAGCGGTGTTTTTACGAACAGCAAAACCCAGGAGAAAAAGAAATTCTGAAAGAAGCGCTTAAAAATATGGAGAGATGTTTCATAGGCACAATACACTCGTTTTGCGCTTCGCTGCTGCGCGAGAGGCCTGTAGAGGCATCCGTTGATCCCGATTTTGCCGAACTCGACGATATAACCGACATGCTTTTGCATAAACAGGCATGGCAGCAGTACCTTCTGGATGTCAGGCTCAATTTCCTTGAAAAACTTGCAAAGCTGAATAACTGCGGGCTGAAACCGTCCGATCTCGAGGGTATGTATACCCGTATTACAAAATACCCGGACGTTGAAATTGTTTATAATGAAATCCAAAAACCGGATATTGCGCCGGCATATGAAAAACTTAAGCAGTTTCTTGAAAAAGTAAAAAGATATATTCCGAAAACCGAACCCGAAAAGGGATATGACAGCCTTCAGAGTAAAATTATGACCGGGCTCCGCATGCTTCGCTATTACGATATGGCCAATGAAACAAACAGGCTTAATCTGCTTGAGATGTTTGAAAATGATCAGAAGGTTATTTTAAACAGGTGGCTTTGCGATAAGGAAATAACAAAAGAAATAAACGATGAAATAAACTATCTGTCGCAGACAGAAATACGGCCTGTATTAAAGCAGTGGAAAGAATACTGCCATTATATCGCGGTAAGCTTTTTAAAACCCGCTGTGGAGTATTATGAAAATGTAAAAGAAAGGCAATCGGGTTTAAATTTTCAGGATCTGCTGCTTAAATCGGTCCGGATGCTTAAAAATTACCCCGAGGTCCGTACATATTTCAAAAACAAGTACCGCTGCCTGTTAATCGATGAGTTCCAGGACACCGATCCGATCCAGGCAGAGCTTATGTTTCTGTTAACCGGCCAGGATATAAATGAAAAACAATGGCACAGGCTTGTGCCTTCTCCGGGATCGCTTTTTGTCGTAGGGGATCCGAAACAGTCAATATACAGGTTCAGAAGGGCCGACATCGACATATATAACCGCGTAAAACGATTATTCCTCGAGACAGGCGGAAAAATCCTCGAACTGACGGCGAACTTCCGCTCTGTGAACAGCCTGGGCAAATGGTTCAATAAGGCGTTTTCCGGGCTTCTTCCGCATGAAGCGGACTCTTACCAGGCCGCGTTCAGCCCTGTAAATACTTTGAAAGACGAAACGGCAGGAACCGACTCGGGCGTAAAAGTGTTAAACATACCGGCTGATTTCGCGAAAAAACAGGAAATAGTGGAGCAGGACGCGGAGAATATAGCGAAGGTTATAAGAAACGCCGTCGACGGCAATGGGATAAAGCTTACCTGCACACCTGAAGAAAAGGAGGAAGGCTTTTCGGATACGCCGAATTACAGGGATTTTTTAATCCTTCTAAGATATAAGGACAGTATCGAGGTTTATGCAAAAACCCTTAAGAAATACGGAATACCCGTTAAGATATCCGGCGGCAGCTATCTTTCGGATATTGAAGAACTGAAGGAATTCGTGATACTGCTTAAATTACTTAACGACCCGGAAAACCAGGTTCTTCTAATAGCCGTGTTAAGGGGAATTTTCTTCGGGATTAGTGACAAGGCAATAGCGGAGTACAAGCTTTCGGGAGGATTATTCAAAATATATGCGGAAGTTCCCGAAAGCCTGAACGAAGATACGAAAGCTTTATTTGAAACCGCATTCGAAAAGCTCTCGAAGTACCATAAATGGTCGCGGAATTATCATCCGGTAACGGTATTTGAGAAAATAGCGGCTGATATAGGTCTTTACCCGCTGACACTTGCCGGAACCGAAGCGCAGACCGGATGCGGGTATATTACAAAGATACTTGAGATGTTAAGGAAAAATATGACTGAAGAATACAGCGGCTTTAATTCATTAATCGATGTCCTTGATGCGATACTTGACGCTGATTTGGAAGAAGAGCTTGATATTACGGGCGAGGAGCAGGATGCTGTAAGAATAATGAACCTTCATAAGGCAAAAGGTCTTGAGGCTCCTGTCGTATTTCTTGCCCATCCGTGTAAAAGGCCGGATATACCTCCCGATTACCACATAAAAAGAACCGAGTCAAAGTCCGAGGGTTATTTCGTTATAAAAAAGCAAACCGGAGAATTTTCGTCAAAAGTGATAGCGAGGCCATTAGACTGGGATAAGCATGAACTTGAAGAAAAAAAGTACCAGGATGCCGAAGAAACGCGTCTTTTGTATGTCGCGGCAACGAGAGCGAAAAACGTGCTGTTTATTTCAGACAGTGAAAAATCCAACTCGAAAAACCCTTGGGAGACGCTGCTTGACTATACGGACCCGGAAAACGATGCGTATATGGTTCCGGAAGTCCTGCCTCCTCGGACAGAGCAGCGTGGAACAACTGAATTAATAGAAAAACAGGACCTTGAAGACTTTAAAAATGATATAGGCAGCTTTGTTTCGGAAGCCGCACAGCCTACATATATCGAATTATCGGTGTCGGATATTATAAGCGAAGAGCCGCTTCATACAGTGAAAGGCGGTCTTGGGCCCGAATGGGGCAGCGCGATCCATGAAATAATCGAAAACCTCGTAAGGGATGAAACGTCGTATGAAAGATACAAAACAATGATTTTACGCCAGTACGGGTTTACCGGACCTGAATACGAAGAAAAAGCGGAAGAGTTAATTAAAAAATTTAAGGAGAGCGAACTTTATTCAAGAATACAAAACGCCGAAATGAAACTTGCCGAAGTTCCTTTTTCGATAAAACTGGACGCCGACGATCCGATATGCGGGTTATTAGGCATTAGAAACCCGCTGCCCGTTATCCTGCAGGGGAAAATAGATTTGGCTGTTAAGGAAAACGGCGCCTGGTCGATAATCGACTACAAAACGAATTATTTCGAAACGGAAGAAGACCTGGATCCCCTGGTAAGCCACTATTCAAAGCAAATCAGGCTTTACTGCCTGATATGGGAAAGGATCACAAAAGAAAAAATAACAGGCGGTGAGCTGTACTTTACCCTGATGAATTACATCCATAAAATTCATATTTGAAACTTGTTTGCAAGCTTTATATTGATGCAGAAGGAAATTTATGAGAAAAACACATTCTTAATTTGTAACCGTAATATCCCGATATAGTCACGGGGTGGTATTTATGGCCGATGTGAGGCAGATTGAAAGGCAAATACATATACTCTCGATACTTTCGGAAAGCAAAATGGGATACACTATTCCCGAGATTCATAATAACCTGAAAAAACTAGGGATTGATGTAAGCAGGAAAACCATTGAGCGTGATATCGACGATATATCGAGGCACTTTTTCGTGTACGAAGAAAAGAACGAAGAGGGGGAAGTCTGTTACAAGGCGGATAAGTACAACATTAAAAATATTACGTTTACATTGCCCGAGCTTATTTCAATATATTTTCTTAAAGAGATTCTGAACCCCTACGCGGTTTTGGATGTGGGTAAAACGGCCAGGGAAATGCTGGATAACCTGCTTCAAAACGTTCCGGCCGTTAATCAGAACTATATAAACTTTATTTCCGATCTGATGAAAGTGAACCCATCGGAGGCTGTGCCGGAAAAGTACATCAATGAAGATTATATCCGTATAATACGCGAAGCGATAGAAAAGAACCTGAGGCTTAAGATTGAATATTTTTCGTTCGACAGCAATGAAATGACGAGGCGAAAAATTGATCCTTATTATCTTGAGATCAGGGAAGGCTGCTATCATTTGATCTGCTATTGCCATCTGCGGAAAGAGATCCGCGATTTCCGCGTATCACGCATAAAGAAGCTTGAAATACTGAATGAAACCTTTAAACGCCCTGAAAATTTCTATGAAGAGTATAACAGGAACCGTTTTGAAAAGATGATCGGCGACGAACATATAACGCTTAAGATTATATTTGAAGGGCAGGCTGCAAGATATATAAAGGAATATGAAGCGCATAGGGCCGACCGGATTACCGATCTTGACGATGATAAAATCATTTTTGAGAAGAAAACGACCTATTCTCCGGATATCCTGCAGTGGGTGCTCAGGTTTGGAGGAGATGCGGAAGTTCTCGAGCCGGATGCACTAAAGTTTGAAATCACGTGGGAAATTGAGAGAATGCATAAAAAATACAGTAATAAATAAAAAATGCTGAGAGCCTTTTTTGGATAAAATCAGGAATGCCCGATGCTTTTAAATATAATCTCATCAATTTGGATCGGAAGGCTTACAAGCCGATGCCATATTTTCATACTTTTAATTGGTTTCGAATAAACAGCTCTTTATCAAAACATAAGTTCATGCGTGAAAATGACATTTCGTTCCGCAGATTGTTGAAGCCGTAGCGATAGCCGCAGGAAGTGGTCTGAGACTTACAAATATAATGAATTATTGATTTTTTGGACTTCATATTCTTGACACAGGTCTAAAAAACAAATAAGATAAAAACATTATTATCCAAAAAGCAGGATTTTGAGGTGAAAAAATGAAGATTTACCAGGTTGACGCTTTTACCGATAAACCGTTCAAAGGAAATCCGGCGGCAGTTTGTATTTTGGAATCGGAGCCTTCGGCAAAATGGATGCAGGATGTCGCAAATGAGATGAATCTGGCGGAAACCGCCTTTCTTGTGCCGAATGATAACGGCTACAGGCTGCGCTGGTTTACACCCGAATCGGAAATTGATCTGTGCGGACATGCGACATTGGCAAGTGCCCATATATTATGGGAAAAAGGGTATCTGGAAAAGGACAGGGAAGCTGTTTTCGATACGAAGAGCGGAATGCTGACCGCAAGGTATAATGACGGATGGAATTGAACTTAACTTCCCCGCAACCCCGGAAGAAAAAGCCGACATACCGCCCGAACTGACAGAAGCGCTGGCCGTTAATCCGGTCTATGCAGGAAAAAGCATATTCGATTACATAATTGAAGTTGAATCCGAGGATGAAGTAAAAAATATCAGACCTGATTTTACGAAGCTTATGAAAGTGCATACAAGGGGTGTTATTGTAACGGCGCGGTCAAATGAGTATGATTTTATTTCACGGTTTTTTGCGCCGGCTATCGGTATTCTTGAAGATCCTGTGACCGGTTCATCGCACTGCTGCTTAGGGCCGTATTGGAAGAAAAGACTTGGGAAGGATGAGTTTATTGCATACCAGGCATCAAAAAGAGAAGGCACGCTGAAGGTGCAGGTATGCGGCGACAGAGTGCTTATATCGGGAAAAGCGGTCACGGTTATGGAAGGAGTATTGCTGAATACTTAATTCAAAGCGCCGTGAAATTCGAAACTGGTTTTTACGTCAATGTCAAATTTGACCGTGGGATATACGGTTTTCCACGAAACGGACTTGAAATATTCACTATGCTTTGCTCTGATTATTTCCCCGAACCCAACCGGATCGGATCCGATTTCCTGCAGGTATTTTATAAGCTTAATGAAGTCCCGCCTGATGAGCATTGCTATTTTTTCTTCCAGCCTTTTCTTATCGTCCGGCTCATCAAGACGATAGTCCAAATCAATTTCATCAATGATTCCCGTGAGATCGAGACTGATATGGATTTCAGGGGTTGTTACGTCTTCGCAGGTTGCTTTAATTTTCCGTTTAACCCGGTGCAGTAATACGGAAACCCCTCTTTTGTCCGGAGAAACGCTTTCCTCCATATCCTTTGCTTTTATATAATATCCGAACCGGATTTTTTTGCCCATCAGTGCATGCAGTAATCCCGTCTCTACGAAATCAATGTTTCCCACCATTTTGTTGCCATTGAAAAGGGCGGAACCTTCTATTGTTATTCCCGTATCATCAAAGCTGATATAACTCGCAATCGGATCGATTGTTTCACTGTACTGCAGAATAGTAAAGTTGTATACTCTGCTCTCAGGTGTTGAATTGTTTGCGCGAGCCTCTTTTATTATATGCGCGAGGTAAACCCCGAGCCTTGGTTTGTCCTTGTAATCCCTGCTCGTACTAAGCATTTCAAACGGGCTTCCGTCTACAACAATAATATTTGCCAGCATGGGGTTTTCAGAACTCCTGATAAAAACATCGAGTATCTTGCCTATGCCTTTTTCGGCAAGCTCTTTCGAAAAAATTATATGCTGTATTTTCCCGCCCTCAACTCTTTTGCCCGATGTATTGCGTATTTGATCGCGTGACTGCCTTAACAGGTTGGAGGTGGTTGACAGTAGTTCAATTGTTTCCTCTATATCCTCGGCAAACACGGGCATTGTCATCGTGTACAGCAGTTCGCCGTTTTCCGTATATTCCAGGCCGAGTACAAGGGCAAGGCCTATATCTTCGAATATTTTTTGATCCCAGCAGCCGGATATTAGAAGATGTACCAAACACAAAAAACAGAGGCATAAAATTTTAACCCTTTTCATATCTTTTGCCGCCTTTCGTTTTTACCGCGGATATAAACAGGGATATGATAAAAAAAACCGTTATGCCCATGCCTGAATAATTAACGATATCCAAAAAGAGGTATGACTCGTTGATATCACTCGGTATTCTGCCAATCATTATAAGCAGAACAACAAATATAATGTATATCAACATCTCAGGAAAATCACAAAAATACTGACGCCTGCGGACGCCGTAAAAAGCAGATAGGCAAATATTAATATATTAAAGGCTGTACCTGTTACTTTCCCGTATACTTCTTTGTTTATGTCAAGTATCCCTTTGCCGGAACTTTTCTTCAGCAGCAGTCCGAGCAGCGCAGCGACGGCAATTGACAAAATCCCTGTTGCAAAAACCGAAATCCAGCCGTCATGACCTACCTCTTTTGCTAATGTTGTCGGAAGAATAATGCTGCCTATACCTGTCTGGCATACAAACGTAAACAGTGCCATCTGCCTTGAGGTAATTGCGTTCGGCCCTCCGTTCAATACTCATTCACTCCTGACTTTTTTGCCGGTTTTTGTTTCCTCCGGTCTTATCATTTGTTTTTTCAGCGGCAGTCTGACTAAACTGTCTTTCAATCCTCTTAATGAAAAGGGCGAGAAGGGAGTAAAATACGGCTGCCCCAGCGAATCAAGGACGATAATGTGTCCCACCGTGAAGGTTGTGCATGCCACAATGCCGATTATTCCGAATATGGATGCGGCAAGCATGAATATAAACCTGACAATGCGAATGGATAATGCCATGTCTGTCGATGGTACGACATACGATGCGGTTGCGGTAGCGGCAACTATTACTATCACAAGATTGCTCACTATTCCAGCTTCAACGGCGGCCTGGCCGATAATAAGGCCGGCAAACACGCTTACCGCCGTACCGATATACGTAGGAAGCCTTATAGCCGCCTCACGTATTAACTCGACAGTTATCTCAAGAATTAAAATTTCAAAAATGGGAGGCAGCGGAACTACAGTTCTGGATTTTGCCAGGTTCAGCAGGAGTTCCAAAGGAACGGCATAATAATGAAAGGATGTTATCGCAATATATAGAGCTGGCATAAATACCGCAATGAATATTCCTCCAAGGATTCTGACAACACGCAGAAAGCTGCCGAGCAGCCAGGGATTGCTGTAATCGTCAAGTGTTTGGAAAAAAGAGATGAATGTCACAGGCGCTATCAGTACTACAGGCGTTCCGTCCATCAATATTACAATTCTCCCTTCAAGCAGGGCTGCCATCGCTTTATCGGGCCTCTCGGTATTTAAAAACTGGGGAAATAAAGAGTTGGGGTGGGTTATAATGCTCTGTTCAATGTATCCGATTGCAGGCATTCCGTCGAGTTCTATTGAACTGATTTTTTTGTACAGACCCTCAACGAGGTCCTTATTGGCTATTCCTTCAATATAGGCTATTGCGACTGTTTGGTTCGTGATTTTCCCCAGCGTGACAGTTTTGAATTTAAGTGCGTCGCTGCGTATTTTTCTTCTCAGTATGCCGATATTTGCTTCGAGCACTTCAAGGAAACCTTCATGAGGCCCCCTGATATTTTTTTCGGTACTAGGTTCCTCCAGGGTACGCTTTTCAACTTTGTCTATTTTACAGGCGATTGCATATGGGATAAGCTCAAAAACAAATACGGCGCTGCCGGAAAAGATTTCCTTTACTGCTTCATCCGTGGTATAAACGAGTTTTATTGAGCCGTTCGGTATGTTTTTAACAACTTTTTCGTCCGACAGCTGTTTATAATTCATATTTATAATCGGGGCTATAAAATCCCTTTGAAGCAAATCATTGTCAATATTTTCATGAATGTAGAAAAACCATGCCTCATGTTTCTCCTCAATGAAGACATTTTTCCGCTTCAAATCGGTACAATCTTTCAGTCTTTCCTAGATTAACCGCAAGTCAATGCCCTGTTCTTTTTTTTTACGCAAAATTACCACCCCTGAAAAATTATGACCGACTCCTGCCGCATTTATGCAATTTACATAAATAAAACACGGATCGCATTGTATTTTTTTGTACTTCCATCTATAATAATAAGTAAGAGATAACAATATATAGCACTGCTCGCATATTGCCCGGCTATCTGAACCGGTATGGTTCGGCATAGTTTAAAGGAAAGGAGCAATGTCGATTTAATGAAAAACTATTCATTCTCGCTGAAACTTTTTATTTCATTCTCCTTATTGCTGCTGGTAATAACGATAGCTTACGTTATAGCGTATGATAACGCTGTAATAAACAGCTCTAAAAAAGAAATCGGCAAAAACTGCATAGGAAAGCTCAAGGTAGCTGAGAACACGATATTGGAGTTTAAGAATACAATACGCAAAGACACAATCAGGCTTTCGGTAAACAGCGCAATAAATATTCTAAGTGAAATCAAATTCAGCGAGGATAACGGCAGACGGGTAATTGATACAAACGATTTAATTAAGCTTTCCGATGCTTTGGAAGTAATTCTCGAAGCTGTTAATACCAATACCAGGTATGAATCGATATATCTGTGCATTGACGATCTCGGATATTCCCTGACTTCGAACCAGGGATTTGTGCCTATTACGGATTTAAACGACACAGGATGGCTTAAATATTATAATGACTATAAATCAAAAGGAATGTCACTTGGATGGATTGATACGAGGCTGCCTTACGGCGGAAATGAATATGAGGATTATTTAGCCGCAAGCAGCATTATAACATATATTTATCCGCTTACCCCGTACACTACGGCGTTAAGGGGGGCATTGGTAGTAAATGTAAGGGAAGATGTGCTGTCAAAGCTGATTAACACTGATAATATAAACCGGGAAGGGTATATTTACATAATTAACAGCAATGGGAATGTGATTTCCCATGTGGATAAAAATTTCCTGTGCAAAGATATTTCCGGAACTGAGTACATAAACAGCATAATAAACAGCGGTAAGGATGAAGGATATATAATAACAGAAGTCGATAATAAGAGTTCTATTGTGTCCTATTATAAATCTCCTCATGACGGCTGGATATACATGGGCGTTTTTTCATTGGAAGCACTGAAGGACAGCCTGGATAATATCCGTGCCAATATCATTTATTTATCGATCCTGATTACGATAATGAGCGTAGTGCTCGCTTATGCTATAACCAGGAAGCTGTGCAGTCCGGTAAAGAAGCTAATCCAGGATATAAAGCTTGATAAAGGAATTAACATCCTTGATGCCGGTGATGAAATGGCAATCCTGAGAAAAGCATTCGAATCTATCTCGAATGAACTTGAGAAAAATAAAATGAGCATGATCCAAAACTATTTAAGCAGCCTGCTTAAAGGTAAATTTATGTACGAAACGGATAATTTTGCTCATATCGAGTTCCATAACGAGTGTTTTATATGTGTGGCAATGTCAATAGACAAATATGATGAATTTACCGAAAAGTACAAGGTTATATGGCAGTATTACCTGAAAATGATCGTTATAAGCATAGCAGAGCAGGTTTTCAGCTCAATCTGCAAATGTACCGGCGTTAATATGGATAATGGGGAAATAGCGCTGATCCTTAATTTGGATGACATTCCCACTGACGAAACAAAAAAAGAAATTATGGAATGCTTTTATAGAATACAGAAAGAAACTTCGAAAATTTTCGATAACACCATTTCAATAGGCATAGGGAGATGTTACAAAGATATATTCGAAATATCCACATCATATATGGAAGCGACTCAGGCGTTGAAACTGAAATTAATATACGGTTACGGAAGCGTTATATTCTGGAATGAAGATCTGGAGAAACATAAGTACTATTTTCCGGTAACTATTGAAAAATATTTGATGAATCAAGTAAAAACGGGGAATATAAGCGCTGTTGAAAAAACCGTGAAACAGCTTGTAGAGGAACTGAAAAGCAAAATCGGCCTGTCCAGTGATAACGTCAGGCAAATTTTCAACCAGCTTGTCGGGGACACGGTAATTAAATATCTGACCGATTCCAATGTTGATATGAGCCATATATTCGGTAGCAACTTCAATATATATAATGAACTTTCAAAAAAAGAGACTTTGGAGGATATAGAGCAGTGGCTTATCAATATTTACAAGAAAATGTTCGATTATCTGGGCAAGTATAAGAGCGATGACGACAAAATAAGCAAAATAATGGGATACATACAGATGAATTACAAGAAAGACATAGGGATACAGGATATTGCCGATTATGTCGGGCTTAGCTATTCTCATGTAAGAAAAGTGTTCAAGGATAAAATAGGCAAAAATATCGGTGATGTAATAAACAGTTTAAGGATGAACGAAGCGAAGGATTTATTGGTTCGTACTGAAATAAGCATCAAGGACCTTGCGTTATTGCTCGGATATAACAGTGATCAAACGTTCTCAAGAGTATTTAAGAAATTTGAGGGAATAACCCCGGGAGAATACAGGACAAAAACCGCGCTTATCGATAAAAATACGACCGTATTCAGCTAATCGCGACAAAACACATTATATAAACAGGGATATCTAATAGAATTTCAACGCATCAGGTTTTAAAAACGGACAAGACGGCGAAGAAAAAAGCGGACGATCACGGCTTTACGCAGCGTTAATCAAAATTAACGGTTCAAAAGTAAAATTAATAGTTGAAATAAAAACACTGATCACATATATTGAGGCTAGGAAAAGTCAAATTTGCCAGTATGGACTACTGATCCGCTGACTTAAGAGGAGGATGTGTACAGTGTCTTCCGTCAATACCGGTTTATCCTCGAAAAAAAGTTCAACAAATGAAAAACTGCGAAAATTCCTGACATATATGCGGCGTAATTATCTGCTTTATTTATTCCTAGTTCTGCCCGTAGCTTACTTTTTCATATTCAAGTATGTGCCGATGTACGGCGTAACAATCGCTTTCAAAGACTATAACATGTTTCTGGGCATATGGAAAAGCCCCTGGAACAATTTCGCGACATTTAAAGAGATATTCTCGATGAAGGAATTTTTCAGAGCAGTCAAAAATACTTTTTTCCTAAATACATTGGATTTAGTGGCAGGTTTCCCCGCTCCCATAATACTTGCTATAATATTAAGCGAGCTTAGGAACCAAACTTATAAAAGAATTTCCCAAACCATATTATATCTGCCCCATTTCCTGTCATGGATCGTAATCGGAAGTCTTACCATACAGCTTTTCTCGGCCCAGTCAGGTTTAGTCAATACGCTTATTGAAAAGCTCGGATTTGAACCAATACCTTTCCTGACCGAAAAAACACCGTGGATAATAACATATACCCTCTCGGGCGTATGGCAAAGCGCCGGTTGGAATGCGATAATTTATCTGGCAGCTATTGCCGGAATAAATCCGGAATTATACGAAGCCGCTACAGTCGATGGAGCCGGCAGATTAAGAAGAATTTGGCACATTACTCTGCCGTGTATCAAAACGACAATTATTATACTGCTGATACTGAATGTCGGAAGAATCGCCCAAATCGGGTTTGATCGGCCGTATGCGATGGGCAATTATCTGGTTACCGACGTTTCAGATGTTATAAGCACTTTTGTATACCGTGTAGGCCTGCGCTCCGGCAGATTTTCAACGGCAACCGCGGTAGGCTTTTTCCAATCCGTTGTTGGCATGGTGTTCCTTATAACCGCTAATTATATTGCGGAGAAATTGGGAGAACAGGGTATATGGTAAATTTTCAATTATAAAGGGTATTTTGGACGTTATACCAGGGGGACTGTGCAATGGATTCAGGTATAAAGAGCAGAATATTTGATATGATATTGAACGTAATAGTATTCTTTTCCGTGCTGGTATGCCTTATACCCATGCTGTATGTGGCATCGGTTTCTTTAAGTTCTAACAGTGCGATTCTTTCAAGAAGGGTATATATATGGCCCGTGGAACTTACCTTCGACTCCTACAGGGTGGTTTTTGCGGACAAGACTATGATAAGGTCTCTGCTGTTCACAGTAGTGCTCACACTTGTTTTCACCGCTATGAGCATGATGATGACAATACTTATGGCTTACCCTCTATCGAAAAAAGGTTTAAAGGGAAGAAACTTTTTCCTCCTGATGGTGGTAATTACAATGTACTTCAGCGGGGGAATGATACCGGATTATATACTGATAAAAAACCTGGGTTTGCTGAACAAAGTTGGAGCGCTTATTTTTCCGGGTCTAATCAGTGCTTTTAACATGATTGTCCTTAAGACTTTTTTCAGTAATTTGCCTGAGAGCCTTGAGGAATCGGCCCTTATCGACGGAGCTAACTATTTGACAATACTGGTTAGAATAGTACTTCCGCTTTCGCTGCCGGTTTTGGCAACGCTTAGCCTGTTCTATGCGGTAGGCCGCTGGAATTATTTTATGGATTCCTTGCTGTATATAACGGATTCAAAACTTTATCCGATACAATTAAAACTCTATCAAATCGTCTATAACAATATGCAGCCTGAAATTTCCGCTATTGAAGGAAGCATCGCTTCAAACCTGCTTCCTGAAAGCCTTAAAGCAGCGTCCGTTATGTTTTGTACAATTCCGATACTCCTTGTTTATCCGTGGCTGCAGAAACACTTCGTACAAGGTATTATGATTGGCTCAATAAAGGGTTGACATAATTATAAATGTAATTTTAATTTCAAAGGAGGGTTAATAAAAATGAGGAAAAAAGCATTGGCGATTATAAGCATGATATTCGGTATTATGCTTATAGTTACCGCGACTGCAGGGTGTGCTCCTACCGGAGGCCAGACTTCTACACAGCAGCCCAGCACCGGGTCTACAGATACCGGGAAAACCGAAACTCCTACCACAACAGCAAAACCTGTCGAATTAAGGGTCGAAGTATTCGACAGAGGTACGCCGGGTCAGACTCCTGTTGACAACAACTACTGGACAAAATGGATACAGGAGAATTTCGGCAATCCTAACAACATCAAGGTTACTTTTGTACCGTGCCCGAGATCACAGGAAGTCGATACGCTGAACGTATGGATGGCTACAGGGGACGCGCCTGACATTTGTTTGACTTATGATGTTGCCACCGTTTACAACTATTACAAGGAAGGCGGCCTGTCGGATCTGACGGATGCTCTTAACCAGTACGGTGCCCAGCTTAAGCAGTATCTCGGCGACGATCTGTTGAAGTATGGGGTATACGGCGGAAGACAGTATGCGATTATTGCAAAAAGAGTAATACAGGCGAACACGGGAACATTCATCAGGAAGGATTGGCTCGAAAAACTCGGTCTTCCCATTCCTGATACGACGGATGAATTCTATCAGACATTGAAGGCATTCAAGGAAAAGAATCCCGGCAATGTGGATAAAGTCATTCCTTATGCCATGACCCATGATGTTGACTATGTCGCTTACGGGTTCTTCCAGACATTCCTGGAAGATGTATCGGACAAGGATTATTATGTGAAGAACAGGCTGTTCCTCCCCGGATGGAAGGAAGGCGCAAGGTATCTTAACAAGTTGTACAACGAAGGATTGATAAGCCCTGAATTCCCGCTTGACAGGGACGGTAAGATGCGCGACGAAGACGTAATCAGAGGTTATGCCGGATCTTACGGAGGAAACTACGATTTGGCGTTGAGAAACGTTCCCGGTCATAATACGAACCTGAAGAAGAACTTCCCTGATGCCGAGTTTATACCGATAGATCCTTTTACAAACATATACAGCGGCAAGCACAGGAAAGAGCTCTATGATCCTACGGGAATCAGGATGATAGTTCCTAAGACAAGCCAGGCAAAAGTTGATGCAGTCATTAAGTACCTCAACTGGATGGCAGATCCTGATGTATTATTCTTCCTGCAGTTCGGCGAGGAAGGCGTACATCATACTATTGTTGACGGACTGCCCATGCTTACGCAGGTTGAGGGAGAAAAGATGATGCCTTCGCTGCAGAATATAGACTATACCCTCATTGTTAACGGTATTTACCTGGCTGATGCGACAAAGAGGATAAAGGCGAACGCGTTCTCATATCCTGGAAACGAGCATCTGTTTGAAGATTCGTATAACCTGGCTATCAGGGATGGTTATGTAAATCCTGGCGCCGGTCTGATTCCGACGGATGCAGACGCGAAATACGGAAAAGTTCTCGATGATAAAGAACTTGAGATATATGCGAAGTCAATCACTGCCAAACCGGAAGAATTCGACGCGGTATGGGATTCATTGATACAGGAATACCTTGCTGCGGGCGGACAGGAAGTTCTTGATCAGAGAGCTAAGCTGTGGGACGAACTTCGCGGCAATTAATCACGGTTAAATACAAAAAAATACAAAAGACAAAAAATAGGGCTTCGGGTTACAAAACCCGCAGCCCTGTTTTTTTTGTTCTCTTTTGCTGCGCCTGCCGTTGTCCCCAAAATGACGCACTTTACAT
>JAAYXD010000085.1 GCA_012516065.1 Clostridiaceae bacterium
ATACCATACATATCGTAACGTTTTTTTCATTAACTTCCCAAAATTAGGGGCATCGCGCTTTTCTACTATCTCTATGTACTCTTTAACTAAATCATAATTTTCGATGGCAATCTGGGCTATTTTTTCTTTATCTAGATTTCTATCAACTTCATAATTGAAGTCATTTCTCAATCGCTCAGCCAATTGCATTGTTTCTGAAAAATCATCACTATTAATTTCAGGTAGAACATTCAAAAAAGATTTTGGAACAAGAATAACTGGCGAGTTTTTTTTGTATGGGTTTAAAGGCAGCAAGACTTGATCATCAATCCACCTTTTGAAGGTATAATCAAAATATGCGCCTCGAACCAATACTTTTTTCATTGGTACATTATAAATGTTACATATTCTTTGCGTATAAGTTATTAGGCGATTCTTTAATAAATTTGCAGTCATATCACTAAGACGGTCAGGACCTATTCCTTCGCATAAAATACCTAGCTCCTCAAAATGTGATAGATGCGTAACGCCTCGACTAATAATATAATTAATATTTGCAGTTAAAGTTTTTGCCCATTGTGGTCCTGTTCCAGAGCCTTGCCTTGTTTTAGAATATCCTAGACATAAAGCATTTACTTCAGGAAAAAGCAACATCGACTCTGCCTTTTTATAACTTAAATGGTTTTTATTACCTCCAGAAGTAGCAATTAACTCAAATGCTTGCTGAAAAAAATACATTATTTCTGAATAGCTATCTTTGAACAAATCATCATTTGACTTAAATACTGCGAAAGGGTCAATGAACAATAATGTATCTTGATGAAGAATTGGGTCAAACCAATCTTCATCACCGATGCAAGTAATTCCATATTCTTCTGAAAAAAGCATTATGAATCCCCCTTATTTATAAATGAGAACAAGGCACGATTCTCTTGCATATAGCCAATAATCTTTGCTTTAAAATGATAATTTCAACAGCAAACATCTCGTTACGTTTTACCATATTCTGAAATCATTATATAGATATTTCTACTTTATGTCCATATTTTCCCCAATAAACAAGGTTCTTTTTATACATTATGGTCGAGCCCTGTTGTTAAGTTTACATCCATACTGTCTCCTCAACCCCTATGAAAAAAGGCCGTTATCTATTCTGTCAACTCAACCCTACCAATTTTTGAGTTCAAATTTTACCCCAAAATACCTCGTCGATATGTTTCCATGTACGTATTTTGGACCTTTAGGTCGAGTAGACAACTTTGATGTAAATTCGGGAATCCGCTTAAATAAAGGCTTACAGCCTTGTTATCAATACCACGCACTCCACATGGGTCGAGTTGATGGAGTTGATGTCTGTGAGCCATTTTTTATAGCATCTGTTCGTGGGAACATATCAATAGGTTTTTGGCATTTTCTCCGTCAACGGACGTTCAGGGAAACAAATCGGCCGCCCGTTACACAGGTCTTCTATATATTTCATATTGTGTAATATATTACTCTCGCTTATTTTCCAGTATGATAAACGCGATCTCAAGGTTCTGACAGCAGTAATTAAAGCTTTGCCGGAAACCGAACGATACTTTATGCTCATTTATTTTTATGCCGAAAAGCCTATAAGCAAATTAAGTAAATTTGCCACCGGCTACAGTCTGTGTGACCCTGTAGTAATAGTCATTTTTGACCAACAGTAGTAGTTTTTGCGCTGCCTTTAAACTCCATCAGGTCGCCGATTCCAATATCCGCATTGTTATCTGCATTATTTTCCAACACTTTTTTCACCGCGCACCGAGCCTTGAACACCGGTCATGCCCGGCAGGCAGATATTGATAAGCATTGTCGCGTCATAAGGCTTAACGGTATTATAGATATCCCTGAACAGCGCATTTGCCGTATCCTTGTTTTCATATCCGCCGCAGCGCTCCTTTGTAAGCTGAATTCATTTTTAATATCTTGCTTTCAGCATCCGTTTTTTTATTAGATGTACAAGAAAGAGCAAAAGAGGCAGAATCAATCCGTGTGTGGTAATATAGGGCAGCCAAACATGTTTAGTCCAGTTAGCTTGATATATGACATCCGGGAAAACAACCCCTGACATTACCAATGTAATAAGTCCCAGCGGCATGACAATCCTTTTATAGTCTTTTAGCCCGAGTAATTGTGAAAGCCCTGTTACTCCTGCATAGAAAAACAGCAAACCTATCATAAATTGCGTAACGAACCAGGTAATGGCAACAATAAACTCAAGCCTTGTGAATATGATGCCGAGATTTATTTCTTTGGCAAGCAGGTATGTCGGATACTGCGAACTGGCGGTAATCTTGCTTCCAAGTATCAGTGTGGACATGAGGATTGTTATGAAAGTGATGAAGCCGGCCCATAAAAAACCTTTAAATATCGATTTCTTAGCTTCTGAAATATTATCTGTATTCGCCGGATATATCATCATCATCGTGATAATAGGGAATACTATAAAGCATGACAAAACGTATGAACCCTTAAAGATCGGAATCATACCATTTTCTAAAACCGGCTGCAGGTTCTCAAACTTTATATTCGGGGAAACAAGAAGCATTGTCAAAACAGACAGAATTAAGACAAAACGGATGTACAGCTCGGAAGCGCGCGCAATTGTTTCTATTCCGTATAATACGGCTATTACGACCGCTATGACAAACATCAAGTTTATGACATACGGCGGCGTTTCGGGCATGGCTTCCGTTGTCACGAAATTGCCGACATACCATGGCAGATGATAGGCAATGGTTAGACATAAGAACACATAACTGGCCGCGGCAATCGTGCCAATCCATCTTCCAAATATCTTTTTTATGATCTCAACGAATGTTGACCCGGGATACTGGCTGCCCAAATACCAATAAATCCATACCACCGGCATGCCGATTACGGGAGTCAGCAATGCCGAAATCCATGCGTCCTGTTTTGCTATGGCCGCCATTGCGGAGGCGATAACAATAACCGAACCTCCGAATGCGCCGTTGGCAGTTAATGAATAAAGCTGATGATTTGTAATTTTTGTTCTTTGCATATCCCAAACCTTATTTTGTTATATTCTTCATAGTTTCCGCAAGCGGCGAATAAACCCATGCAATAAAGTATGAAGGGGTGGCTGCTCCAGCATCCTGTAAGAAATATGGTTGATAGTATGATCAAAATGGATAATAACCTTTTCAATTTATATATCACCTGAAATCCGGTTTTTCTTTTTGGCTTGAATTTACAGGGTTGCCCGCGCCCGCTCTTGCCGCATCAGTCCCGCTGATACCGATAGGCCTGTATTTCAT
>JAAYXD010000086.1 GCA_012516065.1 Clostridiaceae bacterium
GACTATAACGTTAAATTCGCTTTTGTTTGTCTATATTCTTTATCCATTTGTAATCTTTTTTTTTTTAAAATATGCTATACTGATTATAAGTAAATTTATGCCGCATGTAAACCGCGCATAAATTTATTATAAGCTATATCCCGATATTTTTATCAGGAATTATATGAATCTTTCCGCTGACGAAAGGTGTGGGTGAAATTGGTTGATTCTTTGGTAAACATTTATCAGCAGGTACGCGGTTTTGGCATGTACATAATAGCAGCAATTTTTATCGTTTTTGTTGTATCGTTTGTAGCCAACCTGGTAATCAGAAAAAAATATACCGTAATCCTTGACGATCTGCTCGATTGGCGCCGCAGGAAAGAAGGGGAATTTCACTCCGATATTCTTAACAAAATTATCGAAGACTATAAAAACACCGCCGCAGGCAGCTACAGTGAAGTAAACACGCAGGCCATAATTGAGAAGAATTTCAATTTAAGGCTCAGGGGATTAGCCCTGTGGGAACGTTTTATAAAAAACAGCAATGCCATTTTGATTACACTGGGCCTTTTCGGTACTTTTGTAGGTTTAACGGTCGCCGTGGGCGACATAGCAGGAATTTTTATAAATATGGATATAGCCGATATTGTTGAAAACCAGGGTATACAGGAATTGCTCAGAAACCTGGTTTCATCGCTTCGGGGCATGTCGGTGGCCTTTTCGACAAGCCTTGTCGGCGTCGGCTGTTCAATAATCCTTACTATTCTTCTTACGGTTGTAAATGCTGAAGAGGTTCGCGAAAACCTTATGGTTCATATCGAAGAGTACCTGGATAATACAATCTCTCTTGTCGTGGCTCAGGATAAAGTAACCGAATACACGATGATGAACAATATATTGAGAGAAACGTTTATGGAGTTCGGCGACAAGATCCAGGCCGCTCTTAAGGACACGGTTGAAAGCTTCGGAGAAAAGCTCACCAACGTCGTAATGGATGTAAACGTATCAAGCCAGACACTTGACGCAACTGTTGAGAAGTTTGACAATTCACTTGCCAACTTTGCTGCGAATATGAGGGATTTAAACGAATTCAACCTGAACATGCGGAACAACATCGAAAGAATGGACGTCAATTTCATTAAGGTAACCGAAGCCTTAACCAGAACGTCGGATATTGTTGTTGAAAACTACCGCAGTATTGAAGGCTTCTCCAACAACATACGGGAGGCAGCCGATGAAATGACGTCATATAACCGGCAGCTTGTATCCGATGTCGGACAGCTTGTAAGCGAAGTATCCTCAACTGTTCAGACTGTGCAGAAACTGGCGGATGCAATGGATACAAATATGCGCCAGCATACACGCGACCTGGAGATTTACCAGGAGAATTTTACCGCGCTTATGAACAAACTGAGTAATGAGATAGACAAGCTCGGAAGCCACGCAGCCCGTTCGTTCTCGGAAGCTCTTGCAGATAACAGCAGTGAGCTTAACAGGAAGATGACGGAAGCAATGGAGGAAAGCTTTAAAGGCATCATTAATATTCTGGAGCAGTTCCGTGAAAACCAGGTGCATTTTGCGAAAACTATTTCTTCGCTTCCTGATCAGATCCTTACATACAACGAAGTGGCGGCTTCGAAAATTGATCGCATGCTGGCACAAATTAAGGATAAAACCGGACAATAACGCGTTGACATTCAGCAGGTCAATGATATGATAAAGCAGGAAAGGGGAAAGTTCCCTCATGAAAGCACGAAACAGAAATTTCAGAAAGCCGCAGGAACAGGCTAATTTCTGGCCTTCTTTCACGGATGTTATGTCCACAATAGTATTGGTGCTTTTTTTCCTTATTTTTCTTGCGTATTTCCAGCAAATTCTCTCCGTTTCAATCTGGAACGACAGGCTTGAAAAAACCAAATCCGAACTTCTCGCAACGGAGGATCTGCTTAAACAGGCCGGAGACGAGCTTAATTTGAAAAAGCTCGAAATATCTGAAATGGAAGACGCAATACGCATTAAGGAACAAGAAGCCGAAAAGCTTATGGCTGAAGTTGAGCAGGGAAAAAGGGAATTAGCCATATCGATTGAGAAACTGCTTGAGCAGGAAAAAATAATTGCGAACAGCAACCAGGAACTTGCCGAACTGCGCGCTAAGCTTCAGAACATATCGCTGCTTAGAGTAAATATTCTGAAAGAAGTAAAGGCTTCAATAGAAGGTGAAATAGGTACGTCCACAACTCCCGACGGCGAACCGCTGGTTGCCATCGACAATAATGCAAACCTCGTTATAAATAATACGCTCTTATTTGCAAAGGGAAGCTCGGAAATAACAATGGAAGGACAAGCCCTGTTAACCCGTTTTGCCGCGGCATTTGAAAGAATTCTCGACGATCCCGATGTCCGCGAGTATATTGATTCCATTAACATTGAAGGGCATGCCGATACGGACGGTTCATACCAGATGAACTATGATCTGTCATGTGAACGCGCAACCGCTGTTATTAAGACAATGATGGAAAAGAATAAAAATCTTGAAAGAAAATACGGTTCTTATTTCGCAGCGACAGGTTTTTCCGAATTCCGGCCCATAGATCCGGGCCCGACGGAGGCATCGAAAACAAAAAACCGACGTATTCAAATTTCAATAACGATTAAGGATTCCCATGTACAAAACATTATTAAGGAGTACCTCGACGAAGCCGGTAACCAGTAAGATGTCATAGCAGTATCGGAGGTTGAATATGCCGGACAAAAAATTACAGCTTGACATACGCATTATTAAATTCCAGGATTTAATAAGCCGAAAGCCCGATAAACCTTTCGGGTATTACGGGCTCGGCGTTCAACATATGCTGTCCGGAAAACTTAATATGGCGGACAGGCTGTTCACGCAGGCTTTAAGTATTAAACCCGGATATATGCCGGCGATACTCGGAAAGCTTGAAGTTCTGTTAGCGGAAAAAAAGCTTGTTTCGGCTGCGAGGTTTTATCAAAAAAACCGTGTCCTGTTCAGCAGGAAAAAGATTTATACGACCCGGGCCCAGAGAATAACAGGCAGCCTGTATCTTGGCAAGTTTTTTTATTTTTATTTAAAATCAATAAAATCCGTTTTTGTTTTCAATGAGACCATCGGAGCCCTTCAGAGAATGTTTATCGCAGATCGCGGCAATCCGGTCGTCAA
>JAAYXD010000319.1 GCA_012516065.1 Clostridiaceae bacterium
ATGTTTCAACTATTGATATGATATTCAACCCCGTCAAAAGAAAAAACTTCTATGCAGATACCGATAAAGACTATTCAGAAACAGATGATGAAAAAGAGATTTTTTATGAAATGACGAGAAGACGGACGGGTGAGTAAGTTTTTACTTGTCCAATGCTAATGAAAAATCAAGTACACATTTTGAGAAGGGTTGTATCCATTAGTTACATATGATTAGGAGGGGAACAATGTTTTACAATACCCGATTAGATATAAGTAAAGAAGTATGGTCTAAAATACTTACAGACAGAGATGTTACTACAGAGTCTGATTTAAACATTTTGAGAATTGTGTATGAGAGTAAAAACCATGAAATAAGAGCGTCTGAAATTGCCTCAATACTAAATATCCAGCATTATGGACAAATTAATTTACAGATAAGTAGATTTAGTAAGCGTGTGATAAATAAAACAGGAGCACAACCTCCTTTGAGAAAAGACGGAAAACCCAGATGGTGGCATGTTCCTTTTTTAGGATATGAAAAGGGAGGGAAATTCCCTTGGATTATGCGTCCCGAATTAGTAAATGCTTTTGAAGAAGTTTTTGGCCAAAGTGATACTGAATCCGTTTATTCTGGAGAAATTATCATTGAAGATATCACGTCTCTACCAGAAGGTACAGTAAGTCAGGTTTTTGTTAATCGTTATGAAAGAAATAGAAAGGCAAGAAGTATATGTATCGCCCATTATGGCAGCAAGTGTGTCGTTTGTGGTTTTGATTTCGAGAAGACATATGGACCAATAGGTAAGGATAAAATTCATATACACCATCTAATACCTTTGTCTGAGATACAAAAGGAATATGAAGTAGACCCTATACGAGATTTAAGACCAGTATGTCCTAATTGTCATCTTATAATTCACAGCAAGAGAGAACCTTTTACAATTGAAGAGGTAAGAGAACTGATTGTTATGAAATAGAAAAACACTAGCATTTAAATAATTATAAGAGTAATAGATTTTTTATTAAAATAAACTTAGTAGTTTATTAATAACGGTTATAATATGATTGTTTTCTTTATCTATATGCGCTACAATAATTTTTGAAAAATAGATGGAGAGCACATTCTCTTTATACAGCCAGATTCGTTTTGGCAGTAATTAAGGAGAATGTGTTTTTATTTTGAGAAGATTTGATGCACTAAAATGTAAGGATAAGAGGTGACTGATATGAGAGTAACTTTTCAGAAAGAGAGTTTTAATGAAAAAAGTTTTAATAGGACATTTCAAGGGGTGTCATTCAAGGGGATTGGTTTAAAATTAGCAAAGGTTAAAGAAATAGTGGAAGTAGAGAAAATAGAGAATTATAAACTGCCGTTACTGCTATTTCTGCTTGAAGATGATACATTGCTTCACATGGAAATTATGAATGATGAAATAAAGCCTGACTTCCAGAGTATGTCAGTTTATGATATGAGTGTCACCGCCGGGGTATAATTGACCCATAGCGCCGGACAGAAATTGACCCACACCAAACCAAACGGTTACCATAAAAGTGTGACGAAAACTTTTATGGGGGTGACCGTATGATAAGGAGTGGGAC
>JAAYXD010000005.1 GCA_012516065.1 Clostridiaceae bacterium
CTCTCCTATACGCACTTCGCGTTCTCTGGGGAGCATTAAAATTAATATTGATAATTTTTATAATGATCGGTTTTATCGGGGCCGGCCTTGGAACAGGCCTTGTCTACGGATATATACAAACAACGCCCCAGCTTAATGCCGCGGATTTGCAGATAACGAAATACAATACGTTTATCTATGATGTTGAAGGAAATGTTCTCGCGGAGCTTAAGCGGAATGAAAACAGGGTATGGATTGACTATGTGGAGATACCGAAAAACCTGATAAACGCGTTTATCGCCGTTGAAGACAAACGTTTCTGGGAACATAAGGGCGTGGATTTCCTGAGATTTCTGAAATCAGCATATGTATCGGCCCGCGCAAAACTTACTGGTGAAGGTCAGATTGAAGGCGGAAGCACAATTACACAGCAGATGGTGAAAAACCTCACTGGTAAAAACGAGGTTACGATAAAACGCAAAATCCAGGAGGTCTGGCAGGCTTTAAAGCTTGAGCGTGAAGGCCTGTCAAAAGAAGACATATTAACGCGTTATCTTAACACCGTGCCATTGGGCGGAACATTTTACGGAGTCGAAACTGCCGCGCAGGCCTATTATGGGAAAGACGTCCGCGATTTGACTCTGGCCGAGTGCGCGAGTATGGCGGCTATTACGCAGTATCCTGACAGATACATGCCGCATACCGAAGAAAACAGGAAGAGGAATGTCGAGCGGGCTCACCTGATCCTGAAGCTCATGCTCGAACAGGAAATGATAACACAGGAGGAATATGAACAGGCTATCCAGGAGGAAATTCATTTCAGCTACAACCCCGGCGCGGGAAAAGTGACAAAAACGAGCATCCAATCGTATTTTGTCGACGAAGTAATAAAACAGGTAATGAAGGATTTAATGGAATACAAAGGTGTCAGCAGTCAAACCGCCGAGGATATGATTTACAACTCGGGTCTTAAGATATACACGACCCTTGTTCCGAAAGTTCAGAATGCGCTTGATTACGTGTACATGGATAAGGATGTCGAAGAGACATTTTTCCCGAAAATTAACGAAGAAGCCGAGCGCAGGGGCGAAATCCCGCAATCGGCTATGGTTGTGCTTGATCCGCAAACCGGCGCTGTCTGCGGATTATACGGCGGCTACGGCGAAAAAAAGGGCAGCGTGTTCAACCGGGCCACACAGATGGAACGATCCCCCGGTTCAAGCATAAAACCGCTGCTTGTATACGGACCCGGAATTGAAACCGGACACATAACAATGGCTACGCTTGTTGATGACGTGCCGCAGCATATGAGACTTTATGACCCGTCAATCCCTGAAAAAGAGCGTCAGCAGATATATCCGAAAAACGTGGAAAACATAAACTTCGGGCTTACAACCGCACTGGAAGGGCTTGTAAAATCCCGCAACGTAGTCGCTGCGCTTTTACTGCGCGATTTTACCGGGTTCAATACGGGCCTTACTTATCTTGAAAGGGTTGGGCTTCCGCGCTGGGAAGACAACGGCAGGGTAGCGATAGCAATGGGAGGTTTTACTAACCGCATGAGCCCGCTTCAGATGGCGGCCGCATATTCGGTGTTCATGTATAAGGGAATGTACTGGGAACCGTATTTTTACACCCATGTCGAGGACCATGAAGGCAATACGATACTTGAGAAAAAGCCCGAAGGCAGAAAAGTTTATTCCGAGCAAACGGCATTTATTATGAATTATATGCTTCAGCAGGTTGTACAAAGAGGAACCGCCGCTGGTTACGGCGTGAAAAACAAAAACGGCGTGCCCATACCCACGGCGGGAAAAACCGGAACTTCCGATAAAAACCTTGATAAATGGTTCTGCGGCGGCACGCCTTATTATGTCGCCGTAACCTGGTATGGTTATGATAACAGGGAAGTGCCTATTTCGCTTAAAAACGCCGAATACACAAACGCGTTAAGGATATGGAACGCGGTAATGAATATGATACATGAGGATCTTGAACCTGTGGAATTCTACAGCACGATGCCGGCGAAGATTGTGAAGAGAGAGATATGCCTTGATTCGGGGCTTTTGCCTACAGATTACTGCAAACAGGATCCCAGAGGCTCGCGTATACAGGAAATGTATTTTATCGAAGGTACGGAACCCGCTTACGGTGACGACTGCGATGTACATTACAAGGCAAAGGTTTGCACGGTCTGCAAAGACGAACACGGAAGGCCGATGCTGGCCAACGAATTCTGCCCGCCCGAGCTGACAAAGGAACAGGTATTCATACGAAGGCCGAAAGAGTATAAACCGGCATTTCCGGGTGATCCGTACCCTGAAGACTGGAAATATGAAATATACGAAGGTGAATACTGCACAATCCACAACCGGTTTAACACGCAGGGCGGCGCTCCCGCAGCCGGCACACCCGATTCCGGGCAGCCTTCGGCAAGTCCGGGCGGCACTCAGTCGGATCCCGTCATTGGCTATTAAAAAAACCCCCAATCAAGGGGGTTTTTTTATTTATACAAATAATAATCCGAGTTGGTGCATTGCTCCTTATCCGGCAGCCTGCCGGGGATTTGCGTTTTCATTCGGGTTCAGTTCCTTTTTGGAGGTTTAGGTCCGTAATACTGGTACAAATAGCACAGTATTCCGCCGTTATAGAGTTTCCTTTTTCTGTCGGCTTTTTGTCCGAAGTGTTTTTCGAAATCGATGTCGGAAGTAATTATAAAATAAGACCATGTTCCAAGGTTTGTTTTAAAGGTTTTGCTCATATCACGGTAAAGCACCGCGTTTTCGTTTTTATTCCCGAGCCTGTCCCCGTACGGAGGGTTTGTGACGACAATACCGTATTCAAACCGGGAAGATGCCTGTCTCATATCCCTGACCTGAAAATGGAGCATTTCGCCGACCCCTGCTTCCTTCGCATGAAAACGGCATGTTTCTATTGCCGTGCTATCTACATCATATCCGTATATTCTCAATTTTTTTCCGCTCTGCATTAAATCGCGGGCTTCTTCAACGGATTCATTCCAGAGCTTCAAATCTATTTCCGTCCAATTCATTGCGTCAAAGCGGCGGTTAATGCCCGGGGCAATGTTCAATCCCATCAAAGCGGCCTCTATCGGAATGGTACCTGAGCCGCAAAACGGATCAATCAGCGGTTTTTCTTCTGACCAGCGGCTTATATACAAAAGAGCCGACGCGAGCGTTTCCTTGAGCGGCGCGGCGGTCGTCAGCCTGCGGTATCCCCTTTTGTGAAGCCCGTCGCCGGAAGTGTCAAGCGCCAGGATGACCCGATCCTTCAATATCCAGAAAACTATTTTATATCTGTGTCCCGTTTCGGGAAATATATTCAGCCTGTAACGCAGCTTAAGCCTTTCGACCACCGCTTTTTTTATAATCGACTGGCAGTCGGATATGCTCATCAGCTTCGAACGTATGCAGCTTCCGGTAACGGGGAATGCTGCGTCTTTCGGAATCCAGCGCTCCCATGCTATTGCTTTCGTTCCCTCAAATAACTGTTCGAAAGTTTCCGCATCAAACTCTCCCATTTTCAAAAATACCCTGTCCGCGCAGCGAAGCCATAAATTCGCCCTGCAGACGGCTGAAACGGGAGCTTCGAAAGTTACTTTACCGTCCTTTACATTTAAGTTATTATAACCGAGTTTCCTTAATTCCTCCGCGACAATCGCTTCAGTACCGAACGTAGAAGTAGCGATCAGACTTATTTTATCTTCCAAAATAACAACCTTTCCCAAGTTTAGATTTTCCTGCACTTATTTAAAGCACGAGCCGCCGATAAACTCCCTCAGTATCGAATTAGGCGGTACCTCCTCGCAGCCTATGTTCACGAAATAGCTAAGGAATTCTATCAGCCTGCGGCTTTCCGAGTACTGCGGGAGATCGCGTCCGATTTTCTTCAGCAGCGGCACTGCGTATGCCTTCAGAACTCCAAGCTCATAGATAAGCGAAGAGTTGAACATGATATCCGCTCTTTCCTGGAATGGGAATATGTTCTTTTCCTCCCCGTTTCTTACCGAAGGCCAGAGTTCTATTGTCCTTTCAGGCGGGCAGCCCCTGAACTGGTGATCCCTTACGATCCTTCTGATAAACCTTAAATCGGTCGTCGGAATTCTGTTGTGCCTGTCAATTTTCATTGATGTAATAGCGCTGATATAAATTTTAAACTTTTTGTCTTCATCAACTTCGTCCGTAAGTCTTGGGTTCAACCCGTGAATTCCCTCAATTATAAGGATCTTGCCACCGTTCAGGTTAAGCTTGTTATTCCTGTATTCCCGTTTGCCTGTTAAAAAATTAAAGTACGGCACATGGACTTCTTCACCCCGGATCAGTTTGTTCAAATGCTCATTGAACAGCTTATGATCAACAGCGTCAAATGACTCGTAATCGGGTTTTCCGTCCTCATCAAGCGGTGTATTCTCTTTCTCCACAAAATAGTCATCGGTTGATATGTTTATCGGAACAAGGCCGTTTACACGAAGCTGGATCGACAGTCTCTGCGCAAATGTAGTTTTCCCTGACGAAGACGGGCCTGCAATAAGCACAACTTTTATCCTGTCCCTTTCTTCGTAAATCATATCGGCTATCTGGGCTATCTTTTTCTCATGGAGCGCCTCGGAAATCCTGATAAACTCGTTTATTTTCCCGGCTTCGACTATGTCGTTAAGCTTTCCGACACTATCAACGCCGAGAATATTGACCCATTTACGGTATTCGGTGAATATCTGGAACAGTTTTTCGGGTATTTCCCGCATTTCCAGCGTGTTCGGGCTTGATTTCCTCGGTGAGATAAGAACAATACCGCCGTTGTAATACTCGAGCTTAAACAGCGAAAGGTATCCCGTGCTTGGCACCATGTAACCGTAAAAATAATCCTCCGTGCCATCGAGAACATAATAACTTACGTACGGCTTTTCCCGGTATTTTATAGCGAAATACCGGTCGATCCTGTTATCCCGCAGGAACCTTTCCTTTGCCTGTTCGGTCGGCAGGGTTTCTTTCCTGAACGGGATATCTTTTTCCACAATGCTTTTCATTCTCTTTTCAATTTTCTCAACATCCTCTTCGGTCAGCTTCATATCGACAGGCTCAAAAAAAAGGCCCCTGCTTACCGAATGCCGGATCTCAATCTCCTTGTCCGGAAAAACATCGGTAAATGCCTTAACAAGCAGAAAAATAAGGCTTCGCTGGTAAATCCTTATACCGTCATCTGTTGTCATGTCAACAAAGGAAATATTGCAATTTTCGGTAACGGGATATGTCAATTCCCTTATTTCATTATTAACAATTCCTGCAACAATCAATGAAGTTTTTTTATGCTTAAAGTTTTTGCTGATATTTTCAAGCGTTGTCCCTTTTTCTATTCTTGTTTCCTGTCCTTCAACAACAGCGTCTATATATTCTTTTTGCATTCGGTTACCTCCAGTATTATTTATTGTTATTCAATACCCTTTTATACTCGGTAAACTTATAGCAGATCCCTGTTTTGCTTGTCATCCATTCGCTTGAATAAACCAATTCCCAATCATCCAGGCTGTCAAAACAGGGAAGGTACGTATCCGCAGGGAATTCGTGCCTGAACCTCGTAATATATGCCCGGGTGCAATACGGCAATAGCTGCGTGTAAACGCTTCCGCCGCCGAACACATATATTTCGCCCCGGTAATCCTTTAATTCCTCCATCAGTTCTTCAATACCGTGAACAACCAACGCTCCCTCTACGGAATAATTCATGTCCCTTGTTAAAACAACATTCAGGCGATCCGGCAAAGGCTTGCCCGACGGAAAGGACTCAAGCGTTTTCCGCCCCATAACGATTGCTTTCCCTTTTGTTTTTTCCGAAACGAACTTCATGTCTTCCGGAACCCTTGCAAGCAGACGGTTTTTATAGCCTATTCCCCAATTATTGTCCGCTGATGCTATTATTATCCACTCCTGCATTTTATCTCCCTTTATATTTTATTTGCCCGGTAATACTTTTACAACTCGGACTTCATGCGCACAGGGCCGGTTACTCCGTGTTCTAGACGGCCACGGGAATATTTTTTATCTGCGGGTGGGCTTGATAATTCTCCAGTACAAAATCCTCTACCCTGAAATCGTAAAAATTCCTGACATCCGGGTTAACAACCAGTTTCGGCGCAGGGAAAGGCTCCCTTTTAATCAATTCCTTCACAAGAGGTATATGCCTGTCATAAATATGCGCATCGGCTATCACATGCACAAGCTCGCCCGGAACAAATCCCGACACCTGCGCGAACATATGGATAAGAACCGCATACTGCGTTACATTCCAGTTGTTTGCAACGAGTACGTCCTGGGAACGCTGGTTAAGGATGGCATTCAATTTGTTCTCCGTTACATTGAATGTTATGCTGTATGCACACGGATACAGGTTCATCGCGTGCAAATCAGAATGATTGTATAAATTCGTTATCATTCTCCTGCTGTACGGGTTGTGCTTAAGATCATACAAAACCCTGTCAACCTGATCAAACTCTCCTTCGGGATATTTATGCTTAATTCCCAACTGATAGCCGTAAGCCTTTCCTATTGTGCCATCCTCACCTGCCCACGCGTCCCATATCCTGCTGTTTAAATCCTGTATCCTGTTCGACTTTTTCTGCCATATCCATAATATTTCATCAATGGCAGCTTTTAGATTAGTCGGCCTTAAAGTTAATATCGGAAATTCTTCCGAAAGATCATACCTGTTCACAACACCGAACTTTTTTATCGCGTGGGCCGGCGTCCCATCCTCCCACTTAGGCCTAACCGCCTGTCCTTCCGTGCTGAACCCGTTTTGAAGTATATCACTGCACATTTCTATAAATATAATATCCGCTTTACTCATCGCCACCACTCCGGAAGAAGTTATAATCACAACAATAAAAATCCTGCCGGATACTTCATGCATACCGCTTTCGCAGATCACAAACTTCGGATGCATGAAATCCTTCTTTATACTATAACACGACTGAATTTTTTGCTCAAGCGAATAACATTCCGGTCGGTAACCCTTTTCATTAACAATGAATTATGTAATAAACACCGGGCAAACTAATATAAAAATTTCATTGGAGGGTTATTATGGGACAAATGGTATTCAAAGCATCCGCAAAACCTCAAAACGGCTTGACAATAGAATGCACCGTACGTAATTTCAAAATAATACTGGATGAACCCGAGTCTCTGGGAGGCAGCGATAAGGGTATGAACCCTGTGGAATGCCTGCTCTCAGCGCTCGGCGCATGCAAATGCATTGTTGCAAAAGCTTTTGCACAAAAGAACAGAATAAATCTTCAGGATATACGCATCGAACTGGAAGGCATATTGGACCCTGATGGTTTCCTGGGCAAAAACAAAGACGCTAAAATCGGATTTTCAAAAATCACTACCCGATTTTATATTAAATCCGATAACACAAAAGATGAAATTTAGAAATTCGTGGACTTCATTGAAAAACATTGCCCTGTACATGATACTATCGAAAACACACCGGTATTTTCAACCGAGGTTTTTACAGAGTAATTTTAAAATCGTTTGCTGCAGCAGTCCGGAACCGGACTGCTTTTTTTATTGTCTTATAAAAACTTGATTTCGCTGCCATTTGTGCTATAATTGTTCTTGCTGCTTTTTGAGATATGAGATAAACCAAAACTCCACCTGCAGTGTTGGGGAATTACTTCAATATCGTTATAAAGGAGATGGGTGGAATGGTTCAGAATCCAAAAAAACTCAAATTATACGGATTTAACAATCTTACCAAATCTCTTAGCTTCAATATTTACGATATTTGCTACGCGAAAACGTCTGAGGATAAAAAGAAATACATTGAATATATCAATGAACAGTATAATTCCTCCAGGTTGACTGAAATCCTTATGAATGTAACTGAAATAATCGGCGCGAAAATCCTTAATATCGCTAAACAGGATTACGAACCCCAGGGTGCCAGCGTTACGTGTCTGATTTCTGAAAAAGAGGTGCCGGCCGACGCGCTTGATATTTCCTGTAACGGCGGTATTATTCCGGGTAAGGATTCGTTAGTCTGCCATCTCGATAAAAGCCATGTAACTGTGCATACATATCCTGAGAGCCATCCCGAAGAAGCAATCTCAACTTTCAGGGTTGATATTGACGTATCTACGTGCGGGCAGATATCACCGCTCAACGCGCTTGAATTCCTGATAAACAGTTTCGACTCGGATATAATTATAATGGACTACAGGGTACGCGGCTTTACGAGAGATGAAGACGGCCGGAAACATTTTATTGATCATTCGATAAACTCGATACAGAATTATATCCCGCAGAGTGTTATAAACCGCTATAACCTTATCGACGTAAACGTATACCAGGAAAACATATTCCATACGAAAATGCTTCTTAAGGAGATTAATCTTGACAATTACCTTTTCGATATGGATGAAAAAGACCTGGACCCCGAAGAAAAAGAGTTTATTCGCGAAAAGCTGTGGAAAGAAATGCACGAAATTTTTTACGGCAAAAATTTTTAGCTGCTTCGTGAAAAATGACAGGAATTATCGGTTTGATAGCTCCTGTCATTTTTTATGTGTGAGTTCGGGCTGTAAACTGACAAAACATCAGGCCGTACCGCGGTATTTACCGCTAAAAGCCAAAATAGTTTTTCGCGTTGTAATAACAGATTTCCCGGACCATCGCACCGAGCATTTCGATATCCATCGGCACTTCTCCGTCTTCGGCCCATCTTCCTATAAGATTGCACAATATCCGGCGGAAATATTCATGCCTTGTGTATGACAAGAAGCTCCTCGAATCGGTAAGCATTCCTACAAACCTTCTAAGAAGGCCAAGATTGGCAAGCGCAATCATCTGTTTCTCCATCCCGTCTTTATGGTCATTGAACCACCAGGCCGTTCCGAACTGAATCTTTCCGGGAACCTCGGTCCCCTGGAAACAGCCTATTATACTTGCAATAACTTCATTATCGCAGGGATTCAGACAATATATGATTGTTTTTGGCAGTTCCCCCGTACTAAACAGATCATCAAGGAATCCTGCAAGCGATTTGGCCTGATGGAGATCGCCCATTGCGTCAAAACCGGTATCCGGGCCGATTAGTTTAAACATCCGGGTGTTATTGTTGCGCATCGTTCCGAGATGAAGCTGCATAGCCCAGCCTCTTTTCGCGTATTCACGGCCAAGGAACAAAAGCATATGCGTTTTAAACCTGTCGGCCTCAAGCTGCTGCAGCGGCTGGCCTTTAAGACCTTTCCGGAAAATATTTTCAATTTCCGAAGCATCGGTTTTCTCGCAGACAGCATAATCCATCCCGTGATCGGACAGCTTGCACCCGTTTTTATCAAAAAAGTCAAGCCTTTTTATCAGAGCTTCTTTCAAATCCGAAATGTTTGTAATATTTATCCCGGAAACTTCTCCGAGAACGCCGATATATTCCCTGAACCCGTCAAGGTGTATATTTAGCGCCTTATCCGGCCTGAAAGCCGGAAGAACCCTAACCGGAAAACTTTCATCTTCCCTGATTGCCTTGTGGTATTCAAGATTGTCCGCGGGATCGTCGGTGGTACAGATGACCTCGACATTAGATTTCAGGATTAGTCCGCGTGCGGACAAATCGTCGCTTTTCAGCATCGCGTTGCATGTGTCCCATATTTCTTCCGCGGTTTCACGCGAAATAACCTTATCTATTCCGAAATACCGTTTAAGCTCAAGGTGAGTCCAGTGATAAATCGGGTTTCCAAGCAAGTACGGCATGGTTTCGGCGAATTTCATAAACTTTTCCTTTGGATCCGCCGTGCCTGTTATATATTTCTCATCGACGCCGTTGCTTCTGATTGCGCGCCATTTGTAATGATCGCCGCCGAGCCACAGTTCGGTAATATTTTCGTATTTTTTATTTTCAGCTATCTCTTTCGGACTCAAATGACAGTGGTAATCGATGATAGGCATGTCCTTTGCATATATAAAGTACAGTGTTTTCGCCGTTTCATTCTGAAGCATGAAATTTTCATCAATAAAATTACGCATTTTTCAATTCCTCCTTAATCCTGTATCTATGCCACGCATCATCATCGAAAGCACCCGATCCGGAGCCGCGTACCTACCGGAACGCGGCAGCAGTGCCTCGACCCGTTAACCATCCGCTGCGTTATTGCTTTATTCCCGCGGGTCCTGGCTCGGGTGTTTCGTTTCCTAGGGCGACAAAGCACATACCCAACAGCACGCTTCTGTTCCTGTACTGTTTTCACACAGCGGTCTCCATATTCCGGGCCGCACATTTGCCCGCTCTACAGTTACTGATACGCAGCAGGGCTTCGTAGCATGTCGCCCTTCGTCACCGAAAGCACCCAAACCGGAGCCGCGTACCTACCGGAACGCGGCAGCAGTGCCTCGACCCGTTAACCGCCCGCTGCGTTATTGCTTTATTCCCGCGGATCCCGGTTATGGTATTTCGGCTTAAAAATAATATAGCATAACAGGATCTTCCATAGAAGTTCAAAATCACTTTTTTTCTTGCATTTTATTTGTTTAGTCTTCGCCTTAAAAAAACAGGAGCAGGTTTATAAAACGCGTTTTGCGACAGGCGGCATTGTTGCCTGTTTATTTGCGGATATTCCGTGGGAAAATATACTATATTATAATTGATGCTCGTAATTCTTATTGAAAGGGTGAGTTACGAATATGAGTAAGAAAGATGTCCACAAGGTAACAATTATAGGAACGGGATTAGTCGGTTCAACTACCGCCTATACGCTTATGACCAGCGGTTTGTTTTCGGAAATGGTATTAATTGACCTGAATGAAAAAAAGGCAAAAGGTGAAGTAATGGATTTGAATCACGGTATGCCGTTTGCTATGCCGGTTAAAATATACCAGGGATCTTATGAAGACAGCAAGGGCTCGGATATAGTCATCATTTCGGCGGGCGCGAACCAGAAAGAGGGAGAAACAAGGCTCGATCTTGTACACAAGAATACCGAAATATTCAAAAGTATTGTTCCGCAGATAGTAAAGTATAATTCCCCCGATGAAACTATTATACTTGTCGTAACAAACCCTGTCGACGTACTGACATATGTTGTCACGAAAATATCCGGCTGGCCTGTCGGGAAAGTAATAGGTTCCGGCACCGTACTGGATACCGCCAGGTTCCGTTATTTGATAGGGGAGCATGTCGGCGTTGATACGCGCAATATTCACGGTTATATAATCGGAGAGCACGGCGATACGGAACTTCCCGTATGGAGCCTTACAACAATAGCCGGAATAAAGATGGAAAAATACTGCGAAATGTGCCAGTGCTGCACGGGAGGTCAAAAGCGCAAGGAAATATTCAATAATGTCAAAAATGCCGCTTATGAAATAATAAACGCAAAAGGAGCTACTTACTATGCAGTAGCCCTTGCGGTTAAAAGAATCACCGAAGCAATAATGCGTGATGAATTTTCGATATTGACGGTGTCAAGCCTGCTTCAGGGGCAGTACAATATTTATGACGTGTGCCTCAGCGTCCCTACGGTAGTCGACAGAAACGGAGTTAACCGTATCCTTGAAATACCGTTAAGCAGCGAGGAGGAAGAAATGCTCAGGCGGTCGGCGGATACCCTGAAACAGGTGCAGGACAAACTGAACTTGAGCATCTCTCCGGCTTGATACCGGAAAACAGTATGGGTTTTCCCGCAGTGCCTCACAGCGGCTTATTCAGGCAGTTCAATGAATTTTTCGGATATATTCATTACCTCGTAAAAACCTTTTTGCCGCTGACAAGCCGTACAATAACGATTACTATCGCAATGACAAGAAGAATGTGTATAAGCCCGTTCAGCGTATAAGCGGTCAGTACTCCCAGCAGCCACAAACCGAAAAGAACAGCGGCTATAATCCATAACATGCTTATCAAACTCCTTTCGGTTTTATTCTGCCCGCAATCGAAACATTCATTCAAAAGAATTTTATGTTAATTTTAATCGGCTGCATTATTCGGGGCAGCGTTAATTTTATAAAATTTTGTATACAATTGGTTTCAATTCCGGCCGGCGTTGAACCAATTTTTTTATTATTCCGGTAAACCCGTATAAGAAACCATTGAAAGGAAAAAAATAAAAGACGGGTGAAACGGTATGTTCAAAAAGGGCATTTTATTTTTTATCATTCTTGTTCAGATTCTTGCGCTTTCCGGGTGTCCGGGTGAAGATAAATCGGCAAAGGAAGAAGAGACCGAGCAATTTCCAAATACAATGGAACAGGCGTACGAAGAACTTGATCAAATCGTCACATTACTTAATGGGCCAATATTCGGCAGCCGCGATATGGTAGAGCAGCTTAAAACGCAGCAGCTCCAGATGCTTACCGAAATAGCCGCGGGCCAGAACGGGAAGACGGATACTGAAAAGCAGGCAGGAAATGGCGAATCAGCGAAAAAGGGACAGGAAAGCGAATCCGGAAGTGAAAAAATGGAGCAGGGCGAAAAAGAGGGTAAAAAGAGCGAAGAGCAGGAAAACAGCGGTTCCGGTGAAGAACAAGGAAGTAAAGAGCAGGGAAGCGAAGAAAAAGGAAATAAAGAGCAGGAAAGTGAACAGGATAAAAAACCGGAAGAAGAAAATGCCCAAAAAACCGGTGCCAAAGAAGCGGAAAAAACTTTCCGGCAGGAAGAAAGCCTGTTCGGTATTTCGCAGTGGAAAGAAGAGAACTGGAAGATGATAAAGGTTCTTACCGACAGCCTTTATTTCACCTGGAACGGCCTCCAGCCAGAGTTGGCAAAAAAAGGTATTTCGGCAAATCAGATAGGATATTTCAATACCGCGCTTGAAGACATGTCGAGGTTTATTACTGAAAAAAACATTGAAGATGCGCAGATTGCGGCATTCCGCATGGCAGAGGCGCTTGCCGCGTTTGCAAGCTATTACAGGACAAAGGTTCCCGCGGAACTGAAACGTATAAAAAGCTTAACGGTGGGTATTCATTTTTTTGCGGGGCAGGGTGACTGGGAAAAGTCCCAGGAACTTGCCAACCAGCTTCAGCAGGAATTCTCAAAACTAAAACCGCTGATGCAAAATGAGCAATCCCAGTCACAAAGTTTCCAGATGCTTGAATTTTCACTGGCAGACCTGAACAATTCAGTACAAAAGCAGGATTTAAACCTGCTTGTACTGAGAACAAACCTTGTCACATCCAACCTCCGGGAAATGGAAAACGAATTGTCACAGGGACAAAAACAATAGAAATTATTTCAGGCGCGGAAGGTTCAGTCCGATATCTCTCCTGTAATGGGCTCCTTCAAAATGGATTTTTGATACGGCCTCATACGCCCTTTCCCTTGCCTTGTCTATATTCATGCCGCATGCGGTAACGCCGATAACACGGCCGCCGTCGGTATAATACTGCCCGTCGGTTTTTCTCGTTCCGGCATGAAAAATAACGACATTCGGATCCTTCAACGCTTCATCCATCCCGGTTATTCTGAAACCTTTCCGGTACTCTCCGGGATATCCGCCCGACGCCATAATAACACATACACAGGCTTCATCTTTCCATTCAATTTTTATATCATGCAGCCTGCCGTCAACAACAGCGTTAAAAATATCAACCAGATCATTTTTCAAAAGCGGGAGCAGCACCTGGGTTTCGGGATCACCAAACCTGGCGTTGTATTCAAGCACCTTCGGCCCCTTTTTCGTAAGAATAAGGCCAAAGTACAGCACGCCTTTAAAAGTCCTGCCTTCGTTGTTTAAAGCGTCAATTGTAGGCAGGAATATCTTTTCGGTGCATATCTTTTCGATATCGGGAGTATAAAAAGGGCTCGGTGAAAATGTTCCCATACCGCCCGTGTTTAAACCCTTATCACCGTCCAATGCCCGTTTGTGATCCTGGGAGCTTAACATCGGAACAACTGTTTTTCCGTCAGTGAAAGCTAATATCGAAACCTCTTTACCGTCAAGAAATTCTTCTATGACAACTTTGCTGCCGGAGTCCCCGAACTGTTTCTTTTCCATTATGTTCGTCACCGCTTCGGCGGCCTCATCGTAATTATTGCATATAATAACGCCTTTTCCCAAAGCGAGACCGTCGGCCTTAACAACAACGGGATATTCGGCGTCCTTAAGGTAAAGCTTCGCCTGCCTGCTGTCGTCAAATACCATGTATTCGGCAGTAGGGATGCCGTATTTTTTCATGAGGTTTTTTGAAAAGACCTTGCTGGCCTCAATCAGCGCAGCTTCGCGCCTCGGACCGAAAGCCCTTATTCCGGCGTCTTCGAGCGCGTTAACCATTCCGTCCGCGAGCGGATTATCAGGGGCGACAACGACCAAATCTGCTTTTACCTGTTTAGCTGCTTCGACAATACCTTCAATATTATTTACGCATACGGGTATACATTCGGCAAGCTCGCTTATGCCGCCGTTTCCGGGCGCGCAGTATAACTTGCTCACACGGCTGCTCTGAGCCAATTTCCATATAATAGCGTGCTCCCTTCCGCCGGAACCGACTACAAGTATGTTCATTTTCTTCCTCCATTTCGCATGGTTTATCGTCGTTTTCTGAGGCACCGGCCCCTAACAGGCCGGTGTCGAATGAATACGGTGTTTTTCAGGCAGCGGGTTTAATGCTTGAAATGCCTTATTCCCGTAAATACCATAGCTATTCCATATTTATTGCAGGCTTCGATAGATTCATTATCCCTTACCGAGCCACCCGGCTGTATTATTGCGGTGATTCCCGCCTCATGCGCAGCCTCAACACAGTCCGGGAACGGGAAAAAAGCGTCCGACGCCATAACCGCGCCTTTGCATTTTTCCTTTCCGTTTGCAATCGCAATCCTTGCCGATGTTATGCGGTTCGCCTGGCCGGGCCCGATGCCGACCGTCTGCTTGCCTTTCGCGATAACAATCGCATTCGATTTCGTATGCTTTACGACTTTCATCGCGAATCTCATTGTTTCAAGTTCCTCCGCGGTAGGCTGTTTTTCGGTGACAACCTTAATATCCTCATCGCCATAAAGCACGTTGTTTATATTCTGTACAAGGAGCCCGCCTCCTACTTTTTTCATGTCATACGCGCCTTCGGGTATTTTCTGCGATATATTAGGCAGCTTCAGCAAGCGTATGTTCTTTTTATTCTTCAATATTTCAAGGGCCTCCTCCGTGAAAGAAGGAGCTATTACTATTTCAAGGAAAATTTTGTTCATTTCCTCCGCAGTTTTCGCGTCTATCTCCCTGTTTGCCGCTACTATACCTCCGAATATCGAAACGGGATCAGCTTCATACGCCTTCATATATGCTTCATAGATCGTGTCGGCGCTGCCGACGCCGCACGGATTCGCATGCTTGACAGCCACAACCGTCGGCTCGTCAAACTCTTTCAACAATTCCAACGCGCCGTTCGCATCGTTAATGTTATTAAACGACAGCTCTTTTCCGTGAAGCTGTTCAGCTTCGGTAAGGCAGCCCACGCATGCGCCGATTTCCTTATAGAATACCGCTTTCTGATGCGGGTTCTCCCCATAGCGCATGTCCTGCGCCTTTTCGAACGTTAGTGTAAGCGTTGCCGGGAAAAACACCTCGTCAAGCTTTGAACGCAGGTACTGCTGGATAAGCGTATCGTAATGGCTCGTGTGTTCAAATACCTTGTAGCTTAAGCGGAACTTTGTTTTAAGCGACACTTCCTGCGTCTGTTTCAGTTCGTTAAGCACAGGCTCGTAATCGGCCGGATCCACGAGAACCACAACATCCTGGTAGTTCTTCGCGGCGGAACGGAGCATTGTCGGGCCTCCGATATCTATATTTTCAATAGCCTCTTCAAGAGCTACGTTTCCTTTAAGTATTGTCTGTTTAAATGGATATAGGTTTACGACTACCATATCTATCGGTTCGATTCCAAGCTCTTTGAGCTGTCTCATATGATCGGGATTGCTGCGTATTGCGAGCAAACCCCCGTGAACCTTCGGATGAAGAGTCTTTACCCTTCCGTCAAGACACTCTGGAAAACCTGTAATTTCCGATATCCCTATTACCTTCACGCCGTTTTTTTCAAGCAAAGATGCAGTGCCTCCTGTCGAGATTATTTCTATTCCGAGGCTCTGCAGTTCCTTTGCGAATTCCACAATACCTGTCTTGTCGGAAACGCTAATCAATGCTCTTTTTAACACAAAAACCACTCCAATCAAAAAATAAATCTATCAAATAAATCACTCAGGATTTAAAAATGCCAGGCATACAACTACTTAATAACAACTTTGCGCCCTTCAACCGAAAGCCTTCCCTGTGAGAATAAACGTATCGCTTCGGGGAGGATCTTCCACTCACACTGCTCCATAACTCTCTTTTGCAGCGATTCGGGCGTATCGTCCGGTAAAACTTCTATTGCCTTCTGGAGTATTATAGGACCCGAATCATATTCCGCATCCACAAAATGCACTGTTGCTCCCGTAATTTTTACCCCATATTCGAGCGCCTTCTGATGCGGTATAATGCCATAACAGCCTTTGCCGCAAAATGACGGGATAAGCGACGGATGCACGTTTATAATTGAATTTTTATACTCCTGTACAAACCTTTCGCCAAGAAGGCTTAAAAAACCCGCAAGAACCACGAGTTCAACATTATGGCTTCGCATATGCCGTATAAGCGCCTGATCATATTCATCAATGCTGTTAAAGCTTTTCCTGGAAATTACGACTGTATTAATGCCGTGTTTTTTCGCGCGCTCAAGAGCATAGGCACCTTCCCTGCTTGAAACGACGGTAACAACCCGGCAATCGCTTAATGTCCCGTCGTCTATCCTGTCCAATATGGCCTGAAGGTTTGTACCTCCACCCGATACCATTACACCTATATTCAGCATATATGTATTTGCCCCTCGCCTTTTTCAATCTCACCTATCAAGTAGGCTTTTTCACCGATCCCGTTCAAATATGCCGTCAATTCACAGCTGATCGCGCTGTCGGCAACAATAACCATTCCAATACCCATGTTGAACGTGTTATACATATCGGTCTCGGGTACGCTCCCGTAGTTCCTGATAAAATCGAAAACAGGAAGAACAGGCCAGGTACCCTTATTGATTACCGCCCTTAACCCTTCCGGGATTATTCTCGGAATATTTTCAATAAATCCGCCGCCTGTAATATTTGCTATTCCATTTATCTTATATTTTTTCAGCGCGCTTTGTATCGCTTTTACGTATATCCGCGTCGGCTCAAGCAGTGTTTCTCCTATAACGGCGCCCAATTCACCGTTATACGAATCCAGCGACAGTTTATTGATATCAATTATTTTCCTTACAAGCGAAAAACCGTTGCTGTGTACGCCGCTCGATGCAAGGCCTATGATTTTGTCCCCTTCTTTTATCGAACTGCCGTCGATGATTTTATCCCGGTCCACAATCCCGACCGCAAAACCGGCAAGGTCATATTCGTCCTCGGAATAAAAGCCGGGCATTTCTGCGGTTTCCCCGCCAATCAATGCACACCCCGCCATTTGGCATCCGTCGGACACGCCTTTTACGATTTTTTCTATCTTTTCGGGAAAAATCCTGCCTGTTGCGATGTAGTCAAGAAAAAACAATGGCTGCGCGCCGCTGCATATAATATCGTTAACGCACATTGCCACACAATCGATCCCGACGGTATCATGTTTATCCATTAAAAAAGCCAGTTTAAGTTTCGTTCCGACACCGTCGGTGCCTGAAACCAGAACCGGCTTTTTCATATCAATGCTCTCGAGTGAGAATAACCCCCCAAAACCTCCGATGCCTGATATCACTTCAGGACGAACCGTCTTTTTCACGTGCTTTTTCATAAGCTCAACAGCCTTATACCCTGCAGTTACATCAACACCCGCATCTTTGTAACTTGTCATTTTTTGCTCCTCCCGTTCCAATTATGTTAAAAACTTAAAAGCGGCCGGACGACACCTCTCAATCCGACCCGGCCATGAATTTCCGAATGCATTATGCATAGTAATGTTCGTTTATTTTACTGTTTAGGCGTCTATCCTTTTCTTCAACCGATTTTTTCATTTCCTCTTTGAATTGGCGGAGCTTTTCCCTCAATTCGGGATATTTGCCCGCGAGTATCTGGACCGCAAGCAAAGCGGCATTTTCACTGCCATTGATAGCCACTGTCGCCACGGGAACCCCGGCGGGCATTTGAACGATGGATAAAAGAGAATCCAGCCCGTCAAGCGTTGATGATTTTATCGGCAAACCTATAACGGGAAGTACCGTATATGCCGCAAGTATTCCCGGTAGATGCGCTGCTTTCCCGGCAGCTGCTATTATCGCGTCATAACCGTTTTCTTCTGCTTTTTTGGAAAATTCCGCGGCTTTGTCGGGTGTCCTGTGGGCAGAACATACCATTACCTTAAAATCAACCCCGAAATCCTTTAGAACTTTGATGCACCCTTCAACGACAGGATAATCGGAATCACTGCCCATTATAACCGCTACCTTAGGATTGCTGAACATCTGTTTTCCTCCGTTTTTCTTGCTTAAGAAATGGAAACAATAATACTGAAACGGTGCGAAAAATTGTCTGGCAATTTCTTCCGTTATTTTGATACACCCGGGTTTATCATTACGTTATATTTATAACAAAAGCCGCTATGCTTGTCAATAAAATGCGGGCCGGGTTTCCGTTTTTTGGTTATTATTGTCCAGAGGCAAAAAAGAAATAAAGGAATACTTGTACAATATGTATAAAAACCAAATGCCGGAGACTACGCTCGAGCCACCGGCTGCATTATTGCATTATTCCCGCGGGGCCTGCCTCGGGTGTTTCGTTTCCTTGGTCGACAAAGCACATACGAATAGCATGCTTCCGTTCCCGTACTGTTTTCACACGGCGGTCTCCATATCTCGGGTCGCTCATGATCCCACTCCACAGTTGCTTATAGGCAGCAGGGCTTCGGAGCGTGTCGTCCATCGTCACCGAAAGCACCCGAGCCACCCGCTAGCTTGTGGCATAATTTCCGCGGGTACCGGTTCGGTTGCTTTCGAAGCTAACTTAATTGAATACGGGGCAGATGGTATATTTATAGACTCTCGAGATCGGCATATATGACATTTTTGCCTTTCTTAACCCGCTTTTCCCCATATCTTCCTCACGGTTTATATATTTCGTATGCGGAAATGTTCTCGCGACAAATTCCCTGTTGATAACGGCATATATCCCGTGTATATCGGTATTCCCTTTTTCGATGTGAATGACAGCGGTATCTTCGTTCAACATTTCTCCGACAGTAAAAGCTTCAAACGAACCGTTTACCTTAATCAAAGCCCCTTTCAGCGTAGGAATGCGCTCCCAGTTGTCAAGCAGTTCAAAACACGCCCATCTCTCGCATTCGGGAGAATCTGTTTCGCAGTTACAGGCTTCGCTTGCTTCATTTTTTTCACACCACTTGTCAAAAATCCTCTTGCACTCATCAATATGTTCTTTTTTGAGTTCCACATACTCAAAGCCCCCATATTCCCTCATGAATCTGTTTATATGGTTCCGCTTTGAGCTTAGCTTTTTTCCGGCAAGAGTTATCAGGCTTTCGGTGCTGTAAATGTAGTCCGATATCGCATCAATTTTTTTAATTGTCAGTTTCGCGTCGAGATATTTCTTAAATAACGGGACCATGTTCTCTTCAACACGCCCGAAAACAAGTTTCCATCCCCGGCTGTCAAAGTATTCCTTAAGTGTGTAGACAGCATTTACAAAGTCGTCGCCCCGGAACTCACCGACAGGCAAAGGGCAGAATGCAAACGGCGGAAACCTTTTGGGGTTCGATACCATCAAGAGCATATTGTTTGCTATCGTGAAGCGTGAGTTATAGCTTCTTCTCCACATAAACATGTTTGAAAAAACCATTTCGGACGCTTGCGAGTTTGTCTTCCTGTAAATCTTGTCAAGCAATTCCATGTCCGATATTTCTATTTCTTTCCACTGCATATACCAGAAATGTTCACTCCTTATTTATCTTATGTCGTTATCGATTAATCACCAAAAGAAACACCCATGTCCCTTGCTATTCGGACAAGTTCCTCGCTTTCTGATACAACGCGTGCCTTTCCGGCCGCTTCATCAAGCGGAACGGATCTGACCTGCTGATTTTTGATGCAGACCATCCGGTTATATTCACCTTTTTCAACCATTTTAACAGCCGATGTTCCGAAACGGGTCGCAAGAATCCTGTCATACGGGCATGGCTCTCCGCCGCGCTGCAAATACCCAAGCACGGTTATACGATGTTCTATCGAAGTCAGTTTTTCCAATTCGGTGCCAAGATGACTGCATTCCCCCTCATGGTAAAAACCGGTATTATCTGCTGTGCTGTTTTTTTCCGCTTCCGATCTTAATCTCGCCCCCGCTCCGGCTGCCGCCACAATTATGCTGAATCCTTTGCCGGCGTTTTTCCTCTCAAAAATAGCCCTTGCCACTTTATTGATGTCATAAGGGATCTCAGGTATCAGTATTACATCCGCTCCGCCCGCTATGCCGGACTCCAGCGCAATCCAGCCCGATATCCGACCCATAACTTCCAGAATCATTACCCTATGATTCGATTCCGCGGTGGAATGAAGTTTGTCGATTGCCTCGGTTGCGGTATTGACCGCGGTCATAAACCCGACTGTTATATCTGTTCCATACACATCGTTTTCGACTGTTTTCGGGATAGCGACAATCGGAATTCCTTTTTCAGCGAGCTTAGCCGCGTAACTTATGGTAGCACTGCCGCCGATAACCACGAGACAATCTATTTCGTGCATCGCGAGATTTTCCGTTATCCTGTCACTCATATCCGTTCCGGATTCATTTCCTTTTCCCGGCGGGACAACATTAAAAGGATCGTAACGGTTCGTCGTGCCGAGAATAGTGCCGCCCTTATCCAACAATCCTGAGACATCCGGCAGTTTCAGTTTATTAAAACGGTTCTCCACAAGCCCTTTATATCCGTCACGGAATCCAATTACTTCATAACCATAATTATTTATCGCCGTTTTCACAACGGCGCGTATTGCCGCATTTAAACCGGGACCGTCTCCCCCGCTCGTTAAAACCGCTATCCGTTTTCTTTTCATGGCAACCTCCTCCCTTCCGCTTATCAATTTTCTTTTATAAATCCTCTTTTTTGAAAATTAACAAACCCCTTCTGGCGGAAAAACTCATAAGTTACAATCGCAACAGAATTTGAAAGGTTTAACGATCGAATGGATTCAAGCATCGGAATTCTTATGCAGTGCTCATAATTCTCCTTAAGCAAACTTTCGGGCAGTCCCGCAGTTTCTTTTCCAAAAACAAAAAAGCATTCGTCAGGATAAGCAATATCCGAATAAACATATTTTGCCTTTGTTGACACAAAATAAAACGGGACCCCGGGAAACCCGCTCTTCAATGAATCAAAATTTTTGTAATAATATATCCGGACCTTGTGCCAGTAATCAAGACCGGCACGCTTTAAATATTTGTCTGAAACAGAAAAGCCAAGAGGCTCTACAAGATGAAGAACTGCCCCTGTGGCAGCACACGTTCGGGCTATATTACCGGTGTTCTGCGGTATTTCAGGTTCAACTAGCACGATATTCAACTGCATCTATAAACACTTCGCTTTTTTATTTTAGCGTTTATTCGTTTTCCAATGAAATATCAATGGTTATTTTCCCGTTATCGCCCAGATTCAGCGGGACGCATATAGTCTTCATATTTGTCTGCGAAACCGTAATTTTCTCACCCATAAGCAGTGACGGGGGAGTTATTTCAATGCCTATCCCTTTTGTGAACAATATGGTAGCAGTATTCCCCATAATCATGTTTCCCAGTTCTGAAATTGCGCTTTTCGGTATATCATCGAATACCTGCACCGGCATGCCTCCCATCATTATTGACGCAATCGACATTGCCGTTTCAATATTCAACGACATTATTACCTGCCCGCGCAGTTTGCCTGTCAAACCAACTATTACTGCAACAGAATCGCTTGGGTACGGTGAATTCTTAAGATAAACTTTCCCAAGGGTCGGTTTAATTCCTGTCACCATTTGAAATACCTGCTGGCTGGCTTCAATAAACGGGTTTATGTATTCTACGTTCATACAACTCTCCTACGCTCGCTAATAATGTTCTGCTTAAATATTAAGGGGTATGTTTCATTTTCTGTATAATTTTTTCTGCCCCAAATAAACATACCCATATGTATATTAATATTAACATATATCGACAAATTTTGTACACATTTTAAACATGCAAATCAGTCCGCTCACCCGCAAATCGCTGCAAAACCAGGCTTTTTCAGCTAATAAAATTCTTTATCCCGGCAGCTGCGGATGCAAGCATTTTTTGTGGTTTTTGTACTATTATCGAAATCCTGAAAACCTTCTATCCGTCATTAACCTTGAAATAAAACCCCTGCGTATATCAACAGCTTTGTAATCGCACAATTCATGGCAGCAAAAACAACCGATGCACTTATCATAATCAATTGACGGAATATTCCGGTCCTCAAAAACAAATGCCGAAGCAGGGCAAATTTTCACACAGTTTCCGCAGCGTACGCATTTTTCCGCGGATATTACGGGTTTCGGCCTTGACTGCTTTTTTAACAGGTTTAATAAGCCTCTTTTTAAAATATTTTGACGTTTGGCGCCGTACAAAGCCGGGATGTAAAAATCATTGCATATAACACATTCAATATTCTCACCGATTATATGAATATTATTATCATCCACAAGGCAGCGTTTTTTTGCGTTTCTCAAGACCGGGACATTATCGGGCGAAAGCCTGATAATTCTCGCCGCGGCAACATCAAGCGCAAAGCCGCTGGCAGATGCGAGCAGCAGCCCGATATGCTTCGGCGTTCCCGCGCTCGGCCCGTACCCTTCCATGCCTTCAATCGCGTCCATAACGTTTATTGCCGGTTTCGTGCCGAGGTAAATATCAATCAGACTGTCCGCAAAGTCGTTGTAGTCCGGCATCCTCAGGTGCAAATCGGCTTTCGCCGTGCCCGCGATGGCTCCGAACATATTTTTTACCGCCCCCGTATATACCATCATCGCATGAGTTTTCAGCTTCGGTATATTGACAATAACATCTGCATCGGCAAGCGGTTTCAGTATTTCGAAGCTTTTAACATACTTTGACTCCGGGTTGTTAATCTTTGTAACTCTTAAATCATAGTTCAGTATGGCTCCGGTTTCATCGGCCACTTTCTCAATCCCGGTCGCCCTGTAGACATAACGGAGCATTGACCTGCTGTACGGTCCTCCCGGGCTTTCCGCTATTATTACGTTTCCGCCCGCTTTCTGAATCTGCGATATAATCGCCTTAACAACCGCAGGATGGGTTGTAGCAGCCTCTTCAGGCTTCTTATATCTTAAAAGATTCGGCTTTACCGCCACCCTGTCGCCGGGTTTTATAAAAGCTTTCCAGCCTCCAAGGTTGCCGATCAGCTTTTCCACGCAGTTATATACATTGCCATATTCATAATTTTCACAGCGTTCTATCGATACCTTATCCATTTCATGCCTCTTATACCAACAAATTTAGCAGTTTAAACGCACGGAACAGCAAAAATACTTCCTGCATCCGGTATGTAAAATCGAGCAGTGCGCCTGCAGCCAAATACAATGCACCTGTTTATGATTATACCATAAACATGCTTTTTTGCCCGCTTTATTAATGCTTTTTCCCGCAGTAAAACCTGCGAACCGGAAATGGCATTTTCCACCGTAAATAGTGATAAGGCTGCCAGGCTGATCACAAGAGGAATTATCAGGCATTTATGCATTATATTCCTATTCGTTTTATGCACATGCCTTGTTTGACAAATTCCTGATAACGCCGTATAATTAATCCGTTATAGTTTAAAATGCGGGGGATTCTATATTACATCTTCTGTGAGGAATATATGGTCGCCGCATATGAGGTAAGAGACTTTATCAAGTATCGTTATATATTTAACAAATGGCATTGATTTTGCTAAAAGTAAGTCTGCACAGGGAGTGAAATAAATGGGGGGTTATATCATCAAGAGGGTAGCATCTGCAATTGTTACAATCTTTGCCGTTGCGACCATTACTTTTTTTCTCATGTTTCTTGTTCCGGGCGGTCCTTTTCTTGCCGAAAAAGCGCCATCACCTCAGACACTTGAAGCTCTTGAGAAAAAATACGGTTTGGATCAACCTGTTACGGTTCAATATATTAATTACATGAAACGCTTGGTATTAAAGCTTGATTTAGGTACTTCACTCAAGAAACGCGGACAGGAAGTAAATGATATTATACGCGTAAGGTTCCCCGTATCCGCAAAGCTGGGCGGAATAGCAGTTTTAACGGCAGTCTGCCTTGGCATACCGCTGGGTTCAATAGCTGCACTGAACCGGGAAAAATGGCTCGATAGAACTATTATGGCGATAGCTACGGTCGGCAATGCGATACCATCGTTTGTCGTAGCTACGGTACTGATGTATGTCTGCGGAGTTGTACTGCGCATCTTGCCGACACTTGGACTTACTTCACCGGCACATTACGTTTTGCCGGTTATTTCGCTGTCATTTTATCCGACAGCTTATATTGCCCGGCTTACGCGGACCAGTATGCTGGATGTGCTCGGGCAGGATTATATGCGCACCGCGAAAGCAAAAGGGCTTTCCCGGTTTAAATCCTTGTTTAAGCATGCTCTGAGAAATGCGGTTTTGCCTGTTGTTACCTACCTCGGACCACTGCTTGCCTTTATTATGACAGGCAATTTTGTTGTGGAAAGAATATTCACAATACCCGGACTGGGCAGTGAATTTATAAGCTCAATAACCGATCGCGACTATCCGTTGATAATGGGCACAACGATATTCCTTGCGACTTTATTGATTGTTCTTAATGTAATCGTGGATATTGCCTATAAAATCATAGATCCGCGTATTAAGCTGAAGTAGGGGGTGGCACAGTTATGAGCGATAAAAGAAATCCCCTCAGTTTTCAATTGGATGTATCGGATTTTCTGCCGGCTGACGAAAGCGAAAAGCAAAGCCTTGTCGTTATGCGGGAAAGTGTCAGCTTTTGGAAGGACGGATTTCGCAGGTTAAGAAAAAACAAGGTAGCAATGGTTTCGCTCGCGGTAATTATCTTTATAATGATATTCGCGTTTATTTTGCCGGCGTTTTATCCCTATTCATATGAACAGCAGATCCGCGGCAGCGAAAACCTGGGGATTATGCAGTACTCTAAAGAAGAACTTGCCAGGAAGGCAGCGGGAGAAAAAGTATTTCCGCATTTTCTCGGAACCGACAGTCTGGGCAGGGATATTACGGTAAGATTAATGATGGGAAGCAGGATATCTCTTCTCGTCGGCCTTGTCGCCAGCGCCATCATATTGGTTATTGGTTCGACCTACGGAGCCATTTCCGGTTACTTCGGCGGAAAAATAGATATGATAATGATGCGTATTGTAGATATCATATATACTGTTCCTGACATCCTTATTATTATTCTGTTTTCGGTTACACTCAAATATCCGCTTAAGGATTTGGCGGCCAATGTAAAGGGATTTGCGTGGATTGAGACGGTAGGAGTAGGACTAATAAGTATATTTATTGTTTTTTCACTGCTGTATTGGGTTGGCATGGCAAGAATTGTCCGCGGCCAGATCCTGTCATTGAAGGAACAGGATTATGTAACCGCCGCAAAAGCTCTGGGAGCTTCACACGGCAGGATTATAAGAAAACATCTTCTGACAAACGCAATCGGGCCGCTGATAGTAACTACCACATTGCAAATACCATCGGCAATTTTTACCGAAAGTTTTTTAAGTTTTATCGGGCTTGGGGTATCTGCGCCGATGCCAAGTCTTGGGTCAATGGCTTCACAGGCGCTTAACGGGATTAGATCATACCCGCATCGATTGATGGCTCCCGCAATAATGATAAGCATAATAATCCTGTCATTCAATCTTCTAGGTGACGGACTGCGGGACGCTTTCGACCCAAAACTTAAAGATTAGGCGGTATAAAATCATGAGTAAAACACTGTTGGATATAAACAATTTAAAAGTATCATTTTTTACACCCGCCGGAGAGGTAAAAGCCATTAACGATATATCCATCCGGATGGAGGAAGGAGATGTCCTCGGCATCGTCGGTGAAAGCGGCAGCGGGAAATCCGTTACGGCTTATTCGATTATGGGTTTGATTCCGTATCCGGGTAGAATCGTATCCGGCACTATCGAATTTAACGGGCACAAAATTCATGAAATGACTGAAAAAGAGCTGCAGGATATCCGCGGCAATGAAGTCAGCATTATATTCCAGGATCCGATGACCTCGCTGAACCCCGTTTACACTGTCGGAAATCAGATACAGGAAGTTCTTTTCCTGCATACAAAAATGGACAAGAAACAAGCATATGAAAGATCGCTTGAACTCCTGAGCCTTGTAGGGATCAACGAACCCGAAAGACGCCTGAAGCAATACCCTCATGAGCTTTCCGGAGGGATGAGGCAAAGGGTGATGATTGCTATTGCGCTCGCATGTGAGCCGAAACTTCTCATTGCGGACGAACCGACCACGGCACTGGACGTCACTATCCAGGCCCAAATATTAGAGCTGATGATGGAATTGAAAAAGAAAATCAATATGTCGATTATTCTGATAACCCACGATCTTGGCATAGTAGCAAGCATGTGCGATAAAATCGCGGTTATGTATGCGGGTAAGATTGTAGAATCGGGAACAGCAGATGATATTTTTTATAACCCGCAGCATGAATACACAAAAGGACTTTTGAAAAGTATTCCGAAACTGAATAAAAAAGAGCACGAAAAACTGGTTCCCATAAAAGGGGTTCCCGTGGATATGCTGAATCCGCCGGCAGGATGCCCGTTTGCACCGCGCTGCGACAGCTGCATGAAAATCTGTTTAAGAAAGATGCCGGAATACACAAATATTTCAGACAAACATATCTGCGCGTGCTGGCTCCTGCAGAAGAAAGGGTACGAAGCCGCAACAGGAGGTGATCGCTAATGGCTGCGAATGATAATAACATCCTGATTGAAGTAAAAAACCTGAAACAATATTTTCCTGTTGGAAGCGGCCTTTTTGCAAATAAATTTTTAAAAGCGGTGGATGATGTTTCTTTTTATATAGAAAAAGGAGAAACTCTCGGTCTTGTCGGTGAATCGGGATGCGGTAAGACTACGACAGGCCGGACGATTCTGCGTCTATATGAACCTACCGCGGGTAAAATAATATATGACGGGGTAGATATTACTCACGCCGACATGATGCCGTACCGGAGGAAAATGCAGATTGTTTTCCAGGACCCGTATTCTTCTCTCAATCCGAGAATGACGGTCGGAGATATAGTGGGCGAGCCGATTGATATCCATAAACTTGCCGGCACCAGGAAAGAAAGAACGGAAAAAATAATACAGTTACTGGAATGCGTAGGCCTGAACAGTGAGCATGCGAACCGTTTCCCTCATGAGTTTTCCGGAGGACAGCGGCAGAGGATTGGTATTGCCCGCGCTCTTGCGGTTGATCCCGAGTTTATCGTATGCGATGAACCCGTATCGGCGCTTGATGTTTCAATACAGGCGCAGATTGTAAATATGTTTGAAGAACTGCAGGAAAAAATGGGCCTGACATACCTGTTTATCGCACATGATTTATCGGTAGTTAAGCATATAAGCAGGCGCATTGGCGTGATGTACCTCGGAAAGCTCGTGGAGCTTGCAGAAAGCTATGAACTTACTTTCCATAACGTACATCCATATACGCGTTCATTGATCTCCGCAATACCGATACCCGATCCAGCTGTAAGCCGCAAAAAGAAACGTATCGTACTTGAAGGCGACGTTCCAAGCCCTTTGAATCCGCCAAGCGGCTGCCGTTTCCGTACAAGATGTCCCTATGCGGACAAACTGTGCGCAGAACAGGAACCGGAACTCGTTGAAGTATCCAAAGGGCATTTTGCAGCCTGTCATCATCTGGACAGAGTGGCGGACTGAATATTAAGCAGAATTTTCATATTTCCCGTGAACGATATTGATTTTAAACTCAATCTATACTAGGTATTCTGTTTATGATAATATGTTATCATACCAGGTTTTTCTGGTTAAACATATTGCATTTATGCAAAAAATAAATAAAAAAAGGAGAGGAAGAACATGAAAAAAATTGCTATTCTTTTGGCGGCAGTCATGCTTTTCGGAATTGCAGCGAGCGGCTGTACACCACAGACAAAATCGATATCCGAACTTGCCGTGCATGTAGGTTCGGAACCGGACATTATCGACCCGGCTCTGAATTCCGCGGTTGATGGAGCCACACTCATCGTTCACGCATTTGAAGGGCTATATACCCTCGACAAGGACGGGGTACCTGTCCCGGGCCAGGCTGAATCCTGTACCATCAGCGACGACGGGTTAACCTACACTTTCAAACTTCGTGACGGTTTGAAATGGAGTGATGGTAAGGAGCTTACGGCAGAAGATTTCGTATATTCGTGGAACAGGGCAATCGATCCCGAAACAGCGGCCGACTATGAGTACATGTTTGAGTCGATTGCAGGCTACGAAGAAGGAAAACTTGAAGTATCGGCTCCCGACAGCAAAACGCTTGTAGTAAAACTTAAGGCTATTACACCGTACTTCCTTGAATTATGCGCATTCCCGACATTCTATCCGGTCCGCAAGGACATAGTCGAAGCAAATCCCGATACGTGGACACTCGATCCGAAGACTTACATCGGCAATGGACCGTATATGCTCGAAGAATGGGTGCATGATTCGCATATGATTTACAAAAAGAACCCGAATTACTGGAATGCTTCCAAAATAACGGGACCTGATCGCATTAAATTTGTGCTTATGGATGACTCGAACGCTATTCTTGCTGCATTCGAGAACGAGGAAATCCTGTTTGCCGATGATATGCCAAACGATGAAATCAATGCATGGAAAGACAGACCTGAATTCAATATCGAAGGGCAGCTGGGAACATATTATATCAGCTTTAACGTAAAAAAGCCGTACCTGGACAACCCGAAGGTTCGTCAGGCACTGACGCTGGCAGTCGATCGCGATTATATCTGCGTGAACATCGGCCAGGCAGGGCAGCAGCCTGCAGGAGCGTTTGTCCCGATAGGTTTGTCGGATGCCGATCCGACGAAGGAATTCCGCGAGGTTGGCGGCGATTACTATGATCCTTCAAAAGAAGCTTATGAAAAGAATCTCGAAAAAGCGAAGCAGCTTCTTGCCGAAGCCGGGTATCCGAACGGAGAAGGCCTGCCTACTTTTGAATACCTGTATAACGAAAGCACCGGGCATCAAATGATCGGCGAAGCCCTGCAGGATATGTGGAAAAAGATAGGCGTTAATATTACACTCGTTTCACAGGAATGGAATACATTCCTTAATACCCGCAAGAACGGCGAATACGAAATCGCCCGCAACGGATGGCTCGGAGACTACAACGATCCCATTTCGTTCCTCGATATGTGGATAACCGGCAGTGGAAACAACGACGCGCAGTGGTCGAATCCGAAATACGACGAAATAATCAGGAAGGTCAAGAGTTCATCCGACAGAGAGGAACGTATGAAGCTCATGCATCAGGCAGAAGACATACTGTTTGAGGAATGGGTTCTCTGCCCGATCTACTATTACGTAGATATATATCTTAAGAGCGAGAAGCTTGATGGATTCTATTCATCACCTCTCGGCTACAAGTATTTTATGTATACAACCTTAAAGGATTAAAATTTATTATGCCGCAGAAAAAGCGGAATAACATAAAAGGCGGAGTATAATGCTCCGCTTTTTTTTATTTATTTCTTTACCATTCTTTATAAATAAAGTTGACATAAAAACGCTATAATCTCTGTTGCGTTTTTGCCCGATATTACGAAAAAATACTATTTTTCTGTTTTTATTTTTATATAAGGAGGGCTTTATAAATGGCCAAATTCATTCGATTTCACAACATCCGGCTGCGCTACAAAATGTTTTTTCCGCTTGCGCTTTCATTAATTGCGCTATTACTTGTTTCCATAACATCGATATCCTATTCGAAATCATTGATGGGCTTTCTTGTCACAAATTTGTATGATGAGTTTTATAAAAGCTCATATTGGCTGTTCAATGCCGACAGGGATTTCTACCAGGCCCTTGTTGCTCAAAACAACCTTGAGAACGCGGTTACACAGGAAGAAAAAATGCCGCGAAAGATTCTTACAATGAAAATGTTTCACAGACACTTGAGCGGGTTAGCAATGCAAGAACCATTATCTTCGACAATATCTCCAAATTTGAGGGCTATCTTCACCCTGCCTCCCGGATGTCGCTGCCCGAACTGTTCGATCTTTTTGATAAAGACTTCAGATTGTGGCGGGAACAGTTTGACGAGGTAAGCCATACCGTAAAAAACAAAGCTGAAAGTCTTAAATACTTTGATTCGGCAAGGGAGGCAATCAATCAGATTGAGGAAATCCTTGACGAGTACAGCGTCGACATTCTTGAACAGAGCAGCGGGTTAATTGCCAGACTGCAATATACGCTTTTAGTTATTTCCGCTCTCGCTGTTGCGGTATCTCTGTTCTTTGGCATAATCACAATCATCGGTGTAAATAAAAGAACAAAAACTACGGTCAGTTTTATAGAAAAAACGTCGAATTTAGACTTAACGAGTGACAGCGCTTATGAATCGATTATGAAAGATAAGGATGAATTCGGTATAATAATCAACGCGGAGGCAATTGCGAGAAACGAATTCAGAAAACTGATCAAAGAGGTAAAAGATCAAATTTCGATGCTGAATGACGCAATCCTATTGACAAAAAACAATATGAGCAAGTTAGGAGAGGCTATTGAAGACATTTCGGCCACCACGGAAGAATTGTCCGCAGGAACCGAAGAAACCGCCGCTTTTACGGAAGAAATGAACGCAACGTCAAAAGAAATCGAAATGGCCGTTGAACAAATAAAAAACAAGGCTCAGGACGGCAATTATATTGCGGATGAAATCAGCACGCGGGCTGTTGAACTTGGCAGGAATTTCAAGACTTCATATGAAAACGGCAACAAGGTATTCAACAGCGTGAAGCAGAAGCTTCAAAACGCTCTTGATGAGTCCAAAGCCATTGAGCAGGTTAATGTCCTTGCGGATACGATATTGCAGATAACGGCGCAGACAAACCTGCTGTCCCTGAACGCCGCCATTGAAGCCGCAAGGGCGGGTGAAGCGGGTAAAGGGTTTGCCGTTGTTGCGGAAGAAATCAGAAAGCTTGCCGATGATTCCAAAAACGCGGTTGCCGAAATACAGAAAGTAACCGAAAAAATAATTGAAGCCGTTAATAATCTTGCCGAAACTTCGAATGATTTGCTTACATACGTTGATAAGGATATCCGGAATGATTATAACACAATGCTCACAACACTCGAGCAATATGAAGGCGATGCGGACAGGATAAACGTTATTATTTCCGACTTGAACTCAACCGCGCACGAGTTGCTCGAAGTAACCCGGAATATGACAAAAGCGATAGATGAAGTTACCGCAGCGACAAACGAAGGGGCGTCAGGAACCACTAACATTGCAGAAAGAGCTGCCGCCGTTGCCGCTATGACAAGTGATGTCGTTGAAAGGATCAATTTCGCAAAAGAAGGTGCCGACCAGTTAATGAACAGCGTTATGAGATTCACAACATAATGATTTGAATCTGTACGGCAAACGGGTTGACATTTTGACGCCGATATGATTTATAATGATATTGCCTAATATCGTAGAATGCGAGGTGGGCAAATGAAAACAGTATTTAGGCTTATTACTGCTTTGGTAATTATTTTACAAATACTGCTTACAGTTTCATGCGCGTCCGGTACGGATAAAAAAGACGCCAGGTTTACGGTTGCCGTATCAATCGTCCCGCAGGAGACCTTTGTAAAAGAAGTTACCGGCGGCAGCATTGATATAGTCACGGCCATTCCTCCCGGCAAAAGCCCTGAAACTTATGCCCCGTCGCCCATTGAACTTGAAAAACTAAGCCGTTCTTCTATTTATTTTTCGATTGGTGTTCCCGCCGAAGTAGGCATACTTGACAAGCTTAAGGACATTAACGGAAACATAAAAATAGTGGATTTGGCCGGCAAGGTAAAAGAACATTATCCGGAAATCGAAATCGTGCCTGGTCATAGAGACCCGCACATATGGCTCTCACCCAAACGGGCTGCGGTAATGGTCGACATAATCTCGCAGGAGCTGTCGGATATTGATAAAGACAACAGTGAAAAATACCGAGAAAACGCGCAAAAATATATTGAAAAGCTGATTGATCTCGATAAAAAAATAAGCAGGTTATTAAGCAATTATAGGAACAGGACCTTTATTGTATATCATCCTTCCCTTGGCTATTTTGCCGACGATTATGGGCTTAATATGGTTTCTATAGAGGAAGAAGGCAAGGAAGCCGCCCCGCTTAACCTTCAGAAAGTTATAGACATTGCGAGGGAACAGAATATAAAGACGGTTTTCTACCAATCCGAAATGGACAGCAAGCAGTCAAGGGTATTTGCCGATGAAATAGGAGGAAAGGCGGTTCAGGTAACTCCCCTCGCCCCCGATTATATCGACAATATTAAAAAAATAGCCGCCGAACTGGTTAAGTCATTCGAATAGGCATGAAAAAAGGTGCAAGAAATGAATTATGCGATAGAAATAAAAAACCTGACCGTTTTCTATAACAAAACATGTGCTTTATCGGACATTAATCTCACCGTAGCCGAAAAGGATTTTCTTGCAATCATCGGGCCGAACGGCGGAGGAAAAAGTACACTTGTCAAGTCGGTTCTCGGAATAGTCATGCCCCAGCACGGGGAAATCAGAATATTCGGCCGGGACCCGGAAAAATACGCCGATCCGATTGGTTATGTTCCTCAGTTTTCGCATTTTATTCACGATTTTCCGATCAGCGTTATCGATGTTATTTTAACTGGAAGGCTGCATGGACGGACAGGTTTATTCCACCGCTACTCAAAAAAAGATTACGAAATAGCTGAAAGCATGCTTGACAGGCTTAATATAACCCATCTCAGAAACAGGCAGATTTCCCAATTATCCGGCGGGCAGTTTCAAAAGGTTATGATTCTGAGAGCCCTTGCCACGGAACCTGAATTGCTGCTTTTGGATGAGCCTACCGCAAATGTTGATAATGACTCAAAAACACAGATTTATGAATTTTTAAAGGAGATTAACCGCTCGGTGACAATTATTCTTATCACGCATGACACCGCGGCGATATCATCATATGTTAAAAATGTTGCGTGCCTTAACAAAAGACTGTTTTATCACGGTGAAATTGAGCTTGATAATGATATTATACAAAAAACTTTTGGGTGTCCCGTTGATTTGATTGCGCACGGTGTTCCCCATAGAGTTTTGCGTGATCACGGGGAGTGACGGTATGTTAAAAGCGCTGTTTGAATACAATTTTCTTCAGAACGCGTTTCTTTGCTCAATACTTATAAGCATTGCATGCGGAATTATCGGAACGGTTATAATTTTAAAAAGGCTTGTCATGATAAGCGGTGGTATATCGCATACCTCTTTCGGAGGCGTAGGATTAGGCTATTTCCTCGGAATCGAGCCTATTATCGGCGCTTTTGTCTTTGCCGTTGCAGCCGCGATAGGAATCGGTTATATCGGCAAAAAATCGCACCGAAATTCAGATATAGCAACCGGAATCTTCTGGTCTGCGGGAATGGCTTTGGGCATTCTCTTCATATCGTTTACTCCGGGTTATCCGCCCGATATTTCTTCATATTTGTTCGGTGATATCTTAACCGTATCAAAAACCGATTTACTGCTTACCGTTATTCTTGATGCCGTTATAATTTTCTTTATCATCGCGTTCTATAACTATTTCAGGGCATATTTGTTTGATGATGAATTCGCCGCCGTACTGAAAATCAATGTAAACCTGATAAACAATATTCTGCATGTGATAATAGCTTTGACAATAGTTATTCTGATACGCGCGGTCGGAATCGTGCTCGTTCTCGCGTTATTAACCGCTCCTGCGGCTATTGCAAAGCTTTTCAGCGGTAATTTGAAATCAATCATGCTGTTATCGGTATTCATCAGTCTTGTATTGTGCTTTGCCGGACTATGGGCTTCATACCGCTTCAATATCGCTTCCGGCGCGTCAATAGCGCTGTTATCATCCTTGTTGTATTTTGCCGCGCATCTTGTCAGGAAGATTTCGGATTATATAACAGACAGAAAAATGCAAAACCAGGGGAACTGATTCCAATATCCCCCGGCTGATATGATTACACGGAAAAACAGTATATATGAGTTAACCTTTCACACCGCCCAATGTAATACCCTTGACGTAGTACTTCTGAAAGAAAGGATAGATGAACAGCATTGGTACCACACCGACTACCGCGATTGCCATTATAACGGAATCCGTCGGCATGGTTGCGAGCATTTCACCGGCCATATCCCCGAAAAAGCCGGACTTCAGATAACGGATATCCAGCAGAAGACGATTCAGTACATTTTGAACATTGTAATATTTTGTATCCGACAAATAATACAATCCGTTTAACCACGAGTTCCAGTAAGCCAATCCCTGCATTAATCCGACAGTTGCCAAAATAGGACGGGACAGGGGCAGACAAATCTTAAAAAATATACGCCCCTCACTTGCGCCGTCTATGCGGGCCGCTTCATAGAGTTCCTGCGGAATGTTCGTTCTAAAATAGGACCTGAGCAGCATCACATTAAACCCATTTACCAGCAGGGATGGAAAAACCTGTGCCCAAATCGTATTCTTGATACGAAAAAGCTGAGTATACATCAAATAGGTAGGAACCAGGCCACCATTGAACAGGATTGTAAATAAAACCAAAAAGTTAAGTATTCTGCTCCCCTTCAGGTTATTGTGCGCTAAACCATATGCAAGCATTGAAGAAATTAAAAGTCCTAAAGAGGTCCCAAACACTGTTGTAAAAACGGTCACCAGGTATGCGTTTACCATTGCTTCAAAATCTTTGCTCAAGTATACGTAAGCGGCTGCACTCCATTTCGACGGGAAAAAACTGTACCCTTCATTAATGATTACATTGTTATCGGTAAAAGAACCGATCACCAGTAATAAAAACGGTATAATGCAGCAGATTGATATTATGGTAAGGATTACACACGCAACAAAAGTATTTATTCTGTTCTGCTTCAATTTAGACTTCATGATCCGATTACCCTTTCTTTCTGTAAACAAATACTTTAAAACAAGGCATTCTCTTTATTGAATTTCCGGATTATCAAATTGGAGATTACGATCAGGACGAATCCGACGATCGACTGATAAAATCCGGCGGCTGCAGACATGCCGATATCCCCTAACTGAAGCAGTGCCCTGTATACATAGGTGTCTATAACATTTGTTGTGCTGAACAATGCCCCTGAATTCATCGGCACCTGGAAAAACAGCCCGAAATCCGCATAGAAAATTCTCCCTACGTGTATGAGAAAAAGGGTTACAATAGTAGGGACAAGCAAAGGCAGCGTGATATGAATAATCTGCTGGCCCCTTGAGGCGCCATCCAATGTGGCTGCTTCATAATATTCACTGTCTATTCCGACTATTGTTGCCAGGTAAATAATACTATTAAACCCTATAGTTTTCCATATCTGCATAATAGTAATAATAAACGGCCAGTATTTAGGCTCCGTGTACCATGAAATTTCCTTCATTCCCAATAGAGGCAAAATTCGATTGTTAACCATGCCCTTGTCAATGCTTAATAAAGCATATACAAAATAGCTTACAACGATCCATGAAACCAACTGAGGCGAAAGAATAGCCGTCTGGTAAAACTTCAAAAGGCGCTTATTTGAAACCTCATTCATTAAAAGAGCGGCAATAACGCCAAACACGATACCTAACAAAATAAAAGCAGCATTGTACATCAAAGTATTTCTTGTAATAATCAGCGCATCTTTCGTTTTAAATAAATACTCAAAATTCCTAAAACCTATCCAGTCACTTTTCAGAATGCCCTTTCGAAAATCAATATCCTTGAAAGCAATAGCCAGGCCGGCAATCGGAATATAATTATTAAAGAATAAATATATAAATCCCGGAGCCATCATAAGATATATCGGAAACTTCCGCATTAATGATTTTGAAGACTTATTGGTTTTTGAAGAATTCGCCAGCATAGTGATAACCCCTTTTTAGTAACAGTCGATCTGCAGTCTGAGTTAAAGCAATGCTGCCAGGGTAGAACTGCAGATCAACTGTTTTTCATATTTATAAATCTAAATCACGAAGCGGACATTGTTACTTTTTAGCCAGCCATGCATCAAGCTGTGCCTGCTTTTCAGCTATAATCTTATCAACGCCGGCTTCCTTCATTTTGGCAACATATTCTTCAATAATGCCGCTGTCAGGATCGGCCAGACCGCATTCGATAAGCATTCTGTACTGTGAACGTACGGAGTTGACAGCAGCCAGCTCTGTCTTTACGTTCTCGCTGTTAAATGTAAAACCAAGCGCTTTGGACCTTAATGCAGTATCATTATCTTTCTTCATCTGTTCCCACAGATTGGGCTGTTCGCCTCTCCACAGAGGAGAAAGGAACTGGTTGCCCATTGCATAACCCATGTTGAGCGTCCATCCGCTGCTATCTCCGTCAACACCTTCCGGATAATAAGCAAAACCGTCTTCATATATCTTATAATGCTTGCCTTCAATACCCCAGCAAAGCAATGTAACAAGATCCTTGTCGGAGTACATCAGATTCAGATATTTGGTAGCGGCATCAGGATATTTACTTGTTACGGATATACCCCAGTTAACCTGGGTCACACTGGCGGTGTTTGCAATGGTAGGAGTCAGCGGTATTGTAAGGATCGGAGCACCGACATTCCTGGTAGCCTGTTCAGCATATCCTGCCTTGGCGCCATTCAGGTACGCAAATCCTTTTCCGGCTTTAAGCAAAGAGGAATATCCTTCCTGTGTAGTTGTTATGTCTCTCATGATATAACCGGCCTCGTACCAGTCATGTACCAATTTAACCAGTTCACGGTATTCTTCTGTTTCTTCGTAAAGTACTACCTTAGTATTATCCAGTCCATCGTTCAGCAATACGCCGATTGCATCACCCAGCGGGTCATATTTGACGTAATAGCTCAGAATTGATCTGCCGGCGGCGGCTGTTACCAGAGGATAAAAATCTGCTCCCTCGCCTTCCTTGACCTTTTTGAGGATAGGAGTCAGGTCATATATATCTTTTATGGCACTGGTATCAATGTTGTATTTGTCAACAAGGTCCTTGCGCATGTTTACCGCATAGTATTTTGCGAGGTCGCGTATGGTAGGAACGATATACAGTTTTCCGTCTATAGCGGTAGCGTCGAGATAATCTCCAAGTGCCTCACGGATGCCCGCTCCGTATTTGTCTATCAGCTCGTCCAGTTGAAGCAGTTGGTTTCTGCTTACATAAGAAGAATAATTGGCATTCGTTACGAAAATCAAATCCAACGGTTCATTTCCCGACTGCATCAATGTAATCTGCTGATCATAGCTTGAGTACGGATAGAGCTGCAGTGACACCTTTGTATTGATCTTATTAAGAGTAATTTCATTAATCGCATCTTCAATCAGCGGAGCGTCTGCCGTACGCGGTGAATTGTCAGCGAGCAGAGCAAAAACTATCTCTGCCGGTTTTTCCTGCGTGGCAGGCGTGGTAGGCGTACCCGCGGTATTATCGGGTTTTGTCTGAGGTTCGTTAGTGCCCGGTGTTGTGCTGTTGCCGCATCCTGCTACGAGGACCATCAACATTAACGTCGCCAAAACACATGTAAATATACGTTTGAAACCTGGTTTTCTTATCATTGTTTTTTCCCCCTTCATCATTATTACACTTTCCATCATCTTTTTTCCTTCCAAGTTTGCAAAGTAATGCAAACTCCGTGAATAGCCTTCAGGACTATTCGTAAATTTATCTTTTATCTGGTTACACCCCCCTCCCGCATTTGTTAAGTTCACTTCAAAAACCTAATGTCCTCAAAAGATTGCCCCCCATGATTTTTTCCTGATCATCGACCGGCAAATCTTCAATGAGCGCTTTGTATTTACCTACGCATGCATGCATGATGTCAAAAGGAGTATCGCTCCCATAACAGACCCTGTCCGCTCCCAATTGTTCGATCGCTTTCCATATCGCATTTGTCCTGACCATGCTGCCAATCAGCATAATATTCGGGCATTCCTGTGCGACTTCGATCATAGCATCCGTTAAATCGGCATGGCCGACGCCGCCCATGTGCGCCACCAATATTTTCATTTCAGGGTATTCCTTCGCGATTTTTCTTACGCGAAACGGATGCGTGAATTCAAATGCATCCGCTCCTACATGAAGAGCCAAAGCTTTTTTGGTTTTTGCAATCTCCTCAATTACCGGGGCATATTCGGGATTGTCAATATAGTAGCTGTTTTGTGCCCCATTCAGTTTCACGCCGTGAAAACCGTATTCGTATATGCACTTTTTCACCGAGTCGATTGCTTTATCAACTCCAAGATTCGGATCAGCCCAGCCGAATCCCAGGAAACGATCGGGATATTTCCGTGTCGCTTCATAGATGTAAGCATTCGAGTCGTCAATATGCCTCAGGTAGGGCGGGATTAACCATACCAATGCCTGGTCCACCTTTGCGCGGTCCATTTTCAATATGGTGGTTTCGATACTTGCGTCGATCCCCTGCTCCCTTATCGGTGCAAGATGTACATCAGCATCTATAATTCTCATTTATACCAGTCCCTTCCTGTTAAAATTTGAAATCATATATCCTGCCGGCTTCCGTATTAAAAACAAGCATATTGTCCTTTATTTCGAACGGAACAACGGCACCGTTTTCAGTAATAACGGGCTCCTTCTTTTCTGTCCACCTTATACGGCATTTTCCTCCTGCCGTACTTTCTATCTTTAATGCAATAAGCCCGTCTTTATCTTTTTCGGCCGATACAAAGAAACCACCGCGGGCTCTGAGCCGCTCGAATTTCGCCGCTTTATTCTCAGGCCAGTAAGGGAACAGCCTTATTATATTACCTTGCGATTGCAGCAGCATTTCGGTTATACACATAATACCCTGGAACTGATTTTCAACCATCCTCCAGTTATTGCTTACCCAGACCAGCAGCTGCCCTTCCGCATATGAAACCGAACAGTATAAACCATTGTCAAAGCGATGGTTCAGCAAAGCGGTACGAATTTCATCGAATTTCTCTTTTAATCCGAGACGAACGAACGGCATCATCGCGGAAATCGCATGCAGCGGCGCCGGAGTAGCCGTACCTTTTGGACGCAGGATATTTGTTCTTCTCAGCATGTCACGAACTACTTCAGCAAGCCCCCCGTCTTCATCGCCGTCCAGGTACTCACCGGGATACACGAGCCATCCGCCGCATCCCCAGCGATTAGTACGGGCATACTCCAGCCGCCACTCCATATCCGCAAATTCAGAGAGTCGTTTTCCGCGGATAACGGAATCGAATTTATCCCAATCCTTACAAAATGCATACCAGCCCTGGTTATCTTCTGTCCATCCATACTCGATTTCCGGTACTTTTTTAAGAGCCTGTGCCCAGTCTTCACGTTCTTCCTCATCAACCCCAAGTACTTCCGATGCGCTGATAGCGCACTCAAAGGCTTTCCTGAACATAACGATATCGGTCACGTTGTTCCGGTTTCCTACGAAACCTTTGCACCATCCGGGTTCTTCCAGGCGCATAGACGGATAGATATCGCCGTCTTCCTTCTGGTATTTCTTCAAATATTCGCTGTAAAAAACCGCAGCCTTTTTAATATAATCATATGCGTTCTTCCTCAACCATTCCGTATCATGCGTGAATTCCCAGTGCTGCCAAAGCATCAAAGAAAGCCAGCCGGTATGACACAGCGCGCGTCCCCATTTATTATTCACGATGGCACGATGTGGAGGAGCATAGGGAATACTGCTGAGATCGCAGTAAACTCCGCCCTTTATCCCGAATATCATTTCGGAAAAGTATTCAAATGTCGGCATATGCTGGCGTATAAGGTCCGCAAATACGTCATACCACTCCAGACGGTTCACCGGCAGCGCAGCGGCGAACCATTTTTGCACATTATGATTCCATGTGTAGCGGGAATGGAAGTCGCAGTTATCGTCAATAGGGACATTTGCGCAGAGAGAAGGAGCCTGGGCCCCGCGTTTCATGTGGCAGGCAAAACCGTAAAGATTTCTGTACCAGACAGATTCAAGTTCCTTATCTTCTATTTCAATACTGGAAGATTCCCAGTATTTCTCCCAAAGCTTCTCACTTTCCGCAAGCAACCGGTTATAGCGCTCTATCGTATTCTCTCCCATGATTCGGATAGCCCGCTCCCGGGTATCCGGGTAGTTTTCACGGTCCGTTGAAATACCGGTAAACAATGTGATTTCGTTTCCGTCATTCAGGCGGAGAGACTGTGCAAGCGCGTAAGCCATATCGAGAACCGGGATCTTGTCATTTGAGTTTTTATCAACAGTTTCCGGGAAGGACGACGCAATGCTCCAACTGAAATCCGGTGTATCGAATTTGCCCGGTATAAGCTGTGTTATCGTACCGCTGTGATCCGTAAGCAGTTCCACTTTCGGCAAAGGCATTGTCGGATCCGCATAATCCGGTTCCTTCTCGACAAATATCTGGATCGCGGTGGTATCGCCCTCAAGAGACATTTTCATTGCCAGCGTATTCAGTTCTTTATGTATAAAAGCGCTGAAATGCAGCTTGCTCCTGCCTAAATCAACCGTGGACTCCAACAAACCATTCTTTATATTTAGTTTAGCATAAATTTTCGTATTACTGAACCCGCAATGACGAATTCGAATACGCCCGGCTCTTCTCAGACCGAATCCGCCGAACCATAAAACGAGTTTGCCGCATCGTTCCTTTTCCTCTGCAAGCGAACCAAAAACCACGTCGACGCCTTCCGGCTTACCCTCCCAGTTTGCAAACCGCGTCAGGATATTGTCGCAATTTTCCGGCCATTCAAATCCGTAATCCCTTTCATACCTGATCAGGTCATCCTGGGTTAATGTTTGATTTTTTGCATTATTGTCTATCCTCGAATCCCAGATATCATTCTTACCGAGATACAGGATAATTTCATGGGACAAAAAAGTTACGTTTGCCGCGAAGTCGCCGTTGCCAATGATCAGCCCTTCATGAGGGTTTGTCACAATCCTGTCCGTTATGATTGGATATTTTTCGGCGATATATTTCATGTTATTCCCCCATTTCAGTTTCCGCTCTTTTTGATAGATATAGAGATGTCTGCTTTTTGACCTGTACATTTTGATTTTATGCCTCGCGCATTTATCCTTTCTATCACTTTTAAGACCTATAATTGTTACTTTCAAGTCATTTTAGGAAGGTTATTTGACAGGGAAATCGTTATAAAATAAAATGAAATTAGCATCTCCCGGACTTTTTCGGAAAATTAGGAGGGTAAATTTTTTGAACTCAATCCGTACCAAGTTGATTCGCAGTTTTTTATGCTTCGCTGTTCCGATTGTCATTTTACTGGTATTAACAAACATTTATGCCGTTTATCTTGTGCGTACCCAGGTATCGAAATCATATGAAAACATGGTTGCACTCTATTTGAACCAGGTTGATACCGCACTGACGGATATCGAACAGTACCTGAGCCTGACAATTTACTATGATGATAATCTCCAGGCAATTAAAAGAGATGAAACCGACATGACTTCCAACCTGGCGAGGATTTCTCTTAAGAACAAACTTGCAAACGATATCCTCGTATATAAAACGGTTGATTGTTTTTTTGCATATCTTCCGGAAGCGGATACTTTCTTAAGTGTAAATAAAAACAGTATGGAATACAAAAAGCGGGATCAGATCAGCACATACATTCAAAATAACGCTGAAACCGATGCTGTCGACTTCTACAACTGGAAGGTCTATACGATAGAAGACTCTCATTACCTGATGCGTATCATACAGTCAAATAACATGTATCTTGGAGCATGCATACAGATGGAAAGCCTTAAAACTCCGATGACGCTGGTTGACCTCGGGGAAAATATTTATACTTTCTTCACGGATATAAACGGCACCGTATTGACGCCGCTGAACAACCTGGATCTTGATTCGATTCATGGCGAAAACAGCCTGGTTAAACTGACACAAAACGGAAAAAAAGCGAATTACCAATTTATCTCCCGCAGTTCTTCCAAAGGGGATTTCAGGCTGAATGTCCTTATACCGGAGAAAAATACGTTGAATTATCTTCCGCATATCCTTCGTTTTTCTTTTGTTATTTTGTTCGTTCTCTGTTTTATCATCATCCCCGCTTACTTGATTTTTATCAATAAGGATATTTTGCTGCCGCTGAAAAGTTTAGTGGCTTCGATGAAGAAAGTAAAGAATGGAGATTTAAACGTAAGGATTAACTTAAAAACAACATCGGACGAGTTTGAAATAGTAAAAGAAACCTTCAATAATATGCTTACGCAGATCCAGGATCTGCAAATAAGCGTACAGCACGAAAAAAATACCGCGCTGAACGAGGAACTTTATCGTCTGCAAATGCAGCAAAGCCCGCATTTTTTGATAAACTCCCTGAATATCTTATACAATCTTTCAGGATCAAAAGACAATAAACTGGTTGAAGAAATGACTCTCTGCATGATCCGGTACTACCGGTTTATCTATACCAACCACTTCAACTTTGTCCTTTTAAAGGATGAGATCAGTCATTGTGAGGATTATTTGCGTATCCAGAAAATGAGCCTGAAGGACAAGCTGACATATTCTTTTACAGTGCCTGACTTTCTTTATGATACGCCTGTTCCTCCGCTGATTGTCCAGACATTTTTGGAAAACGCGATCAAGTATTCGGCATCTGAAGACGGATCGGTTACCATATCGGTGAATATTGATTTTGCCGAATATAAACAGGAAGATTGCATCAAAATCATAATAAAGGACAACGGGAACGGTTTTCCGGAGGATTGTTTGCGTATGTTCCAAAGCACTGAAAATATTTTCCCTCAAAAGAAAAGCGAACACATGGGGATAATGAATATTCAACGAAGAATAGCACTGCTTTACAAAGGAAAATCGGATATTCGTTTTTCCAATTCCAACGGGGCAAAAATTGAAATTTACTTACCGGTTTCTCCCGATTTTAATATAATGCGAAATCTGTCATAGAAAAGGGGGGAAAAGGTGTATTCGATTCTGATTGTTGACGATGATAACCACGACATACAGAAAGTTAAGAACATTATAGACAGTACCGGCATTCCGGTAGATGATCTTTTTACGGCAAATAATATCCATCAGGCTAAAGAGATTTTGTCGAGCAAAAAAATAGATATCCTGCTTTGTGATATCGAAATGCCGCAGGGAACCGGAATTGAACTGTTGGAATGGGGGCAGGAAAGAAGCCAGGATACCGTATCCGTTCTGCTTACATGCCACTCTGATTTTAAATACGCAAGACAGGCACTGCGGCTTGGATGTATTGATTATTTGCTGAAACCGGTAGATCCGGAAGAATTGAATTCCGTTTTAAAAAAAGCGGAAAATGTGCTGAAAAAGAAAACAGAGACACTTAGGATAAATGACTATCAGCAATTGTGGAAACGGATCACCCCTCTCGTAATGGAGAGCTTTTGGCTGAACCTGATCAACAATATGGAGCTTTCATCCGGGGAAGCCATTAAATCAATGATTGAAGACATGAACATTCCGATCACGATGGATATGAAGTTCTTCCCAATCCTGCTGACAATTCAGCGGTATCAAAAAGAACTGAGCGCAAGGAATCAAAAAATCATTGAGCATGTGATTAAGCAGTCTATATACAGGATCTTTACGGAAGAAGAGTTTTCAACCCGGATTATCAAACTCAACAATACGGATTATATTATCATCCTTTCTTTTGAAAACCCGGAACACTTAATGAGGGAAACTTTAAGAGAATATTGCGAAGAGCTGGTACGCACCTGCAATAAGGTTTACTGCGACGTATCATGCTTTATCGGCGAAATGTCGAGTGTTTCCGATTTTTCAAATGTGATAGCGGTTCTGAAAACATTGAAAAATGAAAATGTATTGCTGAACCAGGTTATAGAAATTCACGAAGCGATAAAAAAAGCCGAAGTAAATACTCCCAATATCGAGCTTTGGACGACACTGCTGAAGAAAGGCAAGGAAAAAGAAGCCATCGAAGAGATATTTGTATATTTTAAGGTGCTTTCCCGGACAGGGAATATCAATGCAAGCACGCTCAGGCAGTTCCGGCAGGACTTTCTTCAGATGATATATCTGCTTCTTAATCAAAATAATATTTCAGCAAGTGAAATTTTTAATGATGCTCTTACTATCGAATTGGAGGATAAGGCCGTCAATTCCATAGAGGAGATGAACATATGGGTAAGGCATATCATCCGGAAAACAATGGAAAGGATCAATGCTGTCGAAAGACCTAACGATGTTGTGGAAACAGTAAAGGAATATATTGCGCTTCATCTGGACGAGGAAGATCTTTCACGGGAAACAATCGCGCAGTATACCTTTCTCAGTCCCGATTATCTTTCAAAAGTATTCAAAAAAAGGACAGGCTTCTCAATATCGGATTATCTGATCCAGGAACGGTTCAAAAAGGCAAGGGAACTGCTCGTTTCTACGGATCTCTCGGTCAGTGCTGTAGCATCGGCAGTAGGTTATTCCCATTTCTCGTATTTTTCAAAGATGTTTAAAAAAATTGCGGGCTGCACCCCGATAGAGTACCGGAAAAGGTACAAACCGCAATCATAAACCGCATAAAACAAAACGGTTTTTTGTTCTGATCCGTGTTATTCTTTATTTTTTTAAAATATACGGAGTATATCACCCTCCTGGCATGTCAACCAAGAAGCGCCTCTTCCCTCTCCCTGAAATAAGTTACTGTCTGCATTACAAGCTTATCAAGGGAAGCCTTGTCAGGTTTTCCGTTCATTGCGGGATATGGGTCTCCGCCGGGCCCCAGGGGTTCCGGAGTTACAAACCTGTCTCCGTTATTGTAATCAATAAGGTATAACGCCATTATTATAGTATCCAGATCAAGCGATCCTTCTCCCAAAGCGCATCTGTTGCTGTCGGCCATATGGAGGTTAACAAGCATTTCACCGGCATCAAGTATTGCTTCACCAATATGTGACTCGCCGGACTGCATATGATAAACATCACCGTTTATATGCCGTACACCGGGATGATTAACCGCGGCAATATATTCCTTTGCTTCCGCTATTGTGTGAATGAAACTGACCTCTGCAGCTCTTATCGGTTCGATTGCAGCTTTGATATTGTATTTTACAAATAGATCTGCTACGAGGCCAAGTGTCTCCACGCTTCTTTCGAATTCGGTATTATCATAGGCCCCGGGCCTTCCGACAGCCCCCGGTACAATCAGCATATAGGAAGCGCCTACTTTTGCTCCGAATTCAAGCTCCCTTTTTATATAATCCACCGCGGCCTGCCTTTGCATAGGGCGGTTGCTTGATAGATCATTATCTGCGGAAAACATGCCGCAGATCCCCGAGACACTGATGCCGAAGTCATTAAGAACTTTCAGCGTTTCATCCGGCTTGTACCCAAGATCCGGTCCATAATGGTTGCCGTGAAGCTCGATGTATTTTATTCCCGCCCGCTGCAGGCGCGCCGCGGATTCCGCAAGCGGTTCGAGACCGAATCCCCAGTTGCTCCATGATAGTTTTAGTCTGCTTTTTAATTTTTCCGGATTGTTCCTTTTAAGTTCAAGAAATGCATTACGAATCTTCTCATTCTTAATTTCAAAGTTTTGCTTTGTCATTAACTGCCCCCCCATTTAAACAGCTCGCTTTCGAGTTGCACTGACTGGAAAATTAAACTTATAACTAACGAAACTATCAGATATGCATCCGAAAGGTATACATAACGTATTTTATTCTACATAATATTTTACTGCTTGTAAATGTTTTTACTGAATTAAAATTTTAGGGTTTGCATTCCGACTCCGGTTAGCAAACCCTAATCAAAACTTTGGAATTTCACTGGAAGCAGTTTCCGTATCAAAGCGTCTTGCTTTACCCATTACAGTAAACTGCGCCTTCTCGACAATTTTGTACTCCAGCATAGTACCGCCCTCCAATATTAATTTAATTTTTACCGGTGCAAAGGATTTTAAAAAAAGATTCAAGGGTGCCTGTCCTTCAGCAAAACATCAAAAACCCGGCAGTCTGCATAATCTTTAAGCAGTGATCCGGGAATGGATAACAATTCATTATACATTATAGAACAGCCATGTTAATTATTGAATAGTATCTTATATCTTTCAAATTCTTTCTTAACTCCGGTAAATTCAAATACCTTATTTAGTACCTTTCAAACATTTTAAGCAGCCGTAAATAATGGTTCGCCTCACGCAGTACATGATCACCCAAAAGAGGTATAATAATCGATCTTATCCTGCATGCAAGAATACCCCTCGTACCCTGAGCTTTAAAGTCCCGTAAATCCTCAGTTGCCTTTAAGCTTTTGACGGTAATTTTAGCCTGCTGCGGAGTGGTCCTGTCAATCGCAGCTTTTGCTTCTGCCGTCAATTTATCAAACTCTTTCCCAAAATCATTAGCTTGCTCGATAAGAGCATCTTCCGTAGGATCAAGCAGGCCACGGATAAACTTGGCATGTTCCGCCATCTGCCTGTTCCAGAAAAACTCCAGTTCCAATGCTTCCCTTCTCAGAATTATCTCTTCTCTCCTTTGAAGTCTCATAAGCTGTGAAAGATATAGTTCTGCCTCACGCATTATGTGTCTAATCAGCAGCGGATAATTAAATGTGAACATTTTGCAACTTAAAACATTGGATAAAATATTCTTTTTAAACCGTATCAATGCAGCGGTTGCTTCTATTGCTCTTTGGTTAAGTTGGGCTACTTTCCGTTCAAGCCCGGATTTGGCTTTTTTAATATCATCGCCTATGAGATCCGCTTCCGCTTTTGTCAGTTGAGTCGGTATCTGTATTCCCGTGAAAAATATCGTAGCCTTTTCGGCATCCAATGTAAAAGGCGTTATTACCTCTCCGGACTGAAGAACCCTGGGACTGACAACACCGTTTGCAAGAGAAATGGCTTCTCCCAGGATACCGTCAAATTCCCTGCGAAAAGCGTCCGCGCGCTGTGTAAAATCTGCGTCCCTCGGCGTAAACCCTACTTCAAGGAAAAATGAGTGTTCTTTCATAATCCTTGCAAAAAACAGGTGCAAAGCCAGAGATTGTTTTATAAATTCAATGCTCGAGAGCATTCTTCATTCCTCCCTGTATAAAGTTGTCTTATAGAATTATTTTATGTTAACACTATATTGGTTGTTACAGTATTATCTAATTTATTCTGTCAATTCAAATTCAGAGATAAATTTTGTAAAAAAATAAACCCTCGATATGTTCCGAAAATACATATCAAGGGTTTTATTCATCCATTAACAAGGGCTATGGATAAATCCTGCGCTCATTATCCGATATCCTAAGGTTTTTTTACCTTTCCAAGCATTTCCTCGTATATTTTCTTTGTTTCATCCTCATTACCCATATTGAAGATAGTAACCCCTTCATCCGTTTCAAGATATATAAAAGGGGGTTTTTCAGCGTTTACAAATAACTTCACTGTACCCAATTCTTTAGCCCTGAAATATCCCTTCAGGTTTGAACCTAAAGCTGAGCCGTTGGTTCTCCACTCAATAACAGGCAGCTCTTCCATCAGCCTGACAGTCTTAATTGAATCCCAGACATAAATATCGCCATACATACCGTGGATTTGTATTCCATCATCAATAAAAGTCACGTTGGTCTGTTGAGAAGAGAAAAACATCAGTGCGATAACAAGAATTAATACGGCAGCGACAACACCGACAGGGAAAACAAATTGCTTCCATGCTCCCTTTCGCAGCTTTCCATTTTCATCATAAATATTCCCATCATATTTTTGAGCTTTAATCAAAAGATAAACTGTCGAAATGCCAATAAATAAAAAAGCCGGTACCAGAGCCTGTTTAAGAAGACCTGAAGCTTTCAACACACCCATCGTGATTAAAACGCCGCCATTTATATAGGAATATATCCCTATCAGACGACTAAGGCCTTTTACGTCGACTTTCGCCTTTTTCTCTTTCGGCATCGTGTTATAACCCGAGATTAGGAAATACCATTTAAACACATGAACCGTCAACCCTACAAAGATAAAAAATACACCAGGTATTATATAAAACCACATGATAAACCTCCGCGCGTTACTTACCTTCTTTTATTGTACAAAAAATACAAGGAGTTTGGAGATATTTTTTATATTTTCCAAACAAGAACTACGCAGCATAATGGGAAAAATGCAAACTTAAAGCCCAATTCCGACACACTGCAATATGCACTGTATGTTTACCCCTGATTATAAGATTAGAAATAAAGGCTCAACGTCAAATGTTGGGGTTGAACCAAGTAAAATGGAGTAGCATATGAATTATTGGCAG
>JAAYXD010000006.1 GCA_012516065.1 Clostridiaceae bacterium
AGATGGTGTTTTATATTGGGAAAATTAATTATTCACGGTCAAAAGAGGCTAAAGGGAGAAGTTACAGTAAGCGGAGCGAAAAACGCCGCTGTTGCGATACTCCCTGCCACAATTCTTTCTGAAGGCAGTTGTGTAATTGAAAATGTTCCCGATATATTAGATATAGCAATTCTTAAAGACATTATGACTAATCTCGGCGCGAAAATCGAAAATATTAACGGTTCGACGATTAAAGTCGATGTATCGGAAATAAATTCATATGTGGCGACAGACAGCCAGATAAGCAAACTTCGCGCTTCTTATTATTTGATGGGCGCCCTTCTGGGCAAATTTAAAAAAGCCGTTGTCACTTTCCCCGGAGGCTGTGATTTTGGGGTAAGGCCGATAGATCAGCATATAAAAGGTTTTGAAGCTCTCGGAGCAAAAGTCGACATAGAACACGGGAAAGTAATACTTTCCGCAAATAAACTTGTCGGTGCGCCGATTTACCTTGACGTGGTCAGCGTAGGAGCAACAATAAATATCATGCTTGCCGCAGTTAAAGCGGAAGGAATAACCACAATCGAAAACGCGGCAAAAGAGCCTCATATAGTCGACCTCGCGAATTTCCTCAATGCCATGGGCGCCGATATAAAAGGGGCCGGTACCGATGTTATTAAAATCAGGGGCGTAAAGGAACTTAAAGGCGGACATTCTTATATGATAATTCCCGATCAGATTGAAGCGGGAACTTTTATGATTGCTGCGGTTGCCACACGGGGAGATGTACTTGTTAAGAACATAATCCCGAAGCATATGGAATCTTTGACCGCAAAACTCCAGGAAATGAATGTAAAGGTTGAAGAGTTTGATGACAGCATTCGTGTAATATCCAGGGACAAAATCCAGAAAGTTAATATAAAAACTCTTCCTTACCCGGGTTTCCCAACCGACCTCCAGCCGCCTTCCACTGTCCTTCTGTGCAGGGCGGACGGTACGAGCACGATTACGGAAGGGGTCTGGGACAACCGTTTTCAATATGTTGATGAATTGAAAAGAATGGGCGCGAAGATAAAGGTTGAAGGCAGAATGGCTGTTATAGAAGGTTCTACCCGTCTTAGCGGCGCTCCAATCCGGGCGACCGACTTAAGGGCCGGAGCGGCGATGGTAATTGCGGGGATGATGGCGCACGGCGAAACCGTTGTTTCGAATATAGAATGCATCGACCGCGGCTACGAGAGGCTTGAAGAGAAGCTTAGAAATCTTGGAGCGGATATCAGGCGCGTTGCGGATGAAGAGGACAAGATCAGCTAGTTTGATGATGGTACGGTCATAGCGGTTTTTTCCGGTTACAGATGAAGAATATTAGAATAGCTAGGGGATAAAGGCATGTTGAAACTTGCAAGTTTGTACAGCGGCAGCAGCGGGAACTCTGTCTATATATCGAGCGAAAACACGCATATCCTTGTTGATGCGGGGTTAAGCGGAAAAAGGATAGAAAGATCATTAGCTTCCATCGGAGGAAACATTAAAAATATACAGGCAATTCTAATAAGTCATGAGCACAGCGACCATATTGTGGGAGCGGGTGTTTTATCACGCCGTTACCGAATCCCGATTTATGCAAATGAAAGGACATGGGAAGCAATGCGCTTGTGGCTTAATCAGATAGACCCTGATTGTATCAGGATTTTTTCAACCGGACAGCCGTTTAAAATAGGAGATATTGAAGTAAACACATTTCATACGCCCCATGATGCGGTTGAGCCGGTAGGGTTCAACTTCTGCTGCGAAAGAAAAAAAGTGACGATTGCCACCGATATCGGGCATATAAACAGGTCGCTTCTGAACAATCTTATAGGAAGCGATATGATTTTGCTGGAATCTAACCACGACATTGAAATGCTGAAAGTCGGAAGATATCCCTGGCCTTTAAAGCAGCGCATTATGAGTGATAAAGGGCACCTGTGCAATGATATGGCTGCTAAAGTTGTCGCATATCTTGCCGAAAACGGAACAAAGAAATTTTTGCTTGGCCACCTGAGCAAGGAAAATAATTTTCCCGAACTGGCTTTTCAAACGGTAAAGAATGCATTAACGGAAAAATCCATTACGGCGGGCCGCGACGTTTATGTCGGTATAGCGTACCGTGACAGGGTAAGCGAAGCACTCGTTGTTTGATTTCAAGGTTGAATTACTGGCGATGCACCATTTTTATTTGCCTCAAACATATAATTCTATGGTTGCCGGAAAATGAGAGGAATGCGTTCTTGTATATTCAAATAGTATCTGTAGGCAAACTTAAGGAAAAATATTTAAAAGACGCCGTTAATAATTATACAAAGCTGCTTTCGCGTTTTTGCAGGACGGAGATTGTTGAAGTCGCGGAAGAGAAAGTGCACCCGTCTTTAAGCAGCCGCGAAGAAGAACAGGCGCGAAGCAGGGAGGCGGAAAGAATAAGGGCGGCTCTGGCAAAAGATGCCTACGTTATCGCTCTCGATCTGACTGGAGAACAGCCTGATTCTATGCGGTTTGCCCAAAAACTCAACGAACTTATGGTTGCGGGAAAGAGCCGGATATCTTTCATTATCGGAGGTTCAACCGGTCTTGACAGAAAGCTTGTTAAAGAGGCCGATTACAATCTTTGCCTTTCGAACATGACCTTTCCCCACCAGCTTGCGAGAGTAATTCTTCTTGAGCAAATATACCGCTGTTTTAAAAT
>JAAYXD010000320.1 GCA_012516065.1 Clostridiaceae bacterium
TACTTTTTTAACTCAGATTCTATTAATTCAAGATTATCATAGAAATTTAAGCCCTCTCCTATTACTACCTTTGTAAATTTTTCAAGTCTTTCCATGATATCATCACCGCATACTGAAGTTTTTATAAAGCTATCTGAGAACCTGAAATAGTAAACATATTTAGACTCTTGTAAAACAAGCTTGCAACACATAGCTAACTTTTCAGAAGAAAATAGCTTCACGATATCTGCAAAAGAAAAGGTATCTTTATCGGTTGAAAACAGAACACCCGCGATTAATCTCGCTATTCTTATAAGTTTACGGTATGTTTTTTTAAGTATTTGCCGTACTCTTTCACGCGATATTCCCAGTTCTTCTCCGATTTCCTCCAGGGTTGCTCCACAACTGCGCCTTTCCAGGCTTATTTTTTCATTATAGTTCAAAGCATTAACAGCATTAGAAAAATGTTGAGTCACTGGAATAAATAAAAAACTACTAACCGTACGAGCAAATAAATGTTCATGCAAAGTTAATTCTTTATCACAAAGATCACTAACAGTAAAGCAACTATTTCTCAGAAACAAATCAATCCCTTTAGAGGGCAGGCCAATGACACGAATCATAGGAATAGGAATCGGTCTATTTTCAGAAGCTATATTTTCTATAAGATATCTTTTAGATGCGTTTTTCTCTGTCAAAGCCACTGTTTCTTGGTAATCTAATATTTCCTGACAAGTTTTTGTTCCTATATTTCTAAAATTAAGCAAGTCTTCTGGTGTTAGAGATAATAACTCATCAATTGATAATATGCCGGCTTGCATAAGAGCATTTTTAGCTCTGGTTGATAATGGCAAGTTTGATATCAGATCTAAAGAATACTTATACTCCCTGTTTTTAGTATTACGTAAGCAATCCGAAGAAGAATTAACAAATTCGAGATAAATTCTTCTTAAATTTTCTATAGTAGTAACGCCAATACCTCTTAAATTTACAGCACTTTCAAAATCTTCATCTGTAAGCTGGCTCATGTAGTATTTCCCTTCAGCGGCGCATTTTAATATAAATGGTCCACTTCGGGGAACATTAGAATAAACATCATCTATTAATACATCTTTCGCCTTCCCCGATTCATCGTTTTCCGCATCGCCGTTATCAGTTTCTTCTTGTTCTTTACACTCACTCAATTCCGTAATTTCTTCGCAAACCCCTGACTCCGAAAACAAAGTTTTTTCCGTTACAGATGGGGATACACTACAAAGAAAAAATATTCGTTTAGCTTCTGAAATTAGGTGTTCTGAAACACCCGGAACAAACATTAACTCATCAAAATCAAAATGCGCTATATCATTAAGAGTAATATAACCATGCTCTTGCAGATAATATCGTATTTTCTCGAATTTATCATCATTATAAAGAGTAAAGATTGACTCTGACATCTAATGTCATTGTCCTTTCTTTTAAGAAGCTTTTATACTTCTTGCTTTATTGAGTATTTTCTCATATATCTCAGATTCAGACAGACAATCCAATATATAGGTACCACCGAGAAGGTTGAGATATTTTGATAATTCACCGACAGTATCAGTATTAATGAGATATCCTTCTTCTCTGGCAGTTGAAATTGCAGACAAGAACGCCCTTGTAATCATAAAGTTATTTGACGTATTTCGCTCCAGAATATGCATAATATAATCAGCGTTTTCACATACAAAACGGGTAAACTCATACGGATCTTTACGCGATGGATCATATGTCAGACGTCCTATCCACCATAATCGAGATATAGCATTCCTTGTAAGAGAACGTCTTGCTCCATAGTCAAAGAAAAAATGTTGTCTTACATTACCAACAGTGCATTTTTCGACTATATTCCATCTATATTGAATATATGTCCAAAAATATTTAATGCAAAGTCCTGCCCAAAGCCGTTCATCCGAAGCTTGTGAAGGTGTTAGAAAACTAAGACTGTTGTAAAGACGCCGCACATTTTCAAACTCTGTTAAATGAGGCTTGTCCTCAGACATATCGAGTAAGAAATCGGGAACCGAATATCTAGTTTCAATAAAAGGAGAACGCCCAAAATATTCCGTTATCCATTCCGGGTCAGGCAATGCAAACTTATCATAAAGATTGTACAGATTGCTTTTGAGGGCAAGCAAGCAGTTTTCTTCTAATAATACAAGTATCATTCATCATCCTCCTCAATAGCAGAGGTATATCCGCTAACTAGAACCTGAAGCGCATCTGAAAGCGGAGCATTAATTAATTTCTGTGCCATTTCCAGCATGTTCCTATTTGAAAACTCATTACTTTCTATATCACAATTGAACTTGTTTGCTAACGCCTTTTTTATAGCCCGATACCATGCATATGAGCTGTATTCATATCTTTCGTCAAGACTTTTTTTTGACAGATCCTCAAGTGCATATATAAGCGCAGGTATAACAACTAAAGAATTAAGAACAGATTGGACCACTGCTTGGCCTTTTAAACTTTTGAAGTTGTAAAAATCTTTATCAGGCAGTTTTATAAGTATTTTATTATAATTCAGTTCTACAATCATACCTGACGCATGTTCATCTGTATTTTTAACTATGCTGAAAACAGAAGGAGTATTTAAAAGGTCATTAATATCTTTTTCAATATCTATATTTACTTGTTTACCAATTGCCATTATACATCCTTTTTCAATGGTAAATTTAAATCCACGATAATCTTCATGAAAATTTTCATTTACATAATCCGTTATTTCCGTTGTTGCAACAATAAACGGACAGACTTGCAATCTGCCGCATATTAATTTATGGTCTAGAACATAAGAAACTTCATTCTTATTAGTTAATACTGCATTCCTATACCCTGTCTGAGCACATTCGAGATGATACACGATTTTTGCTTTCCCATATGCTACTAAATCAGACAACGCTGCATTATTTATATCTGCAAGGAAATCAATACGGATATTATGTCCATCTTTCGATGCTTCTATAACCGCATCAAAACTACTGACCACATAGTCATCAGAGTAATATGACAATACCGGGTATGGATAAAGCTTATGCCTTATTTCCATATGCTTTTACCTCCATAGATCAAAAATCATAATAATCAATTTTAACTATTATACGGACAGGAACATTCGCTGAAAACGTCAATCCTGAAATATGATTTTTATATACAGTTATTGTCGGCTGACTTATACATACAGCCGAGATGATCATTGCTTCATAATTTTGTGATTCTGCAGAAAGGAATAAGTCAATTCGTCCATTTTCTGCTGATAATACAGGTACAAATGTTATTGAATATTCACCAGCATCTTTGTTTAAGCATACAACCCTTGTTTTTAACGGAATAACTGCCGTAAGCGATTTGTTGTGTTCTTTCGGATTTTCACCCTGTCCTTCTCCTTCAGAAAAACCTGCCCCATAACCTCCGAATCTATTTTCACCGTTCTTGTGTCCAGCTCCGGAAACAGGTTCTTCTTCAATAACATCCCCCGGCTCATAACTCATTACACTGTCTTCACCATTAGTAGAAAAGCTTGCCCTAGTACTTTTTCGCGGCGGTATTGTCACCTCAAAAGATTTAATGCTATCAGGAAGCGTCTCGGCTTTATAAGCCCCTTCACCAGAGTCAATGCTGCTCTCATCAGGAAGATATTCGCCTACATCAGGATCGATTTCTTCAACATCGTCTTCACGAACCAATTTCGCCAAACAATCTTTTATATAGTCAGTTAAAGACTTAAGATAATTGCGCGCGTAAGGAATTCTTTCCTTTGGCTCCATACGTTCAGGCTCCCACTTTGTATGTGCGGGATTTTCAAGATTACGCAGAAAGTCATTAATTTTTTCACCTTCAATAATCATCACGCCTGCAAATGGAATAATTCCTGAAATATTTCCTTTATCCATTATCTTCATTCCCATTTTTCTTATCATTGCAACTTTTCTGTGCAATTCAATCTGATGTTTATCGGTCTGTAATAGAAGACCTAATCTTATAAGTCCATGATTCTTAAAATCATCTTCACACCAAACGGTGTCCTCAGACGTCAAAACTGTATAATATTTGTCTGCATTTTCAGTCAATGAAGTCTGGTATTCTGAAATTAGTAAAGGCAACGTTTCTTTATTTATTACTACATCGGAAACCCTTACAACAAGCTTGTTAGTATATACAGCATATAAAAATCCATCAAGAACTGAAGCAATAATGCTGTCCTTCCAATCCGTTGAAAAAAAACGAAACCCTGCTATATATACATCTGTTCCGGTTTGCCCTTTTTCACGTCTAAAATTAGGATCAAGGTTAAGCTGTGAATATACCGGCTGATTATCGCGATTGCCATAATAACCGACACCTGCTGTAATATCGCCGTCTTCTTCCCTGCGAAAACTTGTTATTCTTGATATGCCCTGAAAAGCTGTAACATTTTCTATGTCCAGCGTACTGTAAAAAACAGTCCGAAATTCAGAACAGGCAAAAGGCGCAAATTTACCTATACCGAATGAGCCGCCTGATGTTCCTGCTTTGTCTGATGCTCCTGACGATTTAGTTAAATTGCACCATGGAGTATTGTATTCGTCTTTTGATCCCAATAGTCCTGTAGTATTGAAGTCACTTATTCTAAGAAAAGGAACGCTCCCGCACTCTATCATTTTCAACGCGCGTTCAAAGAAGTCAGTGGCTTTTTTTACCGACTGCACGCTCCAAAATTTCAAAGATGCCTTAAATGCTTTTTCAAGCGACTCGGCATCAGGAAATTCATCTGTATCAAGTACAAAGGGCATGAACTCTATCTCTACAGTTTTTCCTTCAAGCGCTGCGTCAAGTGAATTTTGACAAATTTCCCGTGCAAGTGATTTCAATGGAGTTCCTTGATAAGTTTCGATACCAGAGTGACCGATGCCAATAATGTCTCCCTTGTTATTGGAGGGAAAATTCCATTTCATTTAGCTACCTCCTACTCCAGCTTAAAACGAGTATTTTTTTTACTATGAAATTTGCTGAATTTCTTTCGTGTTTCTTTGAGTTCATTATCTATTACAGAAAAAATTTTATTAACATCAGCTTCTGTATAGTCATAAGTCGAAGTGTTGGAGCAATTTCCAAGCAGATGAATCATGTCAATTATTTTATTTGTGCGAGCCTCTGCAATTCTTACAAATCTCTCACGCTTCGTTTCTTTAGCACTCATTTATCCACTCCTTTCCATAAATATATAATAATTTTATCGAAAACAAATACGTTATGTCAATAATAAATCTATAACATTTTATATATATTTATGATTATTTTTGAATATGGCTTATATTTTTAAA
>JAAYXD010000087.1 GCA_012516065.1 Clostridiaceae bacterium
AAACTCTGTAAAATGAATATAAACTTTATGATTATCAGGCTCTCCCAGTATTGAAAATGCTCCCGCCGCATATGAATATGCCAAGGCAATACCGGGATTTAATATATCATCCACCCATAAATCACCATTGCATTCTCCGGCAACAATTCCTGAATAACTGGGACTATCATCACAAATTAGTCTATCATAATTTACAAGGTTAAGCTTCTCTACTTTAAACATAGTGTATGCTCTTTTGATTTCCGCTAAAATTCCTGCAGGAACGTTCTCATCCTAGTTCTGATTACATGCTCACAACTTCATTTTGGCATATTGTTCTATTTTTTACAAGTCAAACTTTCCACGGTCTAATCGTTAATATTTTTATTTACAGTTCTTCTGTCCGATAAAAGCATTGGCTTGAAATATTTCCTCCAAAACTTGTTCGCATATAAATTAGCTGTTTCAAAATCAACGTGTATACCTTTTATTCCATTACTGCTGCAATAATCAAAACTGCTTCTTTAATGATGGGGCAAACTTAATTTTTCTTTTTCCGATATTTTTCGTTATTGAATAATCTTTGATATTTTATCAAGACTAAATAGCGAAAAAACATAGAAACATGGAAAGGAGAAGCGATATGCCACAAATAAGTGAAATGGAATTGCAGAACCTGCGACATATGATAGGAGCCCATGATACATGCATCAAAAAACTTGAAACATATGCGCAGCAGTGCCAGGACCAGACCCTGAAGCAGATGTTCCAGAAAGACGCAAGCGACGCGAAAGCCAATAAACAGAAACTGATGTCATTTTTACAGTAAGGAGATGATTTTATGTTGACCGAAAAAGATATGGTAAACGACTACCTGAACTCGCTGAAAAGCAGCTTAACCGGTTATGCAAGCGCGATATCTGAGACCAGCAATCCCGAGCTCAGAAAAACTTTCCAGCAAATGCGCGATGCCGATGAAGAGCGCCAGTACAGGCTCGCCCAATATGCGACTCAAAAAGGATATTACCAGCCCGCGGCACAGGCACAGCCTAACCAGATACAGCAGGTTTATTCGCAACTGCAGAGCGGCGGCCAGCAGCAGCAAGGCCAGCAGGGTATGCAGAGCGGTCAGAGCATGCGTATGTAAAAGGAAGCCAGGGCAGGATTTACGCCCTGGCTTTTTACTCAATTATTTCCGGTAAACTGTCATTCGAACAGATCTGCCGAAAGATATCTCTCTCCCGTATCAGGCAGAACTGCAACAATAGTTTTACCCTTGTTTTCAGGTCTTTTGGCTATCTGTGCGGCGGCAAACGCAGCCGCACCGGAAGATATTCCTACCAGAAGCCCTTCAAGCGAAGCAAGCATTCTTGATGTCTTGAAAGCTTCCTCATTCTTCACCTGGAATATCTCATCAATAATGCCCGTATTCAGCACCTTCGGTATAAAACCTGCACCGATGCCCTGGATCTTGTGAAATCCTTTAACCCCTCCGGACAGTACCGGTGAATCCGCCGGTTCAACCGCAACAATCCTGACATCTTTCTTCCTGCTCTTTAAAACTTCGCCGACTCCGGTCAAAGTTCCCCCTGTCCCGACACCGGCTACAAAGATGTCAATGTTGCCTTCGGTATCGCGCCATATCTCTTCGGCCGTGGTTTTCCTGTGAATTTCCGGATTAGCCGGATTTTCAAACTGCTGCGGTATGAAAGAATTTTCTATCTGAGCTGCAAGCTCATTCGCTTTTTTTATTGCGCCGCCCATACCTTCCTGGGCTGGTGTAAGGACCAGTTCGGCGCCGAGCGCCTTCATTAGTTTCCTTCTTTCGATACTGAAATTCTCGGGCAGCGTTATAATAAGCCTGTAGCCTCTTGCGGCTGCGACAAACGCAAGAGCTATTCCCGTGTTTCCGCTTGTAGGCTCGATAATAACTGTATCCTTGTTAATTATTCCCTTTTCTTCTGCGTCACGGATCATCGCGTAACCGATACGGTCCTTAACGCTCCCTGCAGGGTTAAAATACTCGAGCTTGCCGATAAGCCTTGCTTCCAGTCCTTCATGCTTGCTGAAGTTTACGAGTTCAAGCATAGGAGTGTTTCCGATCAGTTCGGTTAAATTTTTCGCTATTCCTGCCATATTCTCACCTCTTTCATTATAATGTTTTTGCTTCTTGCCTGTTTTATTCCTGAATTTTCTTTACGCACATTACCTGATAATTATATGATTATGCTTTATCGAGCGCCTGCGCAAGATCCTCGATAAGATCGTCGGGATCCTCAATACCAATCGAGAGCCTTATCATATCGGGAGTTACACCGGCAGCGAGTTGTTCTTCGCTCGAAAGCTGGGCATGGGTTGTGCTGGAAGGATGGATAACAAGCGACTTCGCATCCGCTACATTAGCAAGCAGCGAAAACAGCTCAAGGTTCTCTATGAACCGGATGCCTGCTTCGATACCGCCTTTTATGCCAAATGTGAAGATTGAGCCCGCGCCTTTCGGCAGGTATTTCCGGGCAAGGTCGTAATATTTGTTCCCCGGAATTGACGGGTAATTCACCCAGCTAACCTTCGGATGCCCGCACAAAAATTCCACTACCTTCCTGGTATTCGACAAGTGCCTCTCTACCCTCAGTGATAAGGTCTCCAGCCCCTGAAGCAGCAGAAAAGCGTTGAACGGGCTCAGGCATGCACCGGTATCCCTTAAAAGCTGCACCCTTACCTTACCGATATATGCGGCCTTTCCAAACGCCTCCGTAAACCTGATGCCGTGATAGCTCGGATCAGGCTCGGTAAGACCCGGGAATTTTCCGCTTTTCTCCCAGTCGAATTGACCGGAATCCACAATCACGCCTGCGATTGAAGTACCGTGACCTCCCAGGAACTTTGTCGCCGAGTGGACGACGATATCGGCTCCGTATTCAAAAGACCTTATAAGGTAGGGCGTTCCAAAGGTATTATCCACTATCAGCGGGATCTTATGCTCGTGCGCGATAGCGGCAACCTTTTCAATATCAATCAGATTTATGCCCGGGTTCCCGATGGTTTCGATATACAACGCCTTTGTGCGCTCCGTTATCGCTTTTTCAAAGTTCTCCGGATCGTCGGGATCGACAAATATTGTTTTAACCCCGAACTTCGGCAGTGTGATTGAAAACAGATTGTATGTACCTCCGTATAATGTGCTCGCGGAAACAATCTCATCTCCGCTTTCCGCTATGTTCAGGATGGCATAGGTTATCGCGGCCGAACCGGATGACGTGGCCAGAGCTCCTACCCCGCCTTCCAAAGCAGCCATACGCTGCTCAAAAACGTCGGTAGTCGGGTTCATTATCCTCGTATATATATTACCCGCTTCCTTAAGTGCAAATAAGTTTGCCGCATGTTCCGCACTGTTGAAAACGTAGGATGTCGTCTGGTAAATCGGGACAGCCCTGGCTCCGGTAGCCGGATCCGGTTTCTGGCCCGCATGGACTTGAAGCGTATCAAACCTGTAATTTTTCTCTCCCATATTAACTCTCCTTTACAATAAAATATAATTTATCACAGCACATGTGCATTAATAAGCAACACAACCTGAAACGGCGATAAGCTTTTCATTTAAATGTAGTACATTGTGTGTTCAGTCCCGTTCATCTTCCTGCAGTCGTCGGCAAGATCCGCAAGAGTAATCGAGTCAACCACTTCGTTCAGGCATTTATCCATTTTATCCCAGACCATTTCCTTAACGCAAATCCCGATAGCGTTTTTATTTTCCGTATCTTTATAATCAACTACGGACAAATCTCCCTCAAGAGCCCGCAGTATAGTGCCTATTCTGATTTCCGAAGGTTTTTTTGTCAGGATATAACCACCCTGCGCCCCTTTTATGCTTTTTACAAGGCCTGCATTCCGGAGAACCGAAAAAACCTGTTCAAGGTAATTAATTGAAATCGTCTGCCTCTTTGCAATACTGTTAAGCGCCACATGACCACCGTTTGAGTATGCGGCCAGGTCCATCATTGCCCTAAGACCATACCGTCCTTTGGTAGAGATCTTCATGGAATCCGCCTCCCCTGTTTATTTAAACTTTCGCCTGCAGTAAGCCGGTTTGTCCCCTGCTATTGAAGAAACAGCCTTCGGCCGTGATAATTTATATCGAATAGTCAAGATTCAGCCTGGTATTAACTGCATGGTAATGCTTTACAAGATCTGCGAGCGTGATTGAATCGGTCAGGTCGTCAATACTCTTCTTAACTTTCTCCCACAGCAGGCGCGCGGCGCATATTTCATACCGGCTGCATGTTTCCTCGCATCCGTCGACTATGCAGTATACGGGCGCGAGCGGTCCTTCCAGCGCCTCAAGGACCTGCTTTACGGTTATCCCGGAAGGCTCGCGTGACAGCGCGTATCCACCCTTTGTTCCCCTTACGCTCGAGACTATTCCCGCTTTTCTTAGAACAAGAAAAATCTGAAGTATGTAAGATTCGGATAAATTGCATAGTTCGGCTATGCTTTTGAGACTTACGGGTTCATCGGGTGAAATAAGTGCGAGAGCTACCAGAGCTTCAAGCCCGTATTGTCCCTTCGTTGATATCTTCACTTGTCCTTCCTCCCCTTGTCATAGTATCCTATTAAATCCTTTATGACCTCACCGGCAATTATCAGACCGGCTACGGAAGGTACGAAGGATATGCTTCCGGGAACCCGTTTTTTTACCGGACGATTACGGGTATGATCTTCCGGGCAATCGTTTCCGGCGGTGCTTCCATTCTCTTCATACACAACCGGCTTGATTGGAGGTTCCGTAGAATAGACCACTTTAAGCGAATCTATTCCCCTTATTTTCAGTTCCCTCCTTATAACTTTGGCCAGCGGATCAACAGTGGTCTCGTAAATATCCGCAACGCGGAAACGTGTCGGATCCATTTTATTCCCGGCTCCCATAGAGCTTATAATTGGAATGTTTCTTTTCTTTGCCTGCACGACCAGGTTAATTTTGGCAGTCACAGTATCAATCGCGTCAACAATGTAATCGTAGTCATCCCGGATCAATTTATCCGATGAACCGGGCAGATAAAACTCGTTATAGACAGTCACCCGCGCGTTCGGATTTATCTCAATAACGCGTTCTTTCATAACTTCGGCCTTATACCTGCCAATCGTTTTTGAGGTAGCGGGAATCTGCCTGTTTATGTTAGTCGGGCAAACAGTATCGCTGTCCACGAGCACAAGATTTCCTACTCCCGCTCTTGCCAGGCCTTCCACTACAAATGAACCGACTCCTCCGATGCCAAAAACGGCCACTTTGCTTCCTGACAGCTTATCCAGCGCCTCTTTTCCAATGAGCATTTCAGTTCGCGAAAATTCATTCGGCATAGTCTAAACTCCTTGGTTAATACGGGTGTTTGTCATTTCAATTCATCGAGATTATACGGTGTTTCCTGATATACATAATAGTTCAGCCAGTTTGTGAAGAGCAGGTTTGCATGGCCTCTCCACCTGGTCACGGGCATTTTTGTCGGATCGTCATCAGGAAAATAGTTCTTTGGAATCTTGATATTCATTCCTTTCGCGACATCCCTGTCATATTCGGCTTTCAGCGTCAACGGATCATATTCGCAGTGCCCGGTAACAAATATCTGCCTGTCGTCTTTTGACCTGATTATATAGACACCGGCCTCTTTTGATTCTGCGAGGATTTCAAGCTCCGGAACCTTTTCTATGTCCTCCCTGCGTACTTCCGAATGTCTTGAGTGAGGAGCATAAAAAACGTCATCAAAACCCCTCAGCAGCTTGACATTTTTTGCCGTACAGGTATGCTCAAAAACTCCGAAAACTTTTTCCGGAACAGGGTATTTCGGTATATTATAAAAGTGGTACAGACCGGCCTGAGCGGCCCAGCAGATATACAGCACGCAGTAGACATTATGACGGGTCCAATCCATAATTTCTTTCAGTTCGTTCCAATACGCGACTTCCTCGAAAGCCATATGCTCTACCGGAGCTCCCGTAATAATCATGCCGTCGAATCTTTCATCCCTGACGTCGTTAAAAGTTTTGTAAAAAGCATTAAGGTGCTCTTCCGACGTATGTTTTGATTTATATGTATTCGGATGAAGAAGAACGATGTCAACCTGCAGCGGCGAGTTTCCGATAAGCCGCAGCAGTTGGGTTTCGGTAACAATCTTTGTGGGCATAATATTGAAGATAGCAATCCTGAGCGGACGAATATCCTGGTGAATTGCCCTTTCTTCGGTCATCACGAAAATATTCTCACTTGTCAGAATTTCATATGCAGGTAAGTTTCCTGGTATGTTAATCGGCATATCTAACAACTCCTATAGAATTACTTTGGTATAGATTATATCATCATAAATTCATGTTGGCAAGAAAAAAAAATAAAAAAATTTTTATCCAGCCGCAAAGTCGGAAAACGGTTATTTTGGCATGAACTGTTAGATATAATTACGTAAATTTAATAATAACTAAAATTTTATATGTTTAGTTATGTTTTAAAAATAAATCGCGTGGTATATACATATAC
>JAAYXD010000088.1 GCA_012516065.1 Clostridiaceae bacterium
AGGTACTCGTTTTCATATAAAAAGTCTTCATCAATTCCGTAAATAAGGTAATCATTATAATTTTCTTCAAACCTTAACTCTATTCCTAAAATCACATTAATGCCAATCTTTTCGCCTTCCTGCAGCGCAATCCGGTATCCCCGCAAATACTCATTGACCCTGTCTTTCCATGAACCGGCGAGAGTATTAAAATAATCCCCATGAAAATGATCGGTTATAACAAGGCCATGATATCCGGCATTTTTGTACATATGAACAGCAGTTTTCGCGTCAACCTTTCCGCATTGACTCGTTTCCGATGTATGTACATGAACGTCGTATAAATACAAATCAGTACTTCCTTCCGATGATTAACTAAGTCCGATTAGCCGCAGCCGGGTCTGCCGCTGCGGTTATCCCGGCGGCTTGCCTTTAGCCCGGGGCAATAAAACTGACCCTGCAGTTTCGCTGCGTTTTTATAAATAACGTGCAAAAATGATGATATACCATAAGCAGCGCATTGTCAAATAAACTCCCGGATGCTAAAATTACATCCCTTTGGCAATTTCAATATCCCTTTCCACATCCTCGATATAATACGGATAACCGAATATTCTTCTTACCCTGGACATCATATAAGGCTGATAATGCTGTGACCATATTAAAGATAACTGTTTCCAGGAATCCAGTCCCTGTTCAAGAAATCTGACTGCTTTATTCCTATAGTTTTGGTCGCCTGTTTCCTGGAAATAAACCAAATCTAACGATGCAGAAAGTTTATTATAGTAATAATCTCCGAGTTTCTCCCATGCTTCAATATCCATTAGTGTGCATTTCAGTTCTCCGTGCATGTATTCATGAGGTATCTCTTCCCTTAATTGTTTTAAATAAATTCTTATGTTCTCAACCGATTCTTTGATTATTTTTATTATGTCAACGGGTGTTTCTCCTTCTGTTTCTCTACCGTTCAAATCATTCTTAACGTATTCCCTGATTCCTATTGTGCCAATACCCGGCATAGGTTTGCTGTTCATAAAGTCCAGGACGGACCTGAATCCAAATACCGAAAGCAGGCTTTCAGGATGCCATTCATAGTCGTAATTTATCCATGCAAGCCTGTTAACCGCCTGAATTATCTTTGTCGCTTTCTTTATGCAATGATAAATTCTTCTCCCCCAGGCTTTGCCGTAACAGCGCTTGTATTTTTGTATCCATATATCCTCGCTCATATCCGGATTATAACCCAACCTTCCAAGTAATTCGAATTGATGCCAGTGTTTTTCAAAGTCATATTTCCAAAATTTATGTCCAAAAGGCACATGCTGAAAATCGGATGCCCAGGTATATCCGTCGGCTCCCCAGTAAAAACCATGGACATAAGGCTTTTTCATTCCTTTTATATAATCTCTGATAAAATCATAGTCTCCGCCCCTTAATGTATGGAAATCATCATTTCGCACGGTAAAAATTGCTTTTACATCCTCCAGGTTCACGCCGTCCCATGCTCCCCACAGTTCTTCAAAACGCGGCTTGGGATGGGAATACATATGGGCATTGGAATACTTCCAGCTTATATATTTTTCCTTCGATGGGTACCGATCCAAAAACTCCTTTGCTATTTTGCCGCTGCCCATGTTTGTTCTCATGATAAATGGCATATCTCTTCCTGTTTCTTTAATTGCCTCAAGATAAGTTTCCATAACCCAGTTTTGCCTTTCTATCGCATCGCCTGCCATCTCTTCCGCACAGTTTGTGCCTATGCCGTCAAGATCACTGTAAGTTGTCACGAGAGTTTTTATACATTCCCTGAAATAGTCTTTAATGATCGGCAAATGCTGTCTTACCGGGATTAATTTATCATCACTGTATGGTATTTTATTATGAGAGTCATAAACATAGTTATACCATCCTGACATATCCCCGAGTTCTTCCGGGAGACCAAGGCCCTTTGCAACAAAAGGGGTTATCCTTATATGTAATCAGATATGTCTTTAATCCCCTCATTTTTGCATGTCTGAATATGAATTTATAAACATCCTTATACTTTTCAAGTTCAACATCCGAATACGGGCAGGTATAAGGGTATTTTTCAAGACGGAACATCATATGAAACGGATGCTCGGACCACAGGCTCAGGCAGTTATACCTGTTTAAAGCCAGAAAATCTATGTAGTCCCTCCAGAAATTTATATCGAGACAGGTTTTTATGTTCTTTTCAAACGGATCTCCATTGGCATATGGCTCAAAAGGAAGGTTGAATTTTACACCTCTCATTTTAAGGAACGGGTTCTCGGTTTTGCATTTAATCCCCTCAACTCCATAAAACTCAATAGTTTCGGCAACATCCAAAATGCCATACATGAGCCCGACATGATCCCCGCCGGTAATATAGATATGGCTGTCTTCCTTTGTTATATCAAACCCGCCTTCTTCCAGTCCGCGTATATCCTTACATACTCCCTGTCCGACAAATGAAGCTATCACCGACAATTGTCCGCTGCCTCCTGTAAAACTGCTCAATGGTTTTTCCACGTATAAAATATTGTTTTTTTCAATAGACTTCTTTAAGTGCTTCATTCCGAAATTTACTGTTTCAAACCTGTTATCGTAGTACAAAATCATGGGTACACCTCCGACGGATTAATCTTTAATAATTACTTTGGAAGCATTTGTCCGGTTACATACCGACAAGCTCGTCCATGTAAAAAAGGTATATATACTTCTCCTTGACGTTCTTCCCGGTCAGCATCTCAAGCGCCCTTGCGTAATATTCGATCTGTGTCCTGTACCTCTCTTTAACCGCTTCAAGCATGTCCGAAGTGACGTAATCAGTCTTGTAATCAATGAGTACAATACCATCCGGTTCTTCAAAATAACAATCGATTATTCCCTGCAGAAGAATAGTTTCGCTTCCTGAGGGCTCCTCATTCATTTCGGGATACAGCTCGCGGCACGGTATTTCAATATTAAACGGCACCTCGCGGAATATTTTTGCCGAAGCAAGCATCCTTGCACCGACAGGCGATGAAAGAAAGCGGCGGATCTTATCGGCGTCAATACTTTGCGCCTGCTGCGGCGTTAATAAATCCTTCTTAACCATTGATTCAATTTGCGATTCAATATCGTCGTTATAATAATCAAGATGCTGCATTGCAAAATGAAGCGCGATCCCTTTCTCCGCAGCGCTGAGACCCTTTTTTTCAATTAAAAACACAGGCTTTTTATTCAGCGACGGAAGATATTCCGGAATAGAACGTGTGTCTTCCGAAACAGCGGTGTCGAACCTTCTCTTAAGTTCGGTCACCGAAACCTTCGCAGGAACTTTTGAAATCTTAGAATAAGGATATTCCCAGCTTAACCTTCTTGATACCTCTTCGGCCTGTCCCGGAATGCCTTCTTCCCGCTCGAGGCCGTCAAGCCATTTTATGAATTCCGATTCTTTACGCTCCTCCTGTAGCCCGATGTTCTGAATTTCAGACTTATCCCACAATTTTATCATCCATTCGGAAGGATCATCTATCAATTCTGCGTTGAATTCACCGTCGCAGCCTATGCTATTCCTGAATCCTGCACAGTTTTTATTCCTTAAAAGCGCGGGACAAATCCAGTCAAGGAAGCTTGAGGCTTTCAGCATATCGTAACCTGAAAGCGTGTTTTCACGAACACTGGCGATATCCGACCATTTTGCCGCCGCCTGCTCAATATTGCTAACGGTGCCGGTAATTATAAGCTTCTCTCGGGCCCTCGTAAGCGCAACATACAGAATACGCATTTCTTCGGAAAGCGTTTCCGCCCTTATTTTCTCCCTAATCGCAATCTTCGCCGCCGTAGGCCACGAAAGCCTTAAACTTATGTCTACCGCTTCAGGACCGAAACCAAGTTCCTGGTGCAGAAGAATGTTTTTATTTACATCCTGAAGATTAAACCTCTTCCCGCAGCCCGCAACTATCACAACCGGAAATTCAAGCCCTTTGCTTTTATGGATGCTCATAATACGGACGACATTCTCATTCTCGCCCAGTATTTTCGCGCTTCCGAAATCGCTCCTGCTGCTTTTTATTTTATCTATGAAATTTATAAAGTTAAACAAACCCTTATAACTTGTTTCTTCAAACCGGCGCGCATATTCGAACAATAGCCTGAGGTTTGCCTGGCGCTGCTCTCCGGAAGGCATCGCGGCGACCATTCCATAGTAGCCCGTTTCGGTATATAACTGCCAAATTAATTTATCGGCAGGCATGTATTGGGCCATTTCCCTGTACATGTTCAGTTTTTGAACAAACACGGACGCCTTTTGCGCTGTTTCGCCCCGGCCGCTTTGAGCCAGCGTCTGCAATGCTTCAAACAAAGGCTTTTTCTTCGCGGCAAGCCTTACATCTACAAGTTCATCGGTCGTAAAACCGCCTATAGGCGAACGAAGTACCGAAAGGAGCGGAATATCCTGGAGCGGATTGTCTATAACCTGAAGAAGCGACATCATGACAAGTATTTCCACTGTTTTAAAAAAGCCGGTTCCGGTATCGGCAAAAACAGGTATGCCCATCATCGATAATTCGTCGACAAAGACTTCCGCCCAGTTTTTTGTCGTACGCAGAAGTATCACTATATCGCGGTACTGTACCCTCCGGTACTTTCCGGCTGCACGGTCCAAAACGCAGAAATATCTCCCGTTTTCATCAGGTTTCATTAAATTAATGATTCTTTGCCCTGCAAGCCTTGCTTCATACTGTATATTGTCAAGAATCTCATTATCCGCCGTTTCATCGTCTTCTTCATTTTTTTCTTTATCCGCAGCGTGTTCGCTGTCATCAACAGCTTCGCTGCCGCTGCCGCCGAGAAACAGGTGAAGTTCGGTTTTGCCTCCCGCAGTAATTTCATTTTCGTCATATTCCGGAAAAACCGCCCCACAGTTCAAACGCTCGGCATCGGTATAATCGATTTCTCCCGCCTCGATCGACATTACCTGCCTGAATATAAAGTTTATCGCATCCAATATTTCAGAGCGGCTTCTGAAATTCTTATAAAGAAGTATTTTTCTGAACGGGCTGCCTTTTTCCATTGAATACGTATTGTATTTCTGGAGAAAGAGTTCGGGTTTTGCCTGTCTGAAGCGGTAAATGCTCTGCTTTACGTCTCCTACCATAAACACGCTCGACCCTTTTTCTCCCTTTCCGGATATCATGTTGATTATGATTTCCTGGACGAGATTGCTGTCCTGGTATTCATCAACAAGTATTTCAGAGAACTTTTCCCTGTAGTTCAGCGCTGTCTCGGACGGCTTAAGCGTACCGTCCGCGGTTTTTTGCGACAGTATTTCAAGGCAGAAATGCTCCAGATCATTGAAATCGGCCAGCGTCCTTCGGGCCTTTTTCTGCGCGTATTTTTCCGAAAGCATGTTTACAAGGCCGCAGAGCGTTTTTATTTTCGGGTATGCGTTTTTCAGGTCGGACGCAATTTCATCCGATACGGCCGTAATGACCTTTTCGCGCAGTTTTTTTATTCCCGCCCTGACATCATTCCTTATTTTCTTTATTTTTTCCTGTTTTCCCGTGTCGGTATCCTTACCCGCGCGGGGCAGTGCCTTGAACGAAATTCCCCGAAGCAGTCCGTAAACGTCGTCCCACTTTATGTCTTCATTTTTTATATAATCCAGGATTGACGATATATTCTTATAGTCTTCGATGCATATGTCATAATATTTATCCAGGCCGCGTGAAACGCCAGTATCATTGCCGTCCTGATCGTAACCGGCGCCAGTGAGTTCGAGCGCCCGGCCAATCATTTTCAGAATCCCTTCAAGTTCAAGCTTCACCGAATGAAGAATTACTTTCCCCCACGGTGTCTGTGAAAAGTCCGTTCCATTCGCGATATCCAGCATATCGCACATCCTGTTCAGCCACTCTTCAGGCCATGGAATGCTGCGCACAAAATCATACAGGTTTAAAACCAAATCCTGAAGGGCCTGATCATCCCTGTTTCCGCCGTAACATTCGAGCAGTTCGTAAAAGCTTGGGTTTTCAATCTCGTATTGCTCTTCGAATACATCATTTAGTGCTTCAAGCTTAATTAACCGGCATTCTGTTTCATCAGCGACCCTGAAGTTGGGATCAATGCCGATAAGCTGGAAATTTGAGCGTATCACGTCAACGCAGAAAGAATGTATCGTCGTGATTGTCGCATTATCAAGCAGCGTAAGCTGCCGCAGGATATTTTGCGAGCCCGGGTTCGCTTCAAGCCTTTCGGCAATAGCGCTGGCAATCCTCTCCCGCATTTCGGACGCTGCCGCGTTTGTAAAGGTCATTACAAGCAGCCTGTCTATATCGACAGGGTTATCAGGATCAGTTATTTTATTGATAATCCTCTCAACAAGGACTGCCGTCTTACCCGCTCCCGCTGCCGCTGAAACGAGCATATCGCAGCCCTGTTCGGTTATTGCTTCTTTTTGTTCCGCTGTCCAATTCCTGCCGCTATCCATTAATAAGACCATTCCTTTTAACCTGAATTTTACACCGTAACCGAAAACCCAAATTAAGCCTGTCTGCCGTGATGTATCTTAAAGCCGATCTATCTTAAAGCAGATCATGGCATTTGCGATGTTATATACTTTGAGTTCCGCTGTACAATATATTGCCAGTACGTATTAAAGCTTGTCACTATATATTTTACAGCGGATTTTTATCAAGGTTACATCACAAATGCCTTTGATCAGGTTCAAAAGCCTGTTTTCGGTTTTCACGCTCAATAATACTCCATACGCTTTTTGAATCAATATCCTGAAGGAACCTGAATGAGTTTTCCTCCAGGGAACTGTCGAACTGGCATACAGGTAAAAAGCCGCAGTACCTGCATGGTGTTTCTTTCTTCTTTTTGTACGGTTTAATTGAAACATTCCCTTTCATTATCTCACTGCATATATCCGTTAACAGTTTTTTCACATGCCTTCTAAGCAAAATGAACTGCTCGATAGTGGCTGCCGACGTATTCTTCCCGAGTGTGCCCGCTTTATTTACTGATGCCGGTATTATCATCGAATTTCCGTTAATCGTCCGGTCCATTTCCTTTATAAGCTTTACATCGGCAAGAAGAAGCCCGTTCATTTTAAGTTTCTTCATAATTGCTTTTTCTACTTCCTCCGGTGACATATTACCGCTTCTCTTTATAACCGGGTCGTCAATTCTGAAATACAATACGCCGCCGGGCAGATAACCGGCCTTCCCGCTTTCCCGGATCGCGTCAAGATATGTTACGAGTTGAATCTGTAGGCCGTAATATATATCGGACAGATTAAATTCCTTACTTCCTGATTTGTAGTCAACTATCCTTATATATGTGCCTTTTTCCGACTCAAAAGCGTCAATCCTGTCTATCCTGCCGGTAAGACAGACCTTTTCGCCCGAATCGAGTTCGATTATCATAGGCGGGTATTTACCGTCTTCCCCGAAATCGACTTCATATTCGACAGGGTTGAAGCCGCCGCATCGTATTTGCTTCGCGATGACCCAGACAGCCCTTGAAACAACGCGCTTTAGCCTTGAAGCAAGCGCCGAATACCTTTTTGAACCGGCAATCCCGGAACCCCTCATTTCACGAAGCATCCGATCAACTATTTCGGAAACCCTCACGGCACACCAGTCGAAGTCGAAATCCCTCCAGGATTCGCCGCTTTCGGAAAGCAGCTTTGAAAATCTTTCGATTACGGCATGCATGAACGTACCGATATCGGGCGGCCGCAGCGCATACACCTTTCTTTCCTTCGCACCGAGCCCGTATTGAACGAAAAACGCGAAAGGACACGAAGAATATTTCTCAATCCTCGATACGCTGGTATTAAGCTGCCTGCCGTAAAGCGATACGATCCTGTCATGGCTGATGGGCTGCGCTGTGTTTCTGTATTGAAAAGCCGCCCTTGCGGCAACGCATTTTTCCCTGTACTCACTGTCTGTAAAAAACCAGCGGTATGCTTCCTGCCAAACCGGACTGATGTCCCTTCCGTCAGCCTTTTGGCGAAGCATTGCTATCATTTGCCTGAACGCGGGTAACCTGCCCGTCAAAAGGTTCATTTCGTCATCCGGCGCTCCGGGAATTACATTGCTCGTTTCGGTAATCTCCGGGAACAGCTTTTTCAGCCGCGATATAATAATTGACGGGCGCAGCGCTCTCCCTCCGTTATCCGCAATCGGCCAGCTAATCCTTAAAAATTCTGAGGAAGACGACAATGTCCTGTATATCATGTACTGTCCTTCGAAAGCGCGCTTTCTTGAGTCGCCTGCAAGTTCAATTCCTGCATCGTTAAGCACATTCCTTTCATGATCGGAAAGAATTCCTTCAGTGATAACCGGGGGAGGAAATATCCCATCATTGGCGCCAAGTATGTACAATGCCTTAATCTCATGGCTTCTTGACCGCTCTATGCTTCCAACAAGCACCTGGTCGAGCGAAGGCGGAATCAAACCAATCTTATACTCGCCGAAACCGATTTTAAGTATCGATGCAAACCTTTCAATCCCAAACGTTTCATCACCCATTACTTCGATCGTCTGATCCAGAACATCCATTACAATGTTCCACACCTGAGAATATTCGTTTGCTGTATTCAAATCCCCGTCATTTCTGAATTTTTCGATGCTTTGTTCAATTCTTTCCGGAACCCCGAGCCCGCATAAAAAGTCATAAAGGCTTGAACAAAATTCAGAAGCTTTCCTCCTGCCTTTCGTTTTCCATCTGAAATCCTTAAGCGGATTAACGACCATATCCCTTGTGTCGTTAACATCTTCAAGCATCTCGCTTAACGACTCAATGCCCGTATCATCGGGAACAAGTTCCGGTATCATGTTCCATTTGTTATCGTCTGTCCAGCGCTTCCCTTTAATCCCGCAGGCAAGGACATAATTTTCAAGCCTGTCGATCCTGCTTCGGTCGATTCCTGTCAGGCCGGTTTTCAGGTAACTGAAAACAGATTCGTATGACCAGTTTTCAATAAATATATCAAGCATTGACAAAATCATGCGTACAAGCGGGTGATTGGCTATGTCTACTTTTCTGTCGATGAAACACGGAATGCCGTATTCGGAAAAAATAACCTCTGTCATTTTTTCATAGCCGGAAAGGTTGCCGGTAATGACGGCAATATCCCTGTAGCGCAGGCCGTGATCCCTGCAAAGCCTTATAATATCCCTCGCGCATTCTTCTATTTCCGAGTATATGTTAACAGAACAAAACAGTGATATATTTTGTGTTTTACCTGTATACTGCTTATATGGGTAAGCATACAGATAACGTTCAAGGTGGGATAGCTCGCTGTCCGGGGCAAACCGGTACACGTGCTTTAAATAAACCGCAGGCTCAATATCAATACCGTTTTGCTTTGCTGTTTTCACAAGCCTCGCATATGAAGCCTTAATCGGAAAAAAAACACCGGTTGTATCGGCAAACTCATCATCGGCAAGGCTATCGGTACATAAAGTTATATTCACCCTTCCGGCCTTTTTCATGAGCTGTTCGATGACGGCGTATTCCTGCGGAGTAAATCCTGAAAAGCCGTCAATCCATATCTCCGAACCGTTATAAATATTACAATTGGCTATGTTTCTTGCCGCGATTGTAAGATCGTCGTCAGGGTCCTTGTACCTTTGAGCTATCGTCGTATTAAACAGATCATATACAATGGCTATTTCGGAAAGTTTCTCCTTCAACGGGTTTTTGTCGTCAAACCCGCTGCAAACGTTCAGCAGTGCGTCCGGCGTGACCTTATACCGTTTGAATTCGGTAATAAGATTAGACAGTGTATTAACAAAACCTTCGCGCCCTGAAGAACCGGAAAACACAATAAGGTTATGCCGCAGTTTGTCAAGAATTCTGTAAAGGATCATATTCTTTCCCGCCGGATGCACATGCGGATATGTAATACCGCCCGTTTCATTAAACACCCTGAAAGCCAGGCGGCGAAAGCTCAGTACTTCAGCCTTAAGTATTCCGCCCATGCCAAGCACTTTAATCAGGTCTTTTTCTGTTTGATATGTAAACTGCTCCGGCACCAAAAGAAGAAGCGGACGTGTATCCCCGGCATCCAACCTTGATTTTATATCGTTCAGGCAAAAACGGGTTTTTCCGCTGCCCGCCCTGCCGTATATAAACCTCAAACTCATTTTTGCAACC
>JAAYXD010000089.1 GCA_012516065.1 Clostridiaceae bacterium
ATATAAGCATACTGCCTTGAAATTATAATAGCCCGACGCAGGATTTTTTTCCCTGGATATAATTCTTAAATTCTGTATAAATTTATTTTATTATCCCAAAATTAAATTATTATAGTAAATACTTAAGGATAAAAACGGATAGGAAAAGGAGACCGGAAAGTTAGGAACATGACTATAAAAACGGACCGCCCGGAAGCGGCGGTCCGTTAAAATCCCATCATTTCATATGTAAGATCCCTTAACCTCGGGTGAACTGCCTCGTATACATAACCGCAGTTAAGAACATGCTGCACGTAGAAAAGCGCGAGGTTGTTTTTGGTATCTATCAGCGCGTAAGCGCCTGCGGCGCCGTCCCAGCCGAATTCACCGAGGGGACTTCTCGCGCCGGATATTTCCTTATCTATCAGTGTGCGCACACCAAGACCGTAACTGTACCCTATTCTGTTGAACAGGTCGAAATCCTTTTTTGACTCTCCCTTCATCTGATCCTGACGCATCAGGTCAATCGTTTCTGCGGAGAGAAGCCTGTACCCGTCGGCGCTTGTACCGCCGTTGCACATCGCATCGAGAAACAGGATATAATCGTTCGCGGTTGAGTAAAGCCCGGCGCCTCCGCTTTCATAGTTCTTTGTAAGGACATAGCGGTTTCTCTTCGGTATCTCGACAGAAGACCACGTTTCGGGCCGGTAATCATACTGGCCGACCATCCTTGCCTCAAGTTCCGGCGTCAGCCTGAATCCCGTGTTTTTCATGCCAAGAGGCTTAAAAATATATTCGTCAAAGTATTTCCCGAGTTTCATGCCCGAAACCACCTCTATCACCGCGCCGAGTACATCATGGCTCAAGCTGTACAGGAAATGGGTTCCGGGTTCAAATTCAAGAGGCTCATTCGCGAGCGCTTCAATGATTTGCCGCGTATCTGCGGTCCCGTTCGTGCTTTCAATAACCTTTTTTATTGACGGGGCCTCCAGATCATAGTTCAGGCCGCTTTGCATCGTCAGCAGATGCCTTATCGTAATGGCGTTCTCCGCCTTCCTGATTACTGAATCGTGCTTTACCTTCACATTCCCGTATTCGGGCAGGTAGTCGGAAACCGGGTCGTCAAGACCCATGCAGCCTTTTTCTATAAGCTGCATTGCGGCTGTGCATGTAATCAGTTTGGTCGCCGAATACAGCCAGTATATATTCGTTCCCGGCGATGCCCTCCATTCGCTGTGTTCGTCATACCCGGCAATATGGCTGAACACGCGCTTATGTTTGTGGTATACGATGCATTCACATCCGGGAATCCCATAATTTTTAAGAGAATCGAGATAATTTGTGAGTATTGATTTGTCCATACCATCATCCTTTCCGCGGGAATTTTTGCTGCCGTTCGCCGTTTACCTTTTCACATAGTCGGAAATGCTCTCACCGTAAAGGCAGAATAAACTTATTTCCATTATAACACAGATGATGTATTGTTATAAACCGTGTGAGCAATTTAAAGATGAAACAAATGCAAATTAGGCATAAGCCGGAGGACGGTGACTCGGAAAAGCAGCAATTATTGCTTTCCGCAGAGCCTTATGGAGAGAAAAATTGTTTACAATATTGGTTCCCGAAGGGAAACTCCGGATAAAGAATTATAATTTGAACTTCATTACCAGGTCTTCGAGGTTTTTCGTTAACCCCTCCAATAGTTCCATTCTGCCCGATACTTCCTGCAGATTGGCCGTTTCTTGCTGGACGGTTGCCGAGATATCCTGCGATGCGAGTGTATTTTCATTCGTTGCATTTTCTATCTTCTCCATGCTTTCGGCAATATCAGCCACACCGGCCATAAGCTGCTCCATCATCCTTTTTATTTCCATAACCATAGTACATTCGACTTCATTAGCATCCCTTATATCCCTAAAGCTTCCCAATACAATGCCGGCCATATCATTGCTCTCTTCCAATTCCCTGCGGCTGTTTGCCAGTTTCAGCGTCATGCTGTTCATTGATGACTGTATGGCATCAATCATATTTGCAATCTGATCGACAAGCGTATTTGAAGAATCGGATAATTTCCGGATTTCATCGGCAACTACCGAAAATCCCCTTCCGGCGCTGCCCGCGCGTGCCGCTTCAATAGAAGCGTTCAGCGACAGCAGGTTCGTTTGATTCGAAATGCCCCTGATTGATTCAAGGATATTGTTCATCTCACGCGCCTGCCCGACAAGCACTTCCAGGACCTGGACCGCCTCTTCCATCGTTGCGTTTACGTCTTTCAGGTGAACCATATATTCGGAAAGCTTATCATTACCGATTTCAGTTTTTTCCAGTGCGTTAGCAGCGCTTTCGGATATATCCGACACTTTCGTGTTTACATCCTGCGAAATTCTCTTTATTTCCTGCATTAAAGACATAGCGTTATTCGTTTCGGTCCGCTGGTTGTCCATGCTTTTAGCCATATTATCAAGCGCTAATGCAATGTTTTCGCTTCCCTTTTCATTTTCGTAAGTGCTTCTTGTAACAACCGCAACCGTGTCCTTTATTTCAATCGCCGCTTTTCTGACATTTGAGATAATTTGTTTCAGGTTGTCGCTCATAACGTTAAAATTGCCTGCGAGTTCTTCAATTTCATCATTCGACTTTATAGCTACCCTTTCACGCGACAAATCACCTTCGGATATATACAACAATTCGGTTTTAAGCTCTTTAACCGAAGAGGTAATGCGCTTTATAAACACTACAAACAAAAATACGCTGGCGGTTATGGCAACTACGGACAATACCGCACATATAATTATCAGCACTTTGAAATTTTTCTCGACTTCCTGCTGCAGATCCTCGCTTCTATCCAGTTCCAGCGTAAGGAGGCCTGAAAGGTTTTCTGATATATTCCTGCCTTCAACACCCATATCCCAGACTATTTTTTGGATTTCCGGATCAACGGGCGGAAATTTGCCGTCAACGCTTCTGTCGTATATCTCCTGCATATAAGCCAAATACTTTTCCGTTGTAGTTCTTACGGCACTTATCGCTCCCAGGTTCCCGTAATATTTCTGATCTTTTTCTATTTCGGCTTTCAGTTTATCGAGAAAAGCGAGGAACCCTTTTGTGCTTTCCAGGTGCGAACCTGTTTCGATGTCATCCCCCACTAAACACGAATTCAGGATCTTGTTAGGCTGGTATATAATATTGACCCTGATTTCATTTATATAAAAAACGTTATCGACAAGTTTGTTGTATTCACCGCTGAAATGAATGGATTTTAACAGGATAAAGACAATCAGAAAACCGAGGATAACAATGGAAATCGAAAAAACAAAGGCCATTTTTTTCGCGACACTGTTAAAAAGCAGTTTTCCCATTTTATCGACGAATGATTTACCTTTTGTAAACACACCCGATCCGGTTTTTTTTGTTTTTACATTATTCCTGTTTTTTATGCTTTTCACCAGCATTTATCTCACTCCTGAAAATGAGATGTTGCATTAAACGGCTGAAGAGCCGAAACAGACCTGCTGTTCCGGCTCTTCACGTCATTTTTTATTAGTCGTAAAGGTTCGGGGCAATGCTCGGATCGTCCATATTATCCTTGTTATACCATGCCCCTCCCGTGTCGACATCGGATACAGGCTCGCCCTTAGCCGCTGAGATAAGCAGATCTACGGTAACCTGTCCCATTTTCAGAGGAGACTGTGTAACAGCGCCGTACATAGTGCCGTCCTTAACAGCCGCTTTAATAATCGAACCGGCGTCGAAACCGACAGCGATAATTTTATCGTCTGTGCTTCCCAATACACCGAGATTCTGATTTGCGGTGAGGACACCTTCAGCAGCAACCTGGTTGGAACCGAAGATGCCGATAGTATCGGACTGGTTCAAAATAGCGCTTGCTTCGGTCGCACAGAGTTCCGTTGTTGTCTGGGAAGGAACACGAACTTCTATGATCACGTCAGCAGAGGCTTCGTCGCCTTTTTCCTTGGCCTTGTTCACATAGAAGTCATTTCCTACAACCGCCACGGATTTTCCGGCGCCCTTGCAGAGCGTGGTCATTTCATCGATAAATCCGAGACCACGGTTTGTAATGGATTCGGATACGGCATCCTGGTTGACGACACCGATTCTTACTTTGCCGGTCGCTCCTTTTACCCTGTTCTCAATGGCCTTCCACATGCCCTGGGCTGCCGTTACGCCTGCTTTATAGTTATCAGTGGAAGCTGTAGCAAGAACTGTTCCGGGAGGTGCATCCGGAACACCGGAGTCGAAGCAGATAACAGGAATGCCCGCTTCTTTGGCCGCCTGAAGGGAATCAAGCACAGCGGAAGCATCACAGGCCGCGATACCGATTCCGTCGGGTTTGCTGTTAATGGCGTCGTTGAACATCTGAACCTGATCGGCAATGTCAGATTCGGAGTTCGGGCCGTTAAACGTACAATTAACGCCTCTTGCCTTCGCCTGCTCTTCCGCTCCCTTAACGGCAGCGAGCCAGTAAGTCGACTGGTAGCTCTTCACGATAATTATAAAATTGAGGGGTTTTTCGGCATCCGTTTTAGTCCCGGATGACGTCTCCGCCGGTTTCGAGGTGTCGCCTGCCGCCGTCTGTCCGCTCTTGGTTCCTTCGCAGCCTGCCAGCACTGAAGTAATCAATACGATGCAAAAAATGATTGCCAAAAGTTTCTTGCTCATTCTCCATCCTCCTTGCGATATAATTTTATAATTACTGCTTTTTTGGAAGCAGCAGTTACCTGTTTATTGCCCTGCCCTTGACATTTCTGCTCAAGTCGATTAGTACCGCCGCTATCAGCACGATACCCGTAATGATTTGCTGCCAGTTTGCCTGCAGGCCGATGAATGGAAGCCCTGTTTTCAGGATGCATATTACGAATACTCCTATAAGGGTTCCTACTACGCTGCCGACGCCGCCCGTCATCGAAACCCCACCGATAATTGCGCCGCCTATTCCCTCAAGTTCAAAGCCCGCGCCTGTGCCCGGATATACGCTTGCAAATATCGCCGAATAGGCAATAGCCGCAAGTCCTGCAAAAATACCCGATATTACATAAGCGGAAATGTAGACATATTTCGTATTGATTCCGGATAACCTGGTCGCCTCTTTATTGGAGCCTATTGCGATTATGTATCTTCCGATTTTCGTATGATTTAAAATAAACGACATCAGCGCTGTCAGCAGCAGAATCCACAAGAACCCTAACGGCAGTTTCAAATCACCGATATTCAGTTTGAAAATGGTTCTGAACCATCCTCCTTCGGTACCCGCCGTAGGCCATGGTATCCCGAGACCTGTGCTGCATATCGAGCCAAGCCCTCTCGTCATCATCATTGTGCACAGTGTCGCAAGAAAAGGCGGCAGGTTCATCGTTCCTACCAGAAAACCGTTAAGTAAGCCTATCAATGCTCCGCATAACACGCAGACTATCATTCCTGCCCATACGGGCCATCCCTGATATACAACGAGATAACCGCCGATTAACGAGTAACAAATCAGGCCTGTGCCGATCGACAGGTCTACTCCTCCGGTAATAAGCGGGAATGTAACGCCGATAGCAATCAGCGTTATGTAATACGAATAATCCAAAATACTTAATATTGTGGAATACCTCCGGAAATTCGGACTGACGATGCAGAAAAAAGCAAACAGCGCGACGACAATTAAAAACACTACTACATTCTGTCCTCCAAGCCGCCTGATAACTGATTTATTTGATGATACCGGCGTATTCCGGATTCGTCCCGACATATATTCCTCCTCCTAAATCCACATAGTTGCCAAATGCATGATCTTCTCCTGGGATGCCTCTTCAATTCTGAGTTCACCGCTTTTACGTCCTTCGCACATAACAATGATCCGGTCGCTCATTCTGAGAATCTCAGGCAGTTCCGACGATATCATGATTATTGATTTTCCTGCTTTCACAAGCTCATTCATCAATTTATAAATATCGCTTTTCGCGCCTACATCAATTCCTCTCGTCGGCTCGTCGAAAATCAATATGTCACAGTTTCTCACAAGCCATTTTGTTAAAATGACTTTCTGCTGGTTTCCGCCGGAAAGGTTGACTATAAGCTGGTCAATGCCCGGGGTTTTGATTGCAAGGGATTCGACATATTTTTCCGTTTCGCTGTTTTCCTTCTTTTTGTCTATAAAAATACCTTTAAGGAAATTTTCAAGGTAAGCTATCGTTGAATTTTCCGCGACATTTCGCTGCAGCATCAGTCCATAGCGTTTCCTGTCTTCCGAAAGATAACCGATACCGCATTTAACCGCATCCCGGGGACTGTTTATTTCAACTTTCTCCCCATTGATATAAATGTCCCCGCTTTCTTTCGGATCGGCGCCTATTATCGCTTTTGCGGTCTCCGTTCTTCCTGATCCCATCAGTCCCGCAAATCCGAGTATTTCACCTTTATGCAGTTCGAAGCTGACATCCTTAACAAGTTTTCCCGCGTTGAGATTTTCAACTTTCAGTACTACGGGCGCGTCTTCCGGAACCTTGCTCTCCGTTTTCGGCTCTTCATAGATAACGCGTCCGACCATCATGCTGATAATATCGTTTTTCGTCGAATCCTTTGAAATCAGAGTCCCAACATACGCACCGTCACGCATTACGCTTACACGATCCGTAATGAGCTTGATCTCATCCATTCTATGCGTAATATAGACAATACCGATATCTTTTTTCTTTAAATCCCTTATTATTTCAAACAGTTCGTTTACCTCAGATTCCGTAAGCGCCGCCGTAGGCTCGTCAAACACTATGATTTTCGCCTCATTCGAGATCGCTTTCGCTATTTCGCACATCTGCTGCTTGCCGACGGTAAGGTTGCTCATTTTCTCCGTCGGATCGATACTGATATTCAGGCGCTTAAACAGCTTTGCGGCCTCATCATTCATGCGCTCATCGTCAATCCTGATGCCCTTCATGAACTCACGGCCGATAAAAATGTTCTGGGCGACCGTCAAATGCCCCAGCATGTTCAGTTCCTGGTGGACGATCACTATACCGGCCTGCTGGGCTTCACGGGGATTTGAAAACTCAACAACCTTACCGTCATAAATGATAGTGCCGCTGTCTTTTTTATATATACCGGTAAGTACCTTCATCAAAGTGGACTTTCCTGCGCCGTTCTCGCCCATTAACGCGTGCACTTCACCCTTGTACAGCTCAAAATCGACATTGTTGAGCGCGCGGACACCCGGAAATGACTTGTTAATGCCTTTCATTGTCAATATAATATCGCCCATTTTGCACCATTTACCCCTTTACTGATCAATGTGTGGCAAAAGAAAGATTAATATTTCCTTTTTCTGGACATTACGTCAATGTACACTGCGACGATTACTATGATGCCTGTAATCACAAGCTGGTAATTCTTATTAAGACCGATTGCGAGAACCCCTTCCTGCAGGATTGAAATGATCATTACGCCAATGAACGTCCCGCTGATTGACGCGAGACCGCCGCCCATCGAGGTTCCTCCCATAACGCAGCCGGCTATCGCCTCGTTATTATATTGGTCTCCGTAACCGGGCTGGACGGTCGTATATGCCGCGACAAAGAATATCGCCGCTATTCCCGCAAGTGTGCCGCAGATAACATAAGCCAGCATTTCCCACTTCTTTACGTTTACACCCGACAGCCATACTGCTTCCTTATTGCTGCCCAGGGCGAGAAAATATCTCCCCATTTTCGTCTTGTTCAGAATAATCGCGCAGATAATGGCGATGACAACCAGGATTATCAATCCGACAGGTATATAAACATTTCCGACTTTTGTTTTTATTAAGTTCCTGTACCAGCCGTTTTCCTGCGCCAACTGCGGCCAGCTTACCGACTGCGCTTTTGTGAACACGGACGCAACACCTTTGCTCATCTGCATTATGGCCATTGACGTAATGAAGGAAGGAACGCCTTTATACGCTACAAGATAACCATTCAGCGTGCCGTACAGCGTACCGATCAGAATGCTTGTAAGCAGGCACAGCCACAGCGGCCAATGGTAATGTGTCAAAAGATAACCGGACATAATTGCCGCGCAGAACATAACAGGCCCGATTGAAAAATCAATTCCGCCCGTTGCGATGACAAATGTTACGCCCAACGATAAAAAACCGAGAAAATATGCATAGTTTAATGCGCTCAATAACCTGTTGTAGCTTACAAAATTATTCGCGAATATCGCGAAAAAACAATACATCGCCACGAGGACCAAAAGTAAAACGATCCGGTTAAAACCTAATTTTTTTGCCAATAACGGGTTTTGTTTAATCCGAAACACATTTTCCCTCCTGTATATGCGTTGAAAAAAAGAATACTTTGAATGAATCAGTGCAGCCGATTGATTGATCTGATGTTAACAGCCTACTATGGATATTAAGGGATATTAATATTATTTAGAATATGAAATCTTATAAATAAATATCGAAATCTTATAATGAATG
>JAAYXD010000007.1 GCA_012516065.1 Clostridiaceae bacterium
GTTCTATAATATCAATCATGATGTTACCCTGAAGCAAAGGAAGATGAACCTCATAAAATCAAAAATCAAAAGTTTTTAAAATGCCGGTTTAAAATGCCTGAAACCGCCGGCAAGAGATATTTTCTCTTGTTGGCGTTTTTTTTCAGGCAATTAAAATATGCAAAGGTCTGGTAAACACACATTGACATTTTGGTCTATAAGATATAGACTTATATTACAAGGTCGATATCTTATAGACCAGGGGGGTTGCTATGAAAGAATATAAGCTGACAGAAAGTGAAGAGAAGTTTGCGGAACTAATATGGCAGAATGAGCCTATTGGCTCCGGTGATCTTGTAAAGCTGTGTGAAAAAGAGATGAAGTGGAAAAAATCCACGACATATACGGTACTTAAAAAGTTATGTGATAAGGGCATTTTTAAAAATGAGAATGCAACAGTATCATCTTTAATCACAAGGGATGAATATTATACCAGGCAAAGCATACGTTTTGTTGAGGATACCTTTGGAGGGTCTTTGCCAAAGTTTCTGACAGCTTTTATAAGCGGTAAGAAATTAAGCAAACAACAGGCTGAAGAACTGAAAAGGTTGATTGATGAACACAGGGAGGTACAGAAATGAATGAACTGTTTCTTACCGTTATAAACATGAGCCTTACGGCGAGCTACGTAATCCTTTTTGTGATACCTGTCAGGCTATTACTCAAAAAAGCTCCAAAATCCGTCTCCTACGCTTTATGGAGTGTAGTTGCGTTTCGTCTTATAATTCCTTTTTCTTTTGAAAGCGTATTCAGCCTTATGCCCCGAAACTTGAATACAGCACCAATACCGCATGATATTATCTATCAGCAAATTCCGCAGGTTAACAGCGGAATAAAAGCAGCAGATTCATTTGTAAACCGATCTCTTCCTTTCGTACCGGCTGTGGAAACAAGTACGAATCCGCTGCGGATTTATGTGGAAACAGGGGCATACATCTGGATTTTTGGTATAGCAGCATTGCTTGTTTATAGCCTTGTATCTGTGCTGCTCTTAAAAAGGGAACTGAAAGGTGCGCGGCTGATAGAGAAAAACATCTTCGAAGCGAAGAATATAAGAACGCCGTTTGTACTTGGATTAATAAACCCAAGGATTTATTTGCCGGTCGGACTGAGCAGAGAGGAGCAAAGCTATATACTAATGCATGAACAGACCCATATTCGCCGGAAAGATCATATCATTAAGACTGTAGCTTTCTTAATAGCGTCCGTTCACTGGTTTAATCCTCTTGTGTGGATTGCGTTTAATCTAATGAACAAGGATATGGAGCTATCCTGCGATGAAAGAGTATTGAAAGTGATGAACCGGGACATTAGAAAGCCTTATGCAAATTCGCTGTTGTCACTTGCCGCCGGAAAGCATATTTTAAATGGAAGCCCGCTTGCTTTCGGCGAGGGAAATGTAGCGGGAAGGATTAAAAATGTGCTGAACTACAGGAAATTTTCTTTTTGGGTAATTGCCATTTCAGTGGTAGCTGTAATAATAGTGGGAATCGCACTGATTGCAAATCCTAAGCAAATTCGGGCGGAAGATAAATTGACTGGAGACTTTACGGATGTAAAGGAAGCGGAGAATAATACCGGTTATAACAGTGTAAAAATTGAGCTTGCCTCCGAAATGATGGGCTTTAAGTCGGCAAACGAGTTTGAAACATCCGATTCACGGATCGTTGCGTCGATTGTTTCAACTCTTCAATCAAGTCTGATACCTTCACAGGAGGATGACCTGGAAAACAATAATACCAATAAGTATAAAATAGAATTATCCAATGACACAGGCAAATATAGCTGCGAGCTTTACTATGATACGCTTTATAATAAAGCCTGTATAGCTAAAGACGGCGGCCTTTACGAGGTAAGCACCGATTTTGCGCGCTATATCGATTCCTTTCTGGAGAATACAAGCATTACAGTTTATATAGATAAGGCCGATGCGGCGGCACTTTTTAAGGAATATGGTTGGACGCTTGATTACCACATTAACGGAATGAATGAAAGACTCGGCAATATTAAGGCATTGTCCGGTTTTAATCCGAACGCATATTATTTTGCTTATAGCAATGAGCTTTCAAAGGATATCGGCCTGGATATGAGCGAATACTCCAACAGCAGCATTGATGTTGAAATATACAGGATACGCGAGAGTATGCCGCAGGAGTTTTACCCGATACAGAATTGCAGGGGTATCGTTGTCAGAAAAAACAGCAGGATAATCGGCGCATTCATAAGCGCCGGACGGCACAGCACATTTAACGCCTGCAGCCTGAAAGGAAACAGCTTTGAAAAAGTAACAGGGCAAACGCTTAACGAATGGCTTGCGGACATGGTTAAGGCCGACGACCTTGATGCAAGCCTGTCGAAATTGGAACCCGATAAGGTTATTGAAAAATATTTCACGGCGCTGAATAAGAAAGACGCTAAGACAGCGGAATACTGTATCTCGAAAAAAACCCTGTTGGGCAATTTAACAGCAAACATGCAAAACAGCGAATTATTCAATGACAATGTTATATTGCCGTTAACGGGAGCCGATATCGGTGAAGTATCATCCTTGAAAAATTTAAAATCTGCAAAGCTATTGAAAACCGAACTTGTTGACGAGCCTGATGAATATACAAAAATCTACAGGGTAACGGTGGATCTTCAATACAGGAATGACTTTATCAACAGCAGCGGGCAGCAGCAATGGGATTGTTTAATGGTTTACGAATCTCCGCAGACCGGATGGAAAATAGAAGCTTTCGGACATTAAAGCGAATATCCGCTGATGTCGAAAATACTATATATTAAAGCCAGACCCATCAGGGAAAGGGTGATATAACAATGCAATTTAATTTGTATAAGGATGTCCATGAGTTTTACAATGATACATATGATGTGTTATTGCGGCATGAGTCGCAGAATATGATTATCCTTGGAAATATCATAATCGGTCATGAAGGAAAAGACAAAACGGAATGGCGTGACCCTGCAAATTGGCTTATGGCAACTGTTTCTGATGAAAACGGTATTAGGCTTACCGCTTTGATGACACCGCCTTTTAATCTGACGCTTTATGCAACAGACAATATAATTGATTTAAAAGCAGTAAACTGCCTGGCAGAAGGACTGAAAGGCTATGAAATTCCCGGCGTGACAACCGAAAAAACACTGGCCGGGTGTTTTGCCAAAGAGTATACCGCCAGAAAGGGATTGAACTATAGTATAACGATGAACCAACGCATTTATGAGCTTGAAGAAGTAAACCCGGATATAAAGCAGTTCGGCACCGTTCGTTTGCTGAACGAAAGGGATATGAATTTTTTCCCGTATTGGCTTGAGGCATTTAATGCGGCAAATACATATGGGAAAACAGAAATGTCAATCCCGCGGCAGGATGGGGAAACTTACCACTATCATATATCAGCGAAAAAGTTATATATTTTGGAAGTCGACGGGATGCCTGTATCGATGGCAGGTTATACAAGGGTACTGCCAACAGCGATAGGCGTAGCGTATGTATATACCCCGCCTTATTTTCGCGGCAGGGGTTATGCCACGTCATGCGTGGCCCAAATCAGTAAAATGGCATTAGATAAGGGATTTTCCAGATGTGTGTTATATACTGATTTGCAAAACCCGACATCGAACAGTATATACCAAAAAATAGGATATAAGGCTGTCTGCGATTCACTCATGCTGGCATTTGAATTGTAATTTGACAGGATTATAAATCATATACGCACAGAGGAACACAATGCAATTGTACGATGATTTATTGCGAAGATTTACAGACATGAGCAGGGAATTACTGGGCGGGAACCTTGTGGGAGTTTACCTTCACGGCTCTTATGCGATGGGTTGCTTTAATCCTGAAAAGAGTGATTTGGATCTGCTGATTGTTGTGAAAAATGAAATCCCGGATGATGTAAAAAGAAAGTATGCTGATTATATGCTGGAAGAAATACGGAATAACAAATAACAGCCTGATTTAGTCTTTATGGAGGGTAATGACAGAACAATCGGGACAATTCGAAACCGCTGAAAAATCCAAATAAAAAATGTTATAATAGGATGGGTTAACGGAATAAATCATTTTACCACAGAGGAGTCATTTGAATGCTTCTGAAAATAACAAACGGATGTGTTGCTTTTGGCGCAAACATCGTGTTATCCGGCATAGATTTTGAGATCAATAAGGGTGAGAAGATTGCAGTCGTCGGCAGAAACGGCTGCGGCAAGACGACACTGCTGAAGCTGATCGTTGGAGAATATGATCTGACAAAGCTTGATAACGGTGAACCATCGTCCATTGTAAGACAGGCAAATGTTAATATCGGCTATCTGCAGCAGGTCACTTTCGAGGATGAAACCATCACCCTTGAGGACGAAGTAAAGAAGGCTTACAAAACCATAATCGAGCTTGAAAACAGCATGGAAAGGCTTTTATCGGAAATTGAAAGCAATCCGAGCGGTGAAGCGCTGACAAAGTATTCCCAGCTCCAGGAAAGATTCAGGCTGCTCGACGGATACAGCTATAAAAAGGAATATGAAATCGCCATCAGGCAGTTCGGTTTTACCGAAGAGGATAAGGCAAAACCCCTGTCCGGCTTCTCAGGAGGACAGCGGACAAAAATCGCGTTTATCAGACTATTGCTCAGTAAGCCCGACATTTTGCTGCTGGACGAACCCACGAACCATCTTGACATCAATGCCATCGAATGGCTGGAAGAATATCTGAAGTCCTATAAAAACGCCGTGGTCATTGTTTCCCATGACAGGGAATTCCTTGATAAAATAGTAACCCAGGTATATGAAATCGAGCGGGGAAGAATTACAAGATACAGCGGAAACTATTCTGCCTTTGCAGTAAAAAAACGGGCCGACTGGGAAAAGCAGCAAAAGGAGTATATCGCGCAGCAGAAGGAAATCGCCCGCTTAAGCGGTCTTGTTGAACGTTTCCGGTATAAGGCGTCTAAAGCGGCCATGGCTCAGTCAAAGCTGAAGCAGATAGAGCGGATGGATATTGTTGATGCGCCTGAAAAAGCGGATACAAGAACCTTTCATGCGAATTTTGAGCCGGAATATCAAAGTGTCAGGCAGGTGTTATCGGTAAACGAGCTGACAATAGGTTATGATAAACCGCTGGCAACCATTTCCGTTGACATCCGGCGCGGTGATAAGATCGGCATCATCGGCGGAAATGGCCTGGGAAAATCGACGTTCCTGAAAACCATTGTCGGAAAGCTGCCCGCGCTTGGCGGTTCCTATGTTTACGGCGACCGGGTGAAGATCGGATACTTTGATCAGAACATGGCCCGGTATAAAAACGATAAAAACGTGCTGGATGAGTTTTGGGATGAATTCCCGGAATTGACGCATTCGGAGGTTCGAAGCGCCCTTGGAGCCTTTCTTTTTTCGGGGGAGGATGTTTTTAAGCCGGTGGATGCTCTATCGGGCGGTGAAAAGGTGCGTCTTGAACTGTGTAAAATTTTTCAGCGCAGGCCGAATTTCCTTATCCTCGATGAGCCGACAAACCATATGGATATCATCGGAAAAGAAACATTGGAAAAAATTTTGAAGGAATACACCGGAACCATTCTTTTTGTTTCTCATGACCGGTATTTCATCAAGCAGGCGGCAACCTCGGTATTGGCCTTTGAAGAGGACGGCGTCCGGCTTTACCCTCACGGGTATGAGTACTACCTGGAGCAAGCCGCAAAAAAAACAGACGGGCAAAAAATACAAAACACCCGGGAGGTCAGGGAAAAGAAAAGCTATACAACTCCGGCCAAGGAAAAAGCAAAACGCGAGGCAAGAATTAAAAAGCTCGAAAAATGCCTGGCGCAGTGCGACGAGATTATCACCAGGCTTAAGGAAGAGCTTGCTTCGCCGGAAAATATGTCGGATTATATACGGTTAACCGAGCTTCAAAAGCAATTGTCCGAGCAGGAGGAACTGCATCTTGCATACCTCGAAGAATGGGACAAACTGATGGATGAGAGCATGAGCATACGGCTCCTTTAGCCTTAATGGGGGTATTGATGAATAGAGATGACCGTTCCGGTTCTGCCGTAGGTTGTTCCGCTGCTGCGAATCATTTTGTCCGCTTTGATGATGCACTGACTTAATGTGTCTATCGCGTTTTGAATATCATTGCCGTATTTAATGAGTAATTCGATTACATTTTCCTTAATTGTCAGTTCACTTTTGCTGCGAAGATAAAACGGTGAATTTAACCATACAAACATTAGACCGTCATACCATTGTTTCCCCGGAATGCCTTTCAGCTCCGCCCTGATCCTGTACCAGGATTCACTGCTCCGGGCATCATGCATTTCGGATAATGAAACATGATCCAACTTCATAGCAATTCCTCCAGGCTTTTCTATGTTAACGGAAGAAATTGACCGGCATTTACGTACAACGTACACGGCCGCACGGGCATTAGGCATCAAAATGGGACAGCCGGCCCATTTCACCGAGTCGGGAGCAGAGGATTTTGCTGAAAGTGGCAATAATCTGATTCGGCGATATATTAGTAAGCGTCAAAGAAACCCTCACATAGTATATCGGTTGTGTAGTTGATACAATCACAGTAAAACAAGTTGAAAAAGTTGAAAAAGTAGGCCAACTTTTTCAACCAGGAATGGAGTGATTGTATGGAAACACAGAAAGTAA
>JAAYXD010000290.1 GCA_012516065.1 Clostridiaceae bacterium
ACCGTAGGGTATTCTTCTTTATCTTCCCTTTTCAGACCGTTAATTACCGACGGGATAAGCATATTATTTTTTATCACAACCATCAATTGTTCCGCAATATCCTGAATTCTTCCAGTTATTATCTTTTTATCAATTAATTCATCCGTGATTTCATTACCTTTAAAATGAGCAAAACTCACACCATTCTGTGGAAGGTGCTTTTCAGGGTTTTTGCCAAATACCAGCAGTCCTCCAACAGTACAGAGTTTTCTGCCATCAGCCTCTTTAAGGATGTCTGCATTTACCAGTATCCTTTCTACAGATTCCTCAGGCTCGTCAAACAAATCAAATGTGTTATACTTCATAAAGTAATCTCTAATAATATCGATGTTTAAATCTTTGATAGATGTTCCTTCAACGGGAGAAATATCAAAATGGAGACTTCCGCTTGCCTCGAAAAGCCGCAGCAATTCCTCCTTTGATGCAATCCTCTTTGTGGTGCCCACCCGTATATAATATTTATGGTCAGCAGTATAATATGGCTTGTTAAGTCCCTTAGGGACAGTAATAACCGCAATCCTCTTCCCTTCTACTTCTATGCTTTCATACAAAGGAATAATATGAGGAATACAATTATTTCTGCATATATTCATCACCGTTTCTTCTATCTTATCATCTTTTACCCCTTTTATATTTCCTTCATCATCAACCCCAATAAGAATCATACCTCCTTCTGAATTGGAAAAGGCAACAATCTCCTCAGCCAGTTCTTTTGCTTTTATTTCCTCTTCTTTGAACTCAATATATGAATTTTCCCCGTTCTGGATTATCTTTTTTATTTCATCTATAGTCATATGAAAACCTCCTGTTAACTATATTTTCGCCAGCAAGTCCGCTTTCAATGGCTTCCTGCCTTCGCCCTGAGGTACCTCAATACCCTGGAACTTAGAATAATTTACACTTACACCGTCGTCCAAGTCTATCTTTATCCTCTGGTTTGCAACATGAGCGATTATTTGGTCATACTGCAAGCACTCTTCCATCTGCTTTAGTATCTGTTCCTTTTTCTTTCTGGCATTGGTTTTCTCTCTTTGAGAAACATTTGAGTCAATAATAATATCCAGCCTCTTAATTTCCGCTTCGTATGATTTTTGTAATTTATGCAGGTAGTCGGTTCTTACCCTTGCCACCGTAAACTCATCATATCGGTGCATATAGATGAGGGCTTTAAAACCGTCCTGCTTGCCGGAATCAAAGAGCCAGTAGATAGGTCTTTTCTGATATACTTGTACATGGTCCTTATAGAAATCCTTTAGGAAGTATCTTCTTATAGCCTGTCTTGCTGTTTCAGAGGATTTTCTTCCTAATGTATCAGCAATGTAATCGAGGTTTTCTTCCAAAGTATCCTCTCCAAATGTGACCTTGAGGAACTCAATAAACCTGCTGACAATATCATCCTCAAAGTATTCGTCATCGGTAATGGGCAGGACATTATCCATATCAGGTACAAAAGTAGCATCTACCCATGTATCCTCAATTACTTTACCTTCCTCATCTTTTACTATCTTTCTTACTTTCCACTGCCCGTTCTCACACTTCCACTTCTCTTTAAAATCTCCACCGGCATAAATAAGGCCTTCTGCATCAATTGAATATCGTCCAAACATGCAGCCAACAGCATAGGAGATGAAAGATTTGATATCCCTTACCCTGTCGGCTTTTCTTATAGTTATATCCTTGTCCTCCACTTCGGGAGTGAGTTCATCCTGCAAGCCATATATTTCGATGAATATGCGGTTAAGTTCCTCTTCATTAATTTTGAGTTGGTTAAATTGTTTCTCTGCAAAGGATGACCAGTTGTTGAAGGCTTGTTCTATACTAGTACTATTGCCCCTATGTGTGAGCAATGGATGTTTTTGAAAGTCCCATGAGGTTTCAAAGTAATCCCAATCTGTTTTAGAT
>JAAYXD010000299.1 GCA_012516065.1 Clostridiaceae bacterium
GATAAGAAGCGGAGTACTCGGCAAACTTGATGCCACTATGATGCGAAACGGTCAGTATGACATAAAGCTATCTGCATATGATGCGGGAGGAATTGTATCAAGCTATATTGTTTCATATGTGCTTGAAGGAGAGAAGAAGGTTGGGAATTTCTCTATAGCCTTTGATGACTTAACGGTTCCTATGGCTGGTTTACCAGTGACCGTTATCCGGACCTATGACAGCCGAAACAAGCAAAAAGGTGACTTTGGAATTGGCTGGACAATGGCTTTGAAAGATATTAAGGTTGATGAAAATTGTGTTCCGGGTGAGTACTGGATACATAAATCAAGTGGGTCAGGACTAAACAGAAGGTATGATTTGTATGAAACAAAGGAACATACAATAAGTGTCACATATCCCAATGGGAAGGTTGATAAATTTGGTATTGAGGTATCTCCTGCCTTTCAACAATTTGAGCCAATATCCGTTACTACCGTGAGCTTTGTGGCTAAGGAAGGAACAAATTCTAAGCTGGAAGCACTTGATGTTTCAAATAAGTGTATTGTGTTAAGCAATGGACTGTGTACTTTAGATGCTGAATACTATAACCCTGACCGGTATAAGCTTACAACCCAGGACGGAACTGTTTACATAATAAATCAGGACAGCGGAGTGGAAAGTATTACAGACCCAAACGGCAATACTGTTAAGTTTACAAAGGATGGTATTATACATTCCACAGATAAAAACATAACCTTTAAAAGGGATAACCAGGGAAGAATAACGGAGATAACAGATCCCATGGGTAACAGTATAAAATATGAATATGACTACTATGGCGATCTTGTTAAAGTTACCGATCAACAGGGTAATTCTGTAAGATTTACATATAATTCGAGCCATGGTTTGATAGATATAATTGATCCGAGAGGTGTGAAGGTTGCTCGTAACGAGTACGATGATAACGGAAGAATAATTGCCCATATTGATGCTGAGGGCAACAGGATTGAGTACGATCATGACTTGGAAGGAAAGCAGGAAATAATAAGGGACAGGATGGGTAATATAACCGTAATTTCATATGATGATAACGGTAATATACTTTCGAAAACAGATCCTATGGGAAATACAACGACATATTCTTATGACGAAAGAGGGAATGTGCTTTCGGAAACTGATGCCCTTGGAAATACCACAACATATACTTATGATTCAAATAATAATTTGTCGAGCATTACCGATGCGATGGGCAATAAGACAGAATATACCTATAACAGCAGGGGACAGTTACTTTCGGAAACAGACCCTATGGGAAATACAACTACAAATAAATATGATAGTAAAGGTAATTTAGCCAGTATTACAGACTCGGATGGAAGTGTAACTTCGTTTGATTATGATTCTAAAGGTAACTTGAAAAAAATTACCGACCCCCAAGGAAATATTACAAGTTACACTTATGATGCAAACGGAAATCTTTTAAGCCAGACAGATTCTAAAGGGAAAACGGTAACTTATACTTATGATGTAATGGGAAATTGTTTGACTCAGACATTAAAGAGTGAAGACAAGGTAATTACTACATCATATGAATATGACAGCATGGGGCGGCTTGTCAAGACTACAGATACTTATGGGTATTCAACCGTTATAGAATATAATTCTATGGGAAAGCAATCCGCTGTAATAGATAAACTGGGCAGAAGAACAGAATATGTATATGATATTTTTGGAAATCTAGAGCGAATTATATATCCAGACGGTACCGATGAAAGATATACTTATGATAAAGAAGGAAGGAAGCTGACTTCAAAGGACAGAGTAGGCAATGTCACGAATTACTCCTATGACAGTTTAGGCAGGATAGTTAAAATTACATATCCTGACGGAACTTTTGAAGAAATCGGCTATGATGCTAACGGAATGATAACTAGAAAAACTGATGAGTTAGGCAATGTTACTAATTATGGTTACGATAAGTTGGGAAGGAATACTTCTGTTACAGATGATTTAGGAAATACCACTTCTTATGAGTACGATGCAAATGGAAACGTAACAAAAGTAACTTATGCAAATGGAAATACAATAAGCTATGAATACGATTCAAGAGGAAACTGTATTAAGACAAGTTTTGAAGACGGCAGTTTTATTCTGGCTAAATATAACGAATATTGTTTGAAAGTTTCCGAAACGGATCGTGCGGGCAATACTACTGAGTTTGAGTATGATCGATTTGGAAGACTTATAAAAGTGATAGATCCGGAGGGCAATACAACGTCTTATGGTTATGATAGTTTAGGGAACATGATATCCCAGACCGATGCCAACGGAAATACCACTACATTTGAGTACGATTTGCTGGGAAGAAGAATTAAACGTACATTACCTTTGGGAATGTCTGAGACCTATAAGTATGACGCTGTTGGAAATATTAAAAGCATAACTGATTTTAACGGAAATACTGTAACATTTGAATATGACGATAACGATAGAATTATTGCAAAAATCTTCCCTGACGGTACAAAAGAAGAATTTACTTACACTCCTTTAGGACTTAGGAAAACAGCAACAGACAGTCGAGGTACTACATCCTTTGAATATGATGAAAGGGGAAGGCTCGTAAAAGAAACCAACCCTTATGGTATAAGCATAGAATATACCTATGATAAAGCGGGAAATAAGACAAGTGTTACAGTTCCTTCAGGGAAAACCACATACACTTATGATGCATTAAACAGACTTTCTACGGTAACGGATCCTGACGGAGGAGTAACAAAATATGAATATGATTTGGTCGGCAACAGGAAGAGTGTTACGTATCCAAACGGTACAAGAGCTGAATATGAGTATGATAAGCTTAATCAGATGACAAAGCTAGTAAACTCAAAAGCTGATGGAGAAATAATATCTTCCTATGAATTTACATTAGGTCCGGCCGGAAATAGAATAAAGATAAAAGAAAATACAGGCAGAGTAGTAGAATATGAATATGATAAGACTTATAAGCTGTTAAAGGAAACTATAACTTACCAAGATCAGACAGTAAGTGAAACAAGCTATACCTATGATAATGTTGGAAACAGGTTGTCAATGACAAGCAACGGAATTACTGTAAATTATACATATGATAAAAACAACAGACTTATTTCAGAAGGCAGCAATACTTATACTTATGACAACAATGGAAATATCATTTTACAGACAGGAACAGCAGAGACAGTATAATGGACCCATAGGTTAAGACACAAAAATCAAAAAACTAAGCTATAATGGAGCTATGGAAAAGAGAAGAATATTCAAACCGGAAGAAAAAGCGAAAATCGTATTGGAGATGCTACGTGAGGAAAAGACGATAGCCGAA
>JAAYXD010000090.1 GCA_012516065.1 Clostridiaceae bacterium
ACCTCGCATGTCCGCAAAACAATTTTAGTTACTCTTTTGAGCCTAATGGTGGTATAATAAGAAAAAATCAGATGTTTCAAAAGTTCTGTGTTTAATATTGTTTTTTCCGGAGAGTGATCATTTTGTTGAAAAAACTGCTGCTTGAGGCGACAACGATTTGCATATACCGTAACCTTCTTGAGGATGAAGCGGTTAAAAGTTTTATAAATCTTATCAGGATGCTTGAAACACCTGACTGCTCGATAGAGCAGATACTTAACTCGTACTGTTCCGTATATCATATACTTCTGAAAAATAACATCCCGAGCTTTTATGAGTATGTTAAAAATGCCGTTCTGCGCGATGAGAACAGCTTTTCGCTCGCCTGCGAAAAAGGGGTGGTTGAAGGCAACGAGATGGTTAAAGAACAGGCGAGAAGGGATCTTGCCGTTATCGGAAGCTTGGCTTTGGTTAAATGTGACGACATAAAGGAATGCATGAAAAAGAAGTTTTCCGAAAAGCGGGAAGCCGTTGATGTTATACAAAGCCTTCCCGACTGGAACGCATTTCAGGCAAACGAAGAAGAGCGCCTGTCTTTCGAGCGCCGTTTTGAAAGCCTTATGTCGTGGTACCGCAAAAATGGGGCGGGTGTTTTTTCACAGCATTCATTTTTCACATGGGACGGGCATAAACAGGAACTTGTTCCTGTTAAAAACCCCGATCCGATTACGCTGGACAGGCTGTATCTTTTAGACAGCCAGAAAGAAACGGCAGTCAGGAATACCGAAATATTCCTCAGCGGTATCGAAGCAAACAATATACTGTTCTACGGAGACAGGGGCACAGGAAAATCGTCAATGGTAAAAGCGATAGCGAATAAATACTACGACAGGGGATTAAGGCTTATTGAAGTTCCGAAGGAGTATCTCGACCAGATTCCAATTATTACATCGCGGCTTTCGGGCAGAGGGCTTAAGTTTATCCTGTTTATTGACGATCTTGCCTTTGAAAACAACGAAGAGAAATACACTGCGCTGAAGGCCATACTCGAAGGCGGGATTGAACATAAGCCTTCAAACATACTTTTATACGCGACTTCAAACAGGCGTCACCTGGTAAAAGAGAAGTTTTCAGACAGGGAAGGGTTAGTTTCCGATAACCCGGAAGAAGAGATACGGGCGAGGGACAGCATACAGGAAAAACTTTCGCTTGCCGATCGGTTCGGAATAACGATAGTCTTCTCATCGCCGCTGAAAAATGAATACCTTGAAATAGTCAATAAAATGGCGGAAGAGGAAAACCTTCGGATTGAACCGGAGGTTCTGAACAAAAAAGCTATGCAGTGGGAAATGATGTACAACGGAATGTCGCCTCGAACGGCGAGGCAGTTTATTAACTGGATAAAAGCCGAAGAGAAGATGGGTTTTAAAGATTGATACAAATGTTGAAAGAGGGGAATAAAATGAGAGCTGTTATTACGGTAATAGGATATGATCGCGTCGGGCTGATTGCCGGGATCAGCACAGTGCTTGCCGAATCGAACGTAAACATCCTTGATATCTCGCAGACTACGATGCAGGGTTTTTTTACAATGATCATGCTTGTCGATCTCGACGGCCTTAATACCGATTTTTCCGAACTGCAAAAACGTCTCGATAATAAAGGGAAAGAACTTGGGGTTGACGTTCGCATTCAAAGAGAAGAAATTTTCAAAAGCATGCACCGGATTTAGACGGAATTAAAATGCCCGAACGATTATCGGAGCAAATGCTGACGCTGATTTAACGGAGGCTGTGCAAGCGGAGGGTCGCATATGATCAATCAGTATGAAATAATGGAAACAATACGTATGATCCAGAATGAGAAACTGGACATTCGCACGATAACAATGGGGATATCGCTTAGAGACTGCTGCAGCGAAGACAGCGCAAAAAGCTGCGAAAAAATATATGACAAGATTACAAGGTGCGCGAAGAATCTTGTAAAAACGGGAGAAGATATTGAAAGGGAATTCGGAATACCGATTATAAATAAAAGAATTGCGGTTACGCCTATCTCGATAATAGCCGAGAGCAGCAGGGACGCCGACTTTTTATTGTTTGCGAAAACTCTTGACAGGGCGGCCGCCGAAACAGGCGTAAATTTCATCGGCGGGTATTCCGCGCTTGTACATAAAGGGTTCACCAACGGTGACAGGCTGTTCATTGAGTCCATACCTTACGCTTTGTCGGAAACCGAGAGGGTGTGCTGTTCGGTTAACGTGGCAACGACAAGAACCGGCATAAACATGGACGCGGTGAAGCAGATGGGGACGATTATCAAGGAAACCGCCGAGAGAACGGCGGATAAGGGAGGAATCGGATGCGCGAAGCTTGTCGTTTTCGCAAACGCGGTTGAGGATAACCCGTTTATGGCGGGAGCTTTCCACGGTATCGGCGAACCCGAATGCGTTATAAATGTCGGCGTAAGCGGCCCTGGTGTTATAGCCGCTGCGTTGAAGAAAGTAAAGGGCGCCGATTTCGGGACTGTTGCCGAAACGGTAAAAAAGACGGCGTTTAAGATAACGAGAATGGGACAGCTTGTTGCAAGGGAAGCATCAAGCCGTCTTGGAGTTTCATTCGGTATTGTCGACCTTTCCGTTGCGCCTACACCGGAGATCGGCGACAGTGTCGCGCGGATACTTGAGGAAATGGGGCTTGAACGGTGCGGAACACATGGCACGACAGCGGCGCTGGCTCTTTTGAACGACGCTGTGAAAAAAGGCGGGATTATGGCTTCTTCATATGTCGGAGGGTTAAGCGGCGCATTCATACCTGTTAGCGAGGATGAAGGCATGACCAATGCCGTAAAGTGCGGCGCCTTGTCTATTGATAAGCTTGAAGCGATGACCTGCGTCTGTTCCGTCGGCCTTGATATGATTGCCGTACCCGGCGATACTCCTGCTTCAACCATTTCGGCGATTATTGCGGACGAGGCCGCAATCGGTGTTATCAACCAGAAAACAACCGCCGTGAGGATCATACCCGTACCTGGCAGGAAAGAAGGGGATACGGTGGAATTCGGCGGGCTTTTGGGTTCGGCCGTCGTAATGCGCGTAAACAAATTCTCATCCGAGGAGTTTATTGCGCGCGGGGGAAGGATACCTGCACCGCTACACAGCCTGAAAAATTGAACTCGCCGGATATAGATATAATTTTTCGTTATAAATCGGCTTATTTGGGTATATATAACGAAGCGGGATGATTTCCCGCTCCACCTCTATATAGGCGCGAAAAGCCAGCGATGAATAAATCGTTTGAATTAGTGTTTCCGGAAGGATGATAGGCAAAATGGAAGTCTTCAGGAAAATCATAAACGGTATTTTAATAGTCGGAATTGAAGGCCAGATTCGCATCTCAACGCAGAATGAGTTCAAGGAGTTTTTCAGCAGGCTTGTTGAAGAGAACAGCACCGGCACTGTCATTTTAGACATGGCAGGGATAAGATATATCAACAGCGCGGGAATAGGCATGATAGTCGATTCGTTCAGAAAATTCAGGGAAAACGGCGGCAGACTTGTCCTGTGCAGCCTTATGCCTGATATAGAAAAACTTTTCGAGGTTACTAAACTGAACCGGTTTATAGAGATATACACAAACGAGGAAGAAGCGATAAAGAAGATAAACGAATAATTCGGTTTACCGCATTTTATCTTTGCCGGTGGACGAATGCGGAATACGGCAGGACAGGGGTGGTTTTCATGGAGCCGAAAGTGTTTAAGCTTGGCGATCTCGTTGAAATGAAAAAACAGCATCCGTGCGGAAGCAAGATATGGAAAGTAGTCCGGACCGGGGCCGATATCCGGATCGAATGCCAGGGCTGCCGTCACCAGGTTATGAT
>JAAYXD010000269.1 GCA_012516065.1 Clostridiaceae bacterium
CTCCGGCGAGGATGGGGTGCAGGGGCAACGCCCCTGCCATGACCAGGAAATTGCGTAACCTAACTTATGGGTAGGGGGTGAAATTTTCATGCGATAAATTTGACCCATTTAGGGTGAAATATTCAAAAAGTATTGACAGCTTCGTGTTATGCGTACTGTCATTTGCGCGACTGGTTTGGGGTACATACGCTTCGGCAGCCCAAAACTGAGGTTACCGATTATCCTTGGCCATGAGGCAAGTGGTGTCATAACAGGTATCGGCAAAGGAGAAAAGGAGTTACACCCTGGTGACCGGGTCGCTGTCACTAATGATTATTATGTATCCGGAACATGCCGCTTTTGCATGGAAGGTGCGACTAATCTTTGTGTAAATCGTAGATCTATAGGCTCAGCCGAGAATGGTTCTTTTGCCGAATACATGGTGGTTCCTCGCAGCATGATTTTGCCGTTGCCGGATAGTGTGAGCTTTGAGGAAGGGGCTTTGCTGGAGGTATTGGCCTGTTGCACTCATGCGCTTCACACGCAGATCAGATTAGAAGGCAATGAAACTGTCCTGATCTTAGGACCTGGGACCATAGGCGCCTGTGCGGCAATGGTTGTCAAGGCAGCGGGTTGCAAGGTAATTGTTGCCGGGTTGGCACAGGATGCTGAACGGCTGAGTATTCTCAAACAGAAGACCTGTTGGGTATCGTGATGCGAGAGACTGACGGATTTGGCGTAGATGTGGCAGTTGAAGCTTCAGGCAGCTATTCTGCCGCCAACTTGTGTGCACAGCTTCTGGCAAAGAGAGGAACGTATGTACAACTTGGGTTACACCATGGCAGCGCCGGATTTGACCTCCAGCCAGTGTGCGCCAAGGAGCTTCGCATTGTAGGCGCGTACGCCAAGATAAACCAGGACTGGCATACAGCCATACAACTGGTGAGGGACAAAAAGGTTGACCTGGCGCCGCTGGTAGATTCCGTATTTCCCCTTGAAGAATACGAAGCTACATTCAGCCGTGCCCAGCGGCCTGTAGGATTCAAGGTTATGTTTAACCCCTGGAAAGCAAGATAAAGTATTATGTGGAGGTTATCAGCCTGCATTCTTTCGGAGGCGGAGCCGTAGATTTCCGAACATAAAGCTGCGGCTGGCATTCCACTTTAAAGCGGTGAGAATTTCGGTGGTAGTCGGTGATGGAAGTAAACGCCTTTAGCTTCTGCATCAGGATTTCAACGGCGCTCTTTGCCAAAAGCTCATTATGCTGTTCCACTGTGGTCAGGGAGATGCCATTGAGCCGGGAGTAGAACAAATTGTCAAATCCAATCACCGATACGTCTTCGGGGATTGATATACCGCGCTCAGACAGGCAGTCCATTACACCATAGGCCAGCATGTCAGAAATACCAACAATAGCGGTAATGCCGTTATTGTAAAGCTTTGAATTCCGGGCAAGAAGATAACCGGCATGATAGTCGTTCAGGCTGTCGGTTACATAGCCTGTCGGAGCGATGTTATCAACGCACAGGACAAGGCAATCATTGTGAAGATGCTGTTTAAAAAAGCTGGTTAAGCTTTTTACCCGTTCCAGGCGGTTAACGCTCCGGTCCAATGAAGTTGTCAGAATGGCAATATTCCTATGGCCTAAATCATACAGATGTTTTGCTGCTAATTGCCCCATAAGGTGATTGTTCAGTTCCACCATATCGGTTTGTATGGCCGCCGTCTTGTCGCAGATGGTAACAATAGGAAGATGAGAGGCGGCTTGTTCAAAAGCGCTCCGGTCCTGCGGATAAGTGAGGAGAATGCAGGGATAGTTGTCTTTTATAGCCATTTCCAGGTACATTCTTTCATTCTCCTGCTTTCTGTATGTACAGCAATATATGACATTATAGCCGTTGTTGTAACAAGTCTCCTCTATACCGCTGATCATGGAAGTATAATAAGGGTTGCTTCCATTGGAGGTTAAAACCATTATTGTACTTGGCTTAGAATGCGAAGCAGCGGATTTTTTAACTTTATAATTCAGCTGTTTTGCGGCGTTGTAAACACGATTAATGGTTTCCTGCGAAAACTTTGACCTGTTATTATGGTTCAGGATAAGGGATACTGTTGTTTGTGAAACATTAGCCAATTTGGCCACATCCTGCATAGTGACATTAACGCGCTTCATTTCTTAACACCTTCTGTGAAATGGGTAGTATTTTGTTATTCAGTCTTCATAAAAATCCGCAAAACACCCTCTTAATATGCGTGGCAATGTATATTTTAGCATAACAAGATAATAAAGTACATACAATGAAATTTGTATTGTCTTTATCGTATGATAATAGTCATTTGAAAAAGTAAATTCCACTCCAAAAAGGCACAAAGCGGAATTTAGTTTTTCAAAAACAGATAAAAAGATATAGTGGAAATAAGTTATGCAAAAAAGATATGATGTTTTTGGGTGGCGCCTCTTTGGGAGGTATGTATGAGCAAAAACAGGCATTTGACTTTGGAAGGAAGGATTACTA
>JAAYXD010000091.1 GCA_012516065.1 Clostridiaceae bacterium
CTTCTAATAGTGCTGAACGGATTTTTTGCAGCTTCTGAAATTGCTTTAATATCATTGAACGATAATAAGCTCAGGTTTATGAGCAATGATAGAAATAAAAAAAAGATTGAGTTGTTGAAAAAACTTTTATCTGAACCCGGACGGTTCTTAGCAAACATTCAAATCGGTATAACCCTTGGTTCAATGCTGTCAAGTGCCTTTGCGTCAGAGAGTTTTTCCGATAGGCTGGTTGGTCTTATAAAGCTTACGGGAATACCCGTTCCTGATGCGGTATTAAAGAGTATATCCGTGATTGTTATATCCATGATTCTTTCCTATTTTTCATTGGTTATAGGTGAATTGGTGCCAAAAAGGATTGCAATGAAAAAAGAAGAAGATATTTCTTTATTTGCAGTTAGACCGTTGTATATCCTTTCTGTTGCCACATTACCCGTTGTAAAGTTTTTAAATGCATCAACCAATGTTATAGTAAGATTGTTCGGTATAGACCCCAATCAGGATGAGGAGGAAGTCACGGAGGAAGAGATCCGTATGATGGTGGATGTGGGTGAAGAGAAAGGCGCAATACAGGAAAATGAGAAGGAAATGATCAACAACATTTTTGATTTTGACAACAAGACTGCCATGGACATTATGACCCATAGGACCGACATTGTGGCTCTTCCGATTGATGCAGGACTTAAAGAAGTGATTAACGTTATAAATGAAGAAAAGTATACAAGAATTCCTGTTTATGAAGGTAGTATTGACAATATTATTGGAATACTTCATGCAAAGGATATTATTAAATTTATTGACTGCGACCAAAGCAGAGAGGATTTTGATTTAAGAAAACTAATAAGGAATCCGTATAATGTGCCGTGGTCAAAAAGAACGGACGAACTTTTCAGCGAATTACAAAAAAACAAAAACCATATGGCTATTATTATTGACGAGTATGGTGGAACAGCAGGAATTGTAACCATGGAAGACCTTGTGGAGGAAATAGTGGGAAATATACTTGACGAATATGACGAAGAAGAAAAGGAACTAGAGAAACTGGATGATAATACATACATTGCCAGTGGTTCTGTGGGTCTTGATGTTGTCAAAGACCAATTTGATGCTCCTTTGCCTATAGAAGAATATGATACTCTAAGTGGTTTTGTTATAAGTCAGTTGGGTAGGATACCGGAACATGAGGAGAAACCTGAAATAGAATTTAGCGGACTTGTTTTCAAGGTTATGGAAATAAGTGAAAAGAAGATAGAAAAAATTAAGATTTGTAAAGCGGCCAATTAGACGTTTTCCCTTAATATATCAATTGGTAAAAAAATTAAAAAAAACCTCCTTGACCTTTACGCAACGTAAAGGTGTAAGATGGAATTGTGAGGAGGCGAAAACATGGAGTATACGGTTAAAAAGCTGGCAGCTCTGGCAGGAATCAGTGCCCGCACCTTAAGATATTATGATGAACTTGGTCTTTTAAAGCCGGCGAGAATAAGTTCATCCGGATATAGGATTTACGGTCAGAAAGAGGTGGACACACTGCAGCAGATATTGTTTTACAGGGAATTGGGTGTGGAGTTGGAACGCATCAAAGAAATTATAACATCACCCGAGTTTGACATGACCTCTGCACTGATTGAGCACCGTGAGAAACTCCTTGCAAAAAGAAAACAATTGGATATATTAATCGCAAATGTTGAAAGAACCATAGCATTTGCAGAAGGGAGAACGCAAATGAGTGATAAGGAAAAGTTTGAAGGCTTTAAGCAAAATATGATTGACGAGAATGAGAAAAAGTACGGTGAAGAAATCCGGAAAAAATATGGAGACGAAAAGGTTGATCAATCCTACCGTCAGTTTAAAAACATGACGAAAGAAGAGTTTAATAAGTGGCAGGAGTTGGAGAAACAGATAAAGGAGACCCTTAAAGAGGCTTTTTTAACGGGTGATCCTTCCGGAGAGCTTGCCCAAAAAGCTGCCGATTTGCACAAACAATGGATAAGCTGCTCCTGGGGGAGCTACAGCAAAGAAGCTCATGCAGGGCTTGCCCAAATGTATGTTGCCGATGAGAGATTTAGGGAATATTATGATAAAGAACAGCTGGGGTTGGCTGAATTTCTCAGGGATGCCATTCTTATTTACACAGGCATGAAAGAAAAATAAATATCGTTGATATTGATAAAGCCATAGAGATGGAGAAAAATATGGAAAATACTTTGGAAATATTTTTCTCCATCTTTTTTATTATTAATTTCATGCAGTTTTCTTCCTCACAAAAACCAAAATTTCAAAAAGAGTTGTTGATATTTTAATGAATTTGGGTTAGGATGTTAGTGAAAAAATTAACTAATTGCTCGGGAAGAAAAAATATCCAGAGTATTTTTAGTTTTACTTATATTGCAAAAATGCAACAACAAAAATGCAAACAACACAAATGTAATATCATAAAAAAATAATAATATAGTTGGAAGGAGAATTTCTGATGACATCAACAAACATGACAAAAAACAAAAAACTGCTGGATTGGGTTAAGGAAATGGCTGAAATGTGTCAGCCTGATGAAATTTATTGGTGCGATGGTTCGGAGGAAGAAAATGAGCGCTTGATAAAGTTGATGGTGGATTCAGGTTTGGCTACGCCTTTGAATCCTGAAAAGCGACCTGGATGTTATCTCTTCCGCAGCGATCCGTCCGACGTTGCCCGTGTTGAGGACAGAACTTTTATTGCATCCAAAACCAAAGAAGATGCAGGACCTACAAACAACTGGATAGATCCGGTTGAGCTCAAGGCAACTATGAAAGAGTTGTACAAGGGTTGTATGAAGGGAAGAACAATGTATGTTATTCCTTTCTCCATGGGACCTATCGGTTCACCCATTTCAAAAATCGGCGTTGAATTGACCGACAGCCCTTATGTTGTTGTTAACATGCGCATTATGACTCGCATAGGCAAGGCTGTGTTGGATCAGCTCGGAGAAGACGGAGATTTTGTACCTTGTCTCCACTCAGTCGGTGCTCCGCTCAAAGAGGGAGAAAAGGATAAAGGTTGGCCATGCGCACCAATCGAAAAGAAATACATAAGCCACTTCCCGGAAGAAAGGACTATATGGTCATATGGTTCCGGATACGGTGGAAATGCGCTTTTAGGAAAGAAATGCTTTGCACTTCGTATTGCATCTGTTATGGCACGTGACGAAGGTTGGCTTGCTGAACACATGCTTATCCTTCGCATAACAGACCCTGAAGGAAACAAGACATATGTTACAGGTGCTTTCCCAAGCGCATGCGGAAAGACGAACCTGGCTATGCTTATTCCTACAATTCCCGGATGGAAAGTTGAAACAATCGGTGACGATATTGCATGGATGAGATTTGGAAAAGACGGCCGTTTGTATGCTATCAACCCTGAAGCAGGATTCTTTGGTGTTGCTCCGGGTACATCCATGGATTCAAATCCGAACGCAATGCATACAATTAAGAAAAATACTATATTTACAAACGTTGCATTGACTGATGACGGCGATGTTTGGTGGGAAGGCATCGGAACTGAACCGCCGGCTCATCTCATAGACTGGCAGGGTAAAGACTGGACTCCTGATTCCGGAACTTTGGCAGCACATCCCAACGGACGTTTTACAGCACCTGCAAGTCAGTGCCCTGTAATTGCTCCTGAATGGGAGGATCCGGAAGGTGTGCCGATTTCAGCAATCCTTATCGGTGGACGCCGTCCGAACACCATTCCGCTTGTTCATGAAAGCTTTGACTGGAACCATGGTGTATTCATGGGTTCAATCATGGGTTCTGAAATTACGGCTGCCGCAATTTCAAACAAAATCGGACAGGTACGCCGTGACCCGTTTGCTATGCTGCCTTTCATAGGCTACAACGTAAATGACTATTTGCAGCACTGGTTGAACATGGGTACCAAGACTGACCCAAGCAAGCTTCCCAAGATATTCTATGTAAACTGGTTCCGCAAGGACAGCAACGGTAAATGGTTGTGGCCTGGATACGGTGAAAACAGCCGTGTTCTCAAGTGGATTGTTGAAAGAGTCAACGGAAAAGGTAAAGCAGTAAAGACACCTATAGGATATATGCCTACAGTTGACGCTATCGACACAACCGGCCTTGATGTAAGCAAAGAGGATATGGAAGAACTCTTGAGCGTTAACAAAGAACAGTGGCTCCAGGAAGTTGAGTCAATAAAAGAACATTATAAGTCATACGGAGAAAAACTGCCGAAAGAATTGTGGGCACAATTGGAGGCTCTTGAACAACGTTTGAAAGAGTATAACGGTTAATATCCCAATGAGTGGAAAAAGGAGTCGTGATGTTTTGTCACGACTCCTTTTTATAATTTTGCTTCTTATTTGGATTATTTAAATTTTAAATATTTCCTGGCTTGGTGCAAACAGGGTTACGAATATAATATAGGTTTTAATATGGGTTTCGGGATAATACATGTTTCGAAGCAAAAAAAAAAGACCGAAACTTAAGTTTCGCTCTTCTTAGTTGGTTTGTTTTTATATGTTTGTCTGGCATCAATCAATAATATAAAAAAGGGTGTAATGCTGACTGCGTTTTAATACCGGTTGACGGGTGTCAAATTGGAGCGGTAATTGGTATGGCCGGGGAATCAATTTATTGCATGGATTGGTACGTGGATTTTTCAATACATTGCTACTTGTAGCTGCGACGATAACGGATATAATGTTCTGAATCAGATGATATATACTTTACCGTGTTATACATCACACCCTGAATTTTCTATCCTCTTGTTATTCTAATTATCACAAACTTTATGAATTTAAACAATATGCAATTTCCACAAAAAATTAAACGGCGTAAATCAATATTTTGATGAATAAAACGAAAAGTAATGGTTTACTGACGTTACATAATCATGGATTTGAGTTCCAAATATGGCTATGCATGAGTTCGGAATATATTGTTGTTGGAAATAAAATCCTCAAAAAGCAATATTTAAAGGTATTTCCCGCAATAAAAATTTATATATGACAAATATGATAAGGAAAAATGTGTTAACATAAAACGGTGAAGTTTTTAAAGATAACAACGGAATTATCCACAGGTAAAGTCAGCCTATATGAGTTATTCACAGAATTGTCCACATTATCCACAGTGTTTATGTGCACAAAACACTTGTTTTGTGGGGCAAATGTGAGATAATTGTGGAAAAGCATGTGAATAAAGCTTTCTGCATAAGTTTGGAGGCTGGAAAACTAAAAGAATTCATGTGGAAAATCGTCAATCCGAGATTGAAAAATATCAATTCCCTCGGTTATAATTATATTGAAGGAATATTTTACTTTTTAGATA
>JAAYXD010000008.1 GCA_012516065.1 Clostridiaceae bacterium
GGATCCGTTCCCGCGGAAACAATAACCTAAGTTTAAAATCAGATTTTATGGGTATATAGTAAATGAATACACAATTTTCGACACCCTGGGAATAATCAAATATAATATATTTGAATGGTTCTGAGGTTGTCATGAAAAAAGTAACACTTGATGAACTTGCTCCCGGCATGAAATTGGCCAGGGACGTTATATTGGACGACGGAAGGTTCCTTCTGCTTAAAGGGTTTACAATTAAGAACAGGTACCTGGATAAAATCCGGATGTACAATATTCCATATGTTTATGTTGAAGATGAAATAGGAAAAGTGGAATATTTCAGCGAAGAAGCGGTATATACCGAAACCTTCCAGACGATAAAGTCGGTTATGGATACCGTCCGCACCGGCGGGGATGCCAATCTTCCGGCAATAAAGAAAACGGTTGATACGATCGTCCAGAAAATACTGAATGATGATAATATCTTTATGAAGCTGACCGGGATACGCGATATTGATAACTATACATATCTCCATTCTGTTGACGTATGCATATATTCGGTAATCGCAGGAAAAAGTCTTAACATGTCCATAGATGAAATAAACGAATTGGCTCTCGGAGCGATACTTCACGATATCGGAAAATGCAAAATCCCTCTTAACATCCTCAATAAACCGGGAAGACTCACGGCCGATGAGTTTAATATAATTAAAAACCATACGCGTTACGGTTATGATATTGCTGTAAAAACACCAGGTGTTACCGAAAAAGTTGCGCGGATTGCGCTCCTGCGCCATGAACACTGGGACGGAAGCGGATATCCGATGGGAATATCGGGAGAGGATATAGATTATATGGCGCGCATTGTGGCGGTTGCCGATGTATATGACGCCCTCACGGCAAACAGGGTTTACCGCAAAAGATATATGCCGCATGAAGCCGCAGAGTATATCATGGCAAATTCGGCAAGCTATTTCGATTATGAAATACTTAAAGTATTCCTGGATAATATCGCTATATATCCTGCGGACATAATTGTAATGCTGAACACAGGCGAAATTGCCAGGGTTGTGGAAGCAAGAGGAAAAGCGTCGCTTCGTCCGAAGGTTGTGGTTATAACGCGCAAAGAGGGCCCGCCGGTTCTTGAGCCATATGAAATTGACCTGATGGAAAACCCCACCGTATTTATTGTCGATATTTTAAGCTGACGTTCCGCGCTGTGCCGGAAAACCGGCGGGGCGCCCGGCAGACATACGGTTTAAATCCCCGCCTCATTTCTTAATATTTTAACCTTATCTGTTTTTTCCCACGTAAAATCATCGTCATCCCTGCCGAAGTGCCCGTATGCGGCGGTTTTGCTGTAAATAGGCCTGCGAAGTTTCAAATCGCGTATAATGGCCGCGGGACGCAGATCAAAAACTTTCCGGACAATCTGCGCTATTTTTTCATCACTTATCTTACCGGTTCCAAAGGTATCAACCATAACCGATACGGGCTTTGCAACACCGATCGCGTATGCCAGTTGAATTTCGCAGCGGTTTGCAAGACCCGACGCGACTATATTTTTTGCAACGTAACGGGCGGCGTATGAAGCCGAGCGATCGACCTTTGTCGGATCCTTCCCGGAAAACGCTCCTCCTCCATGCCTCCCCATTCCGCCGTAAGTATCGACTATTATCTTCCTTCCCGTAAGCCCTGAATCACCCTGCGGGCCCCCAATAACAAACCTGCCCGTAGGGTTTATGAAATACCGGGTTTTTTCGTCCAGCAGGTTCCCGGGTATTACTGCCCTGATTACCTTTTGGATTATGTCGTTTTCTATTGTCGCCTGATCCACATCCGGCATATGCTGGGCGGAAACAACAACTGTGTCCACACGCACGGGCCTTTTGTTCACATATTCCACCGTAACCTGTGATTTACCGTCAGGAAGAAGATATTCAAGTATGCCCTTTTTACGTACTTCCGCGAGCCTTGCCGTAAGTTTATGCGCAAGGGAAATAGGCATCGGCATTAGCTCCGGTGTTTCATCGCAGGCATAACCGAACATAATGCCCTGATCTCCAGCTCCTATTGCTTCCAGTTCGCTGTCATCCATTTCATTCCTTCTGGCTTCATAAGCCCTGTCAACACCCATCGCAATATCCGGGGACTGCTCATCAATTGATGTCAGGACCGCGCACGTATCGCAATCAAATCCGTATTTTGCCCTGACATATCCGATGTCGCGGATAGTTTCCCTTACAACCTTCGGGATATCAACGTAACAGTCCGTTGTAATCTCTCCCATAACAAGAACCATTCCCGTCGTAACGGCTGTTTCACAGGCAACACGCGCCATCGGATCCTCCGTAAGTATCGCATCAAGAACTGCATCGGATATTTTGTCGCAGATCTTGTCGGGATGACCCTCCGTAACCGATTCGGATGTGAATAACACTTTAGACATATTTTTCGACTCCTTCCTTAGCTTCATGATAAAAGCCGTATTTCTCCCTGATAATGCTTTGAGGGTTGACTTTTAATATGCTCGGACAGCCGCTCTTAACATTTCCGATATGCCTGCCAGGTTTAACGAATGCCCGGATTTAAAATAAAAAATCTCTTCAATGAAGAGATTCCATAACCCTCCTCATCTCTCAGGATTTCTCCTGCAGGAATTGGCACCGTGGCATTACGCCGGTTGCCGGGTTTCATAGGGCACAGTCCCTCCACCTCTCTTGATAAGGAAAAAAACAGTATTTATATTTCCTTGTAAAGCATATCATGGGCTGCTATAAAAATCAAGGACCAGGATACATTTTTCTATGTATATTTACAAATGTTGTAATAATTTTCGCAGCATCAATTCAGAACTATTGTACAATAATGGAAACCAGAGCCTCCTTTGCAGGAACATTCCGTTATGGTTTCCTTTTATTGTACAATAGTTCCTATAAATTTTTGAGTCTGAACATAAAATTGTTTTACCATTTACTCCTGCTCAAACATGTCTTTGCCGACACCGCAATCGGGACATACCCAATCGTCGGGAATATCTTCAAAAGCTGTTCCGGGCTCGATCCCATTATCCGGATCGCCCACCTCCGGATCATAAATATAACCACATACCGTACATACCCACTTTTCCAATTCAAACACCCCTTTCAATTATTTCTAATATACCACATACATGCCTGCATAAACAATATTTGAATAAATCTAATATTTTTATTATGCTTTTATCGGATACTGCGGCTCATATATTCCATCCTGCTGCGGTTATACTTCCACAGCGCGTGATGCAGCCCGTCCGCAATTGTTTCGGCCATTTTCATGACAAGGCTCAGCCGTGTATTCTGCAGGACCATAAATTCCATCCATCCGCCGTGGTTGACAATACCGGTAACATGCATATCACCGGTTTCAGGCAAATCCTTTTTAAGCCCGGCTCCCGGTCTTATCGGCCCGTTTCCTACCGTGATCCGCCCTACATGGCCCGGCATGCCTAAGCAGGCATCAATTGCAATAATAAAATGATGGGGTGTTTCGCTTTTTATCCTTTTCAGTGTCTGATCCAGATTCGCAGCGTGAACCGGCCATTCAAGGTTTCCGATAACCTTGATGTAAGGAAGCCTGTATTTGCCCAGGCGGTATCCGACCAAAGGTCCCAGCGAGTCACCGGTAGAACGGTCCGTACCAATGCACAGGACAATTATTGTTTTATCAAACGGAATCGATGATATACGTTTGTTGACAGCCCGTGACAGATCATAGGCGGCGCCTCTTTTGTGGACATCAATATAATCTTTCAATATATATTTTCCTTTCATCAGCAAAAATACGCTTTTTACGCCTGATAAAATTTCTTATCAAGCTAATTAATGATTATTCCCATTGCCTGTCTGCTTATGCATTGCAAAAACGGAATCTCTGGCAGAAATTCAAAAAAATAACCTTTATACGGTACCCTTTATTCACGATATTTATAACAGGAGTTTATTCTGTTGCGGTCAAAACGACTTTATGTTAATATGAGAAAAAAAGGTTAATTTTGCTATTAGTCGTTCGAAAGCAACCGGATGGACGAAACTTGTATCGCGTTTTTCCGGTTTTATTATAAAAAATTGTAACCAGGCAGGATTAAAAACAATGTTTTCTCCTTATTTTTCTTCAGAAAATTCGAGTTTTAAGTTTATTTTGGACATACTGGACGGAATGCATGACTGGGTACGGGTTGTTGACAGGGATAATTCCGTTATATTTATAAACCGCTCAATGGAAGAAGGGCTCTCCGTTGAGGACTTGTCCGGGAAAAAATGCTATGAACTCCTGGGCAAGAATTTCCCATGCGAAAACTGCATAACCCGCAAAGCGGTATTTGAAGGGAAAACCCAGAAGAAAGAAGAGATTTATAACAACAGAATTTTTTCGGTTATGAGCTCCCCGATAGTTGCAGATGACGGCAATATCTACTATGCTGTTGAGGTTTTAAGGGATATCACAAAGGAGAAGGAGCTGGAAAACCGCCTTTTAAACCAGAACATAAAGCTGCAGCATGATTTGAATATGGCCCGGCAGCTTCAGATGCAGCTTCTTCCCCGGAACATTCAATTCCCGCAGCTTGATTTTGCGTACCTTTACCACCCGTGCGCCGAATTAAGCGGCGATATGTTTAACATTTTTCAAATTGACAGCGAGCATATCGGGATATATATAGCAGATGTATCGGGACACGGTGTTTCGGCTTCAATGCTGACTGTTTTCCTGATATCGGTATTGAACAAAAAAATTCTTTCACCTTCGCGCGCACTGCACCGGCTGTTCAAGCAATTCAACACCAGCGGCTTCGACAAAAATTCATATATCACGGTGTTCTACGCCATATACAATACGAAAACGCATATGCTCAGGTATTCAAATGCGGGGCACAACTGCATACCTATTATCTGCAGCAAGAACGGTATAAAAAAGCTTTTCATGCCGGGCACTCCCGTAAGCAACTGGATGGATAACCCGCGCTACTATGACGAATCCGTGCGGCTGCTTCCGGGTGAGAGGTTTTTCCTGTACACCGACGGTCTGGCCGATCAATGGATGGAAGAACCAGGGGATATTATCGAAGATACAAATATTATCAATATTATTAAGGATAACAGCATTGATCTGAACATTGCACTGAACCTGATTGCCAGGTATGTCTATAAACAACTCGACACAATCGGCGCAAAACAAAGGGATGACGTCACTATGGCTTTGATACAGCCGCTTCAAAACGAAGAATCCACATCGAAAAAATAATATCTGCGCTTTGTCGCCTGTTGAAACGAAATACCCGAACCAATTCCCGCGGGAGTACCTTTTGAACTATTGTACAATAACGTCAACAAGGAGCTTCATTTGCTGGAACTATACAGTTCAGCCCGGCAAGTCGAAACTCGCAAAAATGCTTTGAAAGATTTTTTGCAGGAAGCATTTTTGCTCAGACAGTCGACTTGCTTATCCTCGCTGACTGTATATTTCTACGCTTCATTTCGCTATAGTTTCCGTTATTGTGCAGCAGTTCATTTACCTACTGAATCGCGCAATTTATTCCGTAAAACAGGTGGTTAATACAAATTTTTCCTCTTTACAAACGAACATATGTTCGTTTATAATATGGTTAGAACATTTGCTCTGCTGCGGAGGAATTATGGAACGAATAATTCTTCATGTGGATGTCAATTCCGCATATTTAAGCTGGGAAGCGGTTTACCGCCTGCAGCACGGCGCCAGGATAGACCTGAGAACAATCCCAAGCGTGATAGGAGGGGATGAGAAAAGCCGCCGCGGTATCGTGCTGGCCAAATCAATCCCTGCAAAAAAATATGATATACAAACCGGGGAAACTTTGTGGTCCGCAAGAAGCAAGTGCCCGAACCTGGTAGTGCTTCCGCCTTCTTACCCGCTTTATCTGAGCTGTTCCGACGCCCTGGTCAGGCTCTTGAAGAAATACAGCCCGAAAGTCGAAAGGTATTCGGGCGACGAGTGCTTTGTTGATTTAACCGGATGCACGCAAAAAAAAACCGCAGAAGAAACAGCCTGGGAAATAAAAGAGCGGTGCCGCACCGAACTGGGCTTTACCGTGAATGTCGGGCTTTCAACCAACAAGCTCCTGGCAAAAATGGCCTCGGAGCTTGAAAAGCCGGATAAAATGCACACGATGTACCCTCATGAAATTCCCGAAAAACTTTGGCCCATGCCGGTAAGAAAATTATTTCTCTCCGGCCCCAAAACACTTCCGAAGCTTTACAAGCTTAATATTTTTACAATCGGCCAGTTAGCTCATGCTTCCCCCGACCTTTTGCAGCATCATTTAAAAAGCCACGGGCTGACTATTTGGAAATATGCCAATGGTATTGACGACTCGCCGGTCGTTCCGGACGGGCGCGCAGTAAAAGGGATAGGCAACTCGACCACGACCCCTTTTGACGTTGACAGTGAAAAGGAAGCCCTTTTATATTTACTCTCCCTGACGGAAACCGCGGCAATGCGCCTGAGAAGCAATAAAATGCTGGCCCGGGTTGTAACGGTGTCTTTAAGGGATACGAATCTGTCCTTTTATTCACACCAGCGCCGCCTTGTATCTCCCACGGACAGTACGCTGCTGTTGTACCGGCAGGCCAAAAGCCTTTTTAAGGAAATGTGGCGCAGAGAACCTCTCCGTCACCTCGGGGTCCATCTGTCCGATCTGGTCGAAAATAAATTTTATCAGACATCGTTTTTTGACGATACCGCTGTCTCCAGGCAGCAGGCTATTGACAAAACCATCGACGAAATCCGGGCTTCATACGGCGCCGATGCGGTGGTAAGGGGTTTATTTCCTCATTCGGGAATCCCTCCTCTCTGCGGGGGAGTATATGAAGCGTTTCCAACGATGAGAAGCTTGCTGTAGGAGGGAAAGACATGAAAGTTTTAATGCAATCGGTGGATATGATCTGCTGTACCAACAGGGACGGGGTAATTACCCCTATAAAATTCAGGATTTCGGATGAAAAAGAGGAAAACAGGATTGTAAAAATAGACAGGATATTGGACAGAAAAGAAGAAAAGCTGGCCGGAAACCGTATGCTGGTTTTTACCGTGCAAAGCATTATCCGCGGGCGTGAGTGCAGGTTTGAAATGAAATACGAATTCAGCACGTGCAAATGGTTCCTTTACAAAATCTGAAAAACGAGCCGGCGGAAAACCGGCTCGTTTGTTTTCGGTTCACGCATATCTTTTTTTCTTTACGATCACTAACGCCGCTGTAAAGAACGCCAATCCGAAACCCATTACGATCAGCAGATCCGAAAGCACCGGCTTGACATTTTGAAAACCGAATTCCGTAAGCTTCGCTATTGTATTGTTTGCCCTGACATACCAATAGGTGGGCGTAAATGCGGCAATTTTCAGGACCGTGCTTCCCAAAAACTCCTGCGGCACAAAAACCCCGCCTATAAAACAGAAGCCGAGAGTTACAATATTGCAGGCGGCACTAATCGCCCCTTTGCTTTTAATAAGGTTACCGATAAAATAACTTAATCCGCAGCAGCAGAAAACAAACACAAAAGAGTTCAACAAAAAATAAACGGTGTTCATACTGAGGCTGTTTTTGAAATTAATCAAAAAACACAATAAAACCATTACGAACCAGGCACTGACCGTAAACAACAGGTTCGCAAGAATGAACTGCATATTGATGCTGCCCGATTTAACCGGTGAACATTCATTTCTCATTTTAAGATCCCGGTCGTTAAATACGAAAATTATCGAACTCATTCCCAAAATAATAACCGAAAGCAGTGAATACGCCAAAAAGTTGTAAAAGTAGGTTGCATACGTGTGATCATTGTTTTCCTTGCCGTTTGTTATCATTTCAACAGACGCGGCCGGCGCAAGATCCGATTCCAGGTGCCGGACCAGGGCTTCCTGGCTTATATCCTTAAGATTCCGTACATACAGTCTTGCAGTGTTAAAATATTTGTCAATGAACAAATCAATATAAATATTATCTACCGAGTTTGGTACGGCCGTTTTTTCGAGCCGGACATTCTCCCCTCTCATAAACCCTTCGCTGAAACCTTCCGGGACACGGACAATATATGATACCGTTCTGAAGTAAAGCGCATCCTGCAGCGCCTCGGTCTCGTCGGGAATATCGACAAAATCGGCGATTTTTGCAAGCTCCTTCTTAAATCCGTCAACAAGAGCACTTTCTTCTTCACTTATAAAAGCTACATCAACTTTTTTTCCGGTAAACGAAATATCCCCCGCTTTACCCATTCCGGTCATCGAAGAAGACATTATTAAAGAAACCGCCAGAAAAACAATGACATAGACCAGCATTATATGGAGGTTCTTTTTTATTAAATTAAGACAAAGCTTAAATACTTGCATATTTCCGCCTCCTTATGATCAGATACGTGCCCGAGCAGAATACGGCTATAAATACCGTAAGGAGAATAATATTCTTAAAATACCTTGAAAACGTGTCATAATAATGTGGCAGTAATGTTAATCAGCCTGATCTTCAGCGGGTTTTTAAGCTATTTCGACAATGCGGTATTAAGACTTGCGTTAACTGCGGGATTTTCCGTTTTGTCGTTTCTTGTTCCCGGGCTCGTTATCTTCCTTCCGTTAATCGCATACGACATGTTTTTTATCAGATACCAGTACATAAACCTTATCGCGGCGGTTCCGCTTATACATTCCTACGAATATTTCCCGGTACAAATATTTTCGGTCATAATCATAGTGACGTTTTTATCAATAATGTTGAAATATTGGGCGGAAGAACAGCATAAACTTATCACAAAACATAATCAGTTGATAGATTCGGCAAGAGAAATGTCGTTTCAATTAAAAAATCAAAACCGGGAACTAATCGAAAAGCAGGATTACGAGCTTAATCTCGCTACTGTAAATGAACGCAATCGTATAGCCCGGGAAATTCATGACAATGTCGGGCATTTATTATCAAGCGCAATTCTGCAGTCCGGTGCGCTTCTTACTGTTGCCGGGGATGAAAAGGTCAGGGAAGGCCTTAAACAGCTTAACAATACGTTGAACGAGGCAATGAACAGTATACACAGCAGCGTTCACATGCTGTATGACGATTCCGCGGATCTTAACATGCAAATATGGAATATAATAAAAAATATATCATTCTGCAAGGTAATTTATAATTACAATATAACCGGTAATCCCGACAAAAAAATAAAGTATGCGTTCATATCGATAGTAAAGGAAGCCTTTTCAAATATTATGAAGCATTCGGACGCCACGCACGCTTTCGTTACATTAAACGAACATCCCGGGTTCTATCAGTTGATAATACGGGATAACGGCACTGTAAAAAGCGGCAGGAAAAATGAGGGCCTTGGATTAAGAAACATGGAAGAACGAGTAGCCTCTTTAAACGGAATTATAACATAAAAGAGAAAAACGGGTTTGAAATATTTATTTCCATACCAAAAGACGGGCAGAACGTGTAACCTGTTTTGCTGACCTGGCATATCGAAATGAAACGAGAATGAAAAAAACTGCCGCAGGGAGGTACGGCATGAGAATATTAATAGTTGATGATGACAAACTTGTCACGGAGTCCCTGAAAACAATCCTTGAGAGCGACGCGGATATTGATGTCGCCGGAACATGCAACAGCGGCTGTGATGCTGTCGAACTATATTTTAAGCTGAAACCGGATGTTCTTCTGTTGGATATAAGAATGAACGGAATGACAGGGATAGATGCGGCGGAAAAAATACTGGAAAAGGACAGGGATGCTAAAATCCTTTTTCTTACTACGTTTTCCGATGATGAATACATAGTCAGGGCATTTCAAATCGGCGCAAAAGGGTATATTCTGAAACAGGATTTTGAGAGCATAATCCCGTCGGTAAAAGCCGTCTTTATGGGACAGAGGGTTTTCGGCGACGAAATAATTTCAAAATTGCCGGTGCTTTCAGGTGAAAAAAACAAAAAATCAATAAATGATTATAATTTAAGCAAAAGAGAAATTGAAATAATAGAACACGTAGCAAACGGACTGTCTAACAGGGAAATTTCAAACAGACTGTTTTTAAGCGAAGGGACGGTGCGAAACTACATAAGCATCATACTTGAAAAGTTGAAACTGCGTGACAGGACTCAACTGGCCGTTTTTTATTATAAAACTAAAGACGACCTGTTCTCATAACACCGGGAAGCGGTGCTGTTTTGGATTTGGATTTACCGTATGGAATATCACATCAGCACGGACCTGTATAATCTTATACCGCCCTTTTTTACTACATCCTGAACATTATTGAAAACTTCCTCCATGATTTTTTTATACGACGAGCCGCCTTTATTGTGATACGCCGCAAACCAAAGCGAGCCTCCCGGGCTTAAATGCTGTTTCGATTCGCGGATCAGGCGCTCGACAACCTTTTTACCGGCGGCTATCGGCGGGTTTGTCACAATATCTGAAAATTTTCGCGATTCTATACCTGAATAGAGATCGCTTTTTATAACTTCAACATCAAGAAAGTTACGTTCCGCGTTAAGCTTTGAATACTTTACCGCTCGTTCGTTTATATCAATCATCGTAACCGAAAGTTCCGGATAAATGGATTTGATAAACAGGCCTATTGCCCCGTAGCCGCAGCCGACATCAAGAACAGTATTTCCTGTAGGCTTAAAGTTTTCAATTAACAGGCGCGAAACTTTATCGATACGGTTTTCAAACGAAAACACCCCGCTTACCGAAATTAACCTGAGCGATTTGCCGGCGCATGTTTCGGTAAACTCTTTTTCCCTTATTTCGGAAGAGGGCTTTTCGCTGTAATAAAAATCATTCATTATTATCCATCTCGCTTGATATAAGCTTTTTCAGCGCCTTAAACCCGGGATGCACCCTGACATCGGCGAGCTCATCATCTTTTTCGGCATAACTGTAGTAAGAGGGATTAAGCTTCGCCGCTCTTGCGACATCCAGAAACGCTTCGTCGATGTATCCCGAAATAGCCAGCAAACAGGCCCTGTTGTAGTAAAGAAATGAAGCATGCGGGTTGCATCTGATTCCTTCGCTTATTACAACAATGGCCCTGTCCAGTTTATCTTCTTTCTTGTATGAAAGCGACAGGTTCAGAAAGCTGTACGGGTATTTATTGCAGCCGCGTATCGATTCCCAATAGTACTCCTGGGCCTTTTTTTCATAACCCATCTTTGAATACACCACACCCATATTAAACAGCGCTTTATGATGGCCGGGTATTATCTCAAGCGCTTTTCTGAAACATTCCAGAGCTTCGGTATTCATATCAAGCTCTTCATAAACCGATCCCATGTTGTTATATGCCCAGAAATTATCGGGATCCAACCGTATCGCATTTTTATAGCACTCAATGGAAAGATTTTTTTCGCCCGTTTCATACAGCGCATTTGCGAGGAAAAACCATGCAGGTACAAAACGCGGATCGGCTTTTATAGATTTGTTATACCAGTAAATAGCTTTATCGTACCTGTCTTTATTGTCGTACAGCATCGCGATACCGTAGTAACCTCTCGGATCTTCGGGAAATATTCTGATAACTTTGGAAAATATCCTGCCCGCCCGGAAGAAATTACCGAGCCTTTCATAGATCAACGCATGCTCAAGAGAGCGTTTTATCCGCATTTTCGGCAAAACGCCGTTAAGTATCGATATTATGCCGAGCTTCGCGTACAAAAGCAGTTTTTTCATATTAAACCATCCCAAAAACACGCTTACATCCGGCAGCCTATATTTTATATATATTATGTTTACCACTTATGCTGCCGAATAACACATTCGCTATATAAGCACAAATGCCGAAACGATAAAAACGGCGGTAAACAAAACGATGAAAAGGCCTATATACATATCCACAGCGGTATATGCCAGTTTTTTCATCCTTGTGCGCCCAACATCTCCTCTGTAACATCTTGATTCCATAGCCGTCGCGAGTTCCTCCGCCCTTTTAAACGCGCTCACGAACAACGGGATAAGCACCGGGATGAAACTTTTTGCCTTTTGCAGTATGTTTCCGGTATCAAAGTCGGCACCGCGCGAAGCCTGGGCTTTCATAATCTTATCGGTTTCTTCCATCAGCGTCGGGATAAAACGCAGGGCAATGGACATCATCATAGCCATTTCATGAACCGGAACCTTTATTTTTTTCAATGGCGATAAAAGACTCTCAATACCGTCCGTCAGCGCAATGGGTGTTGTTGTAAGAGTCAGTATCGAACCCATAATGACTATTATTGAAAGCCTTATCATTATCATAACAGCCTGCAGAATCCCTTCAAGCGTAATTTTAACCGCTCCTGCCGACCATAAAACCGTTTGTCCGGAATATGTGAATATATTGATCGCTGCAGTTATTATAAGGATAATCAAAAGCGGTTTTAAACCCCTGAGCGTATACTTAACCGGCACTTCCCCTATTAACAGGGCAATTGCCGTAAGCGCAATAAGCATTGCAAAGCTATAGGCATTGTTCGCTATGAAAACCAAAACCATTATTATGATTGTCGATATCATTTTTGTTCTCGGGTCAGCCCGGTGGAGGATTGATTTCCCGGGAATATACTGCCCAAGGGTTATATTCTTCAGCATAGAAAAACCCTCTTTTTGCTCTCCTGCTTCTTTGTTTGATTCCGCCGCAGCTAAATGATCGGGACGGGTTTAAATTCCCATTATCCTCTTCATTTCATCGAGACCTTCCTGTACCGTAAGGATGTCTTTCCTTATGTTCCGGTTTTTACGGCTAAGACGGTAAAACAGTTCGGTAATCTGCGGTACATCAAGGCTTTTTTCTTCAAGATATTCTTTGTTTGAAAAAACGCTGCGCGTTTCATCAACCATAACAATTCTGCCTTCTTCCATAACCGCGATGCGATCGCAGAAACGCGCGACATCTTCCATCGTGTGCGACACTATAATTATTGTTGTGTTCCTGCTTTCATTGAGCCTGGAAAGGAATTCATATATTCCGGCGCTGCCTTGAGGATCTAGGCCGGCGGTAGGCTCATCAAGTACGAGAATATCAGGCTCCATGACGATTACTCCCGCAATCGCGACCCTTCTTTTCTGCCCTCCTGACAGCTCAAACGGTGATTTTTTCAATATATCGGCAGGCAAGCCGGTAATAAGGAGCGCTTCATCAATACGCCTTTTCATCTCGCTGTCCGAAAGCCCCATTTTTTTAAGGCCGAAAGCGATATCCTTTTCAACTGTCTCTTCAAACAACTGATCTTCGGGGTTTTGAAATATTAGACCGACTTTTCTTCTAAGTTCTTTCAGCGACTTGCCTTTAGGTATAATTCCTGAAACCTCGACTGTTCCCGCCGTAGGGGACAAAAGCCCGTTCAGGTGCTGTATAAGCGTTGATTTTCCCGAACCCGTATGGCCTATTATGCCAAGTTTCTCACCTTTATAAACGGTAAGCGAAACATCCTTAAGGGCATGGCGTTCATACGGAGTGCCGGCCATATATGTGTATGACAGGTTCTTTATTTCAATTATCTTTTCACCTGTCTTCCGTTCAGGACCGGCGCTGCTATAAGCATTCGCTTTCCGGCCTGATAGAACATTCATGAACACTTGCTCCGCTTCGTCAATAAGAACCGGTATCCTGCCGTTTTTTATAAGACCTTCGTCTTTCATGCGCACGTATAGATCGGAAACCTGCGGAATATCAAGGCCTATTTGCCTTAAAAGCTCGTATTCGCCGAATATTTCATCGGGTTTGCCCGACAATACCGCTTTCCCTTCATCCATGACTATTATCCTGTCGGCCTGCGCAGCTTCGTTCATATGATGCGTTATAAGGACAATTGTTATGTTATCTTCACTGTTCAGCTTTTTTAGTACCGACATTACATCCTTCCGGCCTTCCGGATCAAGCATTGATGTCGCTTCATCAAGCACTATGCATTTCGGATGCATTGCGAGCACGCCCGCGATTGCGATCCTCTGCTTCTGCCCGCCCGAAAGCATATGCGGAGAATATTCGTCAAATCCTTCCATGCCGACTTTTTTCAAGGACTCTTTAACCCTGTTCCGGATTTCATCCGGTTCGATTCCAAGGTTTTCAGGACCAAACGCGACATCTTCCTCGACGGTTGTAGCAACAAGCTGGTTATCCGGATTCTGAAAAACCATTCCGAGAACACGCCTGATGTCCCAGATCAATTCCTGTGCATCCGTGTACCGTCCGAAAACGCAAACAGAGCCTCCGCCTGGCAGTAGAAGGCCATTCAGATGTTTAGCAAGCGTGGATTTGCCGGAACCGTTCTTCCCTACTACCGCAACAAATTCACCTTCACCTACGGTAAAAGAAATCCCGTCAAGCGCAATTACAGGCTGCATGTTTCCACGCGCATAATATTCATATTTCAAGTCTTTTACGACAATAGCTTCCATATTACACTCCCAAAAAAATCATGGGTTAAGCACGTTGTTAGTCACAAGCAATACCCAAAGAGAGCCCTTAAAACAAAGGAGAACGAATTTCTCCGCTCTCCTTTCCGGGGTTTTTTACTTTTATTAATCCTTAATTAATTCAAGGACAACCATTTCTGCTGCGTCTCCCCTTCTGGGGCCGATCCTGTACATCCTCGTGAAGCCGCTTGTCCTGTTTTTCTCTTTATACCGCGGCCCTATTTCGTCCATTAACTTGTTTACCAGGTTAATATTTTTTCCGTTTTTGTCTTTCACCTTATACAGCCAGGCAATCATCTGCCTTCTCGCATGAAGCCTGGACGGGCTGTCCACCGGTTTCATTTCGGTTTTTTCTTCACGCTCGACAACCTCATAACTATTATCGTTTTTCGATTTCTTTGATTTCGTTATCTTTTTGCCCTTGCTGTCGAGTACGGCCGAACTGACCTTAGTCTGTTTCGTTGTGAAATTGTCACACTCTTTCACCGCAAGGGATATAAGGCTGTCCGCTATGGCCTTTACTTCCTTTGCCCGGGTTTCGGTTGTTTCAATTCTTTCATGTTGTATAAGTGAAGTTACCAAACTTCTCAGTATAGCTTTCCTCTGATCCGTTGGCCTTCCTAATTTTCTTTGCCATGCCATGCCTGTTCGCCTCCTTTTGCAATACTTGTGGCCGCTTACTTAATTTTTTGCGTGAAATTATAATCTTACAAAAAGTAACCTTATAACTATTCGGAATAAACGGCTGCTGCCCAATCACACATCTTCCGACGGGGCAAGAGACAGCCCGAGAGCTTCCAGTTTCTGTACGACTTCCTCAAGCGACTTTCGCCCTAAGTTCCGGACCTTCATCATGTCTTCTTCCGTTCTGCTGATTAAGTCCTCTACCGTGTTTATCCCCGCGCGTTTTAAGCAGTTATACGAACGAACCGATAAATCCAGTTCTTCAATTGTCATTTCGAGAACCTTTTCTTTTTTCGTTTCTTCCTTCTCAACCATTATCTCGGTGTCTTTCGCGTGATCGGTAAGGTTGATGAAGAGGTTCAGATGCTCGCTTAATATTTTCGCGCCGAGACTGATGGCTTCATCGGGTTTTATGCTTCCGTTAGTCCATACCTCTATTGTCAGTTTGTCATAGTCCGTTACCTGTCCCACACGCGTATTTTCCACGGTATAATTTACTTTTTTGACAGGTGTGTAAATTGAATCAATAGGAATAATACCAATCGGCTGGTTGGGCTGTTTATTCTTTTCAGCGGGTACGTATCCTCTACCCCTGTCCACCATTAGCTCCATATATAAACGGTTGTTGCCGCTTACCGTCGCTATATGCAAATCGGGATTGAGAATTTCGACATCCGCATCGGTTTTTATGTCTCCCGCTTTTATTTCGCCTTCGCCCTCGTAGTCAATATAGATAACCTTCGGACCTTCCGAATGAATCTTAAGCGCCAGCTCCTTGATATTAAGGATTATTTCGGTTACGTCCTCGACAACCCCCGGAATGGTAGAAAATTCATGCAATACCCCGTCAATTTTTATCGAAGTAACGGAAGCACCGGGAAGCGATGACAAGAGTACTCTCCTTAATGAATTTCCCAGGGTAATGCCATAACCCCTCTCAAGCGGTTCAATTACGAACTTGCCGTAGGTGTTGTCTTCTGCCATTTCAACACATTCAATTTTCGGTTTTTCAATTTCTATCATTCAAAGACCCTCCCCGCATTTTCCTTTATGAAGGTATGATATCGGATTTGCCGGTTAAAGCATATCCGTCATATCAGGGCAACTGACCTTTCTAACTACCCTGTGGAATTCCATGCCTGCAAACGTTATAAATCAGCCGCAAATGTCTATAAAAACCGGTTACTTGGAGTACAACTCTACAATCAGATGTTCCTGTATCGGCAAATCGATATCTTCTCTGTCAGGCAAGGTAAGAACTTTCCCCTTCAGATTCTCATGATCCGCTTCCAGCCATTTCGGTATAACCTTTCCCCCGGTAACTTCAAGAATTTCCTTGAAACGGGGAGACTTTTTGCTTTTTTCCGCAACTTCAATCACATCACCGGGTTTTACAAGGTATGACGGAATATTAACTCTCTTTCCGTTAACCAGGAAATGCCCGTGAGTAACTAATTGCCGGGATTCATCCCTTGATACGCCAAAACCTAATCTGTGAACTACATTATCAAGGCGGCTTTCCAGTATCTGAAGCAGGTTTTCACCTGTTATTCCTTTCCTTCTAATCGCCATTTCATAATATTTTCTGAACTGGCTTTCGAGCACTCCGTAGAAACGTTTCGCCTTCTGCTTTTCACGAAGCTGGATTCCGTATTCGGAAAGCTTTTTCCGCTGCTGGCCGTGCATTCCCGGAGCATATGATCTTCTGTCAACAGAACATTTATTCGTATAACACCTTTCGCCCTTAAGGAAAAGTTTCTGGCCTTCCCTTCGGCAGAGTTTACAAGATGCTCCTGTATATCTTGCCATTTTGTATCTACACCTCCGATTAATTAGCTTAACAAAATCTCTTTTTCCGGTTGGAACCTTGTCCGTCCGGCTGAACCGGCACAGTCCCGTGCCCGACGGTTAAAACAGGCCGGTATTCTCTAACGAGGCGTGATTCCGGATAAGTTCCTGCCGCCCGTGGATGAAGAGGACAGCATCTTCCTCGTTATATAAATAATTGACAATATTTGTGTTTCCCATTCCGGCTATACTCTTCTTCTTTTCGGCGGCCTGCATCCGTTATGAGGAATGGGCGTAACGTCTTTAATCAGGTTTACTTCGAGCCCGGCTGCCTGCAGTGCACGAATCGCCGCTTCACGTCCGGAACCCGGTCCTTTCACAAATACCGAGACCGTCTTCATGCCATGCTCCATAGCGGCTTTTGCCGCCGCTTCCGCGGCTTGCTGGGCAGCGTAAGGAGTGCTTTTTCTTGAGCCCCTGAAACCGAGACCACCGGCGCTTGCCCATGAAATAGCATTCCCCTGGACATCCGTAATCGTAACTATTGTATTATTAAAAGACGAACGAATATGTGCGCAGCCACGCTCAATATTCTTCTTTTCTCTTTTTTTCCTGGTCCTTCTTGCTGTTTTTGCTGCCATTTAATCAACAACCTCCCGTTTACTTTCTCTTGTTAGCCACTGTCTTCTTCGGGCCTTTTCTTGTTCTCGCGTTCGTTTTGGTTCTTTGACCGCGCACAGGTAATCCGGCCCTATGGCGTCTTCCGCGATAGCAGCCGATCTCAATAAGCCGTTTGATGTTTAACGCAATATCCCTTCTGAGATCTCCTTCTACGACATATTCCTTTTCAATCGTTTCCCTCAGTTTGCTGATCTCATCATCGGTAAGATCGCGGATCCGCGTATCCGGATTAATCCCTGTCTTCTTAAGGATTTGCTCGGAACGGCTTCTTCCTATGCCGAATATATAGGTAAGTCCTATTTCAACTCTTTTATCTCTTGGCAGATCTACTCCTGCAATACGAGCCAATGTCTAACACCTCCGAATGTGTTCGCATTATTTTTCACTGGCCTGAACGGCCGGTAAACTATCTAATTTAAAAATTTACACCGCATATTTTCAATATGCAGTTATTCAGGCTTGAGCCAATACAGTAGATATATGTTAAAGATTAACCGGCAACAAATTTATACAAATTTGTTCAGCCGCGCCGTATTAATCTTAATTTTCAGATAGCCCGGATAATTCCCGAGCTGTTATTATCATTACAGGAAACGTAAACAGCACAAAAACGCTAGCCCTGACGCTGCTTATGCTTCGGGTTTTGGCAAATAACCATTATCCTGCCGTTTCTGCGTATAATCTTGCATTTCTCGCATATTCTCTTCACTGAAGGCTTAACTTTCATTTTTCCGCCCCTCCTATTCTGCAGTAATTATTTTCCTCTCCAGGTAATCCGTCCGCGGGTAAGATCGTAGGGCGACATTTCAACCGTAACCTTATCACCCGGCAATATGCGGATATAATGCATTCTCAGTTTACCGGAAATGTGTGCAAGAATCCTGTGGCCGTTCTCAAGTTCTACCCTGAACATTGCGTTCGGCATTGCTTCTACCACTTTTCCTTCAACTTCAATGACATCCTCTTTTGACAAACTGTAACCCTCCTTAATAATTCAAGTAATCTGTTCGATGAGTTCCGCAATGGTGTTTTTTAGTTCAGTATTAGTCGGTTTATCGCCTTTCTTAATCACTTCCGCTATATAATCCACGGTAATATCCGTAAACTTCAAATGTTTCATTCTTTTCTTTTTCGGCCTTTCAATCGGCCGCATACCACCGTCCGCTACCAACACAAAATTTTCATCAATAACTCCGACCACTATAAGCATTTTCCCCTTGTCTCTGCCTGCTTTAGAATATACAACTCTGCCTATAACAGGCTCCGAGCAATCCATCGCTACCATCCTTTTAACGCCATAATTCTGTTATTTAAACTCAAATTCCTCAAACATCAGCGAAAAAAGCCAATTTACTCGCGTTGTTTTTTAAAACGCCTCGTTTTATTTTATAGGAAGTTACCCGATTTTTCAAGATTCCGTTTCAAAATGGCCAATTATGTTGTTAGTATTTCCGGCTCATTTCCTGTTATTGCGATGGTATTTTCATAATGAGCGGATAATTTGCCGTCGATCGTGACAACCGTCCATTTATTCGCTAATACCTTCACATCCGGGCTTCCTTCGTTAACCATAGGCTCAATAGCGAGTGTCATGCCTTTTCTGAGCATTGGCCCTCTTCTTGATGTAACAAAATTCGGTATCTGCGGGGGTTCATGCATTTGCGTGCCTATCCCGTGACCTACAAAATCCCTTACGACCGAATACCCGTTGGCTTCGACATGCCGCTGGATTGCCAGTGAGATATCACGTATATGCATGCCTTCCCTTGCCATTTCGATACCCTTGTAAAAACTCTCCCTTGTAACGTCAATGAGCCTTAGGGCTTCCGGAGAAATGCGCCCAACCCCGAAAGTTCTTGCGGCATCTCCGTGAAAACCCTCAAAGATTGCTCCGACATCAATGCTTACAATATCTCCTTCTTTCAACGGCACATCGTTAGGAATCCCATGTATAACCTCATGATTAACCGATGCGCATATCGCAGCCGGAAAATCAATGCCTCCGTATGGATTCGGCACACCTTTAAAAGAAGGAATCGCGTTCGCTTTTATTATAATTCTTTCGGCTTCCTTACTAAGTTCGTTTGTTGTTATACCGGGAGCAATCAATTGTTCTATTCTGTCAAGAGCCATCTTTACTATATGTCCGGCTCTCCTCATAATATCAAGCTCGCGCTCTGATTTTACCGTAATCATTTAAATCCTCTATCCTGTCTTTCCGGTTATTTGTTCGAGTTTGCTCATGATCTCACCGGTAGTAACTTCCACATCCTTAGTGCCGTCAAAATTATAAAGAATCCCTTTGCTTTCGTAATAACCTATCAGCGGTTCGGTGTTTTTATAATATACCCTCAGGCGTTCCCTGACTGTTTCTTCCTTGTCATCGTCACGGATAATCAGAGGACCGCCGCAGACATCACAAATCCCTTCCTGCTTCGGTTTCAGCGTAATAACATGATACGGCTTTCCGCATCTTGCGCATACCCTGCGTCCTTTCATCCTGTTGACAATCACTTCGTCAGGGATCTCAAGGTTTATCACCGCGTCGAGTCTTAACCCAAGGCTGTTTAATTCACTGTCAAGGCTTTCGGCCTGGGGAATTGTCCTTGGAAACCCGTCCAGTATAAAACCTCTTTGGCAATCGTTTTCTAAAAGCCTGTCTTTTACAATGCTGACGGTCAAATCATCGGGTACAAGTTTTCCGCTGTCAATAAACTCTTTTGCTTTTAACCCCAATTCAGTGCCCTTCTGAATATTGGCACGGAATATATCCCCTGTGGAAATGTGCGGTATATCAAGTCTCTCGGACAAAATTCCTGCCTGTGTTCCTTTCCCGGCACCCGGAGCGCCAAGTAAAACAATTCTCATTAAAAAACCCCTTGTTATCCGATTGCATATAATAGTTTTTTCATCCGGCGTAAAAACGCAATACCATCAATCAATCCAAAAATCCCTTGTAATGCCTCATAAGCATCTGTGATTCTATTTGCTTAACGGTCTCAAGAGCAACATTGACCATAATCAGCAGCGATGTAGAACCGAACCACACGTTTGCTATCTTGGTAAACATCTGAAGCAGGGACGGGAAAATCGTTATAAACGCGAGGAACAAAGCACCAAACCATGTTACGCGGTTCAATACCTTCGCTATATAATCCGATGTCGGTTTTCCCGGGCGGATCCCCGGAACAAAGCCGCCGTTCTTCTTAATGTTATTGGCCAGTTCTACCGGGTTGAACGCAACCATTGTGTAGAAGAATGTAAAGAACATTATCAATAACGCATAAACCACGGTGAACCACGGCTTTTCGTTCATAGTCTTAAGGTATGTCAGGAACGGCCCTGTTTCGCTGTTTCCCCAAATCAGGTTTATGATTGTTGGCGGGAAAGTAGCAAAGGACATCGCGAATATTATCGGCATAACCCCTGCCGAATTAACCTTTATCGGTATATGAGTGCTCTGTCCGCCGTACATTTTACGGCCTACTACCCTTTTCGCGTACTGCACGGGTACCCTTCGCTCGGCTTCCTGGACATAAACAACGAGTGCAACTGATGCGATAAACACAAGCACTATTATTACGATTACAATATATCCAAGGGCGCCTTCCCCGAGCATACCTGCTTCCAAATATCCGAGAAGCGTAACAAGTGTGTTCGGGCCGCGGCTTATTATTCCCGCGAATATCAGCAGCGATATCCCGTTTCCTATCCCGTATTCGTTAATCTGTTCACCAAGCCACATAAGGAATGCCGTACCCGCAGTAAATGTCAGCGTTATCGTGAAATACGACCATACACTCGGGTTTACTACGGCAGAGCGGATACCGCCGTAAAGCGCCGATGCCTGGATAAATCCCAATATGACCGTTCCATAACGCGTCCATTCCGCCAGTACTTTCCTGCCGTGTTCGCCTTCCTTCGAAAGCTGCTCAAGCTTAGGTATCGCAATTGTCAGAAGCTGGATGATAATCGAGGCGGTAATGTATGGGGAGATTGACATAGCAAAAATACTTGCGTTCTGAAACGCGCCTCCGGAAATTATATTGAAAAACCCGAAAAGCGATCCCCCTCCGGAAGCCAGATCCTTAAGCGCGGCGGCACTTAAACCCGGAACAGGTATATGCGTGCCAAGCCGGAATATCAACAGCATTATAATTGTCATAAAAATTTTTTTTCTAAGATCCGGAATCTTCCATGCGTTTCTTATGGACGAAAACACGCTGTTTTCCATAGCTTATACCACCTCTACCTTTCCTCCCGCAGCTTCAATTTTCTCGCGCGCCGATTTTGTAAATCTGGCGGCCTGAACGGTAAGACTCTTTGTAATTTCTCCCGTTCCAAGTACTACAATACCGTCATTTATCTTTTTAATTATGCCTTTCTCTTTAAGCAGTTCGGCATTTACAACGGTTCCTTTATCGAATTTATCCAAATCGGATAATTTCACTTCAGTATATGTTTTGCCAAAAATATTAGTAAAACCTCTTTTGGGCACTCTCCTGTAAAAAGGCATCTGACCGCCTTCAAAGCCGATCCTTACACCGCCGCCCGAACGCGCTTTCTGGCCTTTATGCCCTCTGCCTGCGGTTTTACCTTTTCCGGAACTTTCTCCCCTGCCTTTTCTTGTCGGCAGTTTTTTCGGAACTTTAGGTCTCAACTCAGATAAATTCATGGGTTTTTCACCTCCCCTAAACTTCTTCCACTTCTACGAGATGCTCTATTTTTTTAATCATTCCGCGAATTTGTGGATTGTCCTTCTGGGTTACGGAACTGCCGATTTTTTTCAAACCAAGCGCTTCCACCGTAGCTTTCTGATCTTTTTTTGATTTTATCGTACTTCTCACAAGCGTTATTTTTAAATTGCCCATCGAAAAAGCCTCCTATCCCAAAATCTCTTCCACTGACTTTCCTCTCAGTTTGGCATATTCCTCAACAGTATGCAGTTGTGCAAGGCCTTCAATGGTGGCACGAACCATGTTTATCGGATTATTCGAACCGAGTGATTTTGTCCGGATATCTCGAACACCGGCAAGCTCCAATACGGCACGCACAGGCCCTCCCGCAATAACGCCGGTTCCTTCGGGAGCCGGTTTTAACAGAACCTTACCCGCTCCATAAACGCCCAGGGCTTCATGAGGGATTGTAGTTCCAACAAGCGGAACGCGCATCAGATTCTTCTTCGCGTCTTCTATCCCTTTGCGTATTGAATCGGGTATTTCGGCCGCTTTTCCCAAACCTACGCCGACATGGCCATTCTCGTCGCCAATAACAACAAGAGCACTGAAACGGAAATTGCGTCCACCTTTTACAACCTTTGCAACACGCGTAATATTCACAACTTTTTCTTTAAGGTCCAATGTGCTGGCATCAATTTTCTGCAAGTTATTCCCCTCCTTTATTCCATCGGTTAGAATTCCAGGCCGGCTTCTCTTGCTCCGTCCGCCAGCTCTTTCACTCTTCCGTGATAGAGATATCCGCCTCTGTCAAATACAACTTTCTTTATTCCTTTTTCAATGGCTTTTGCGCCTACTAATTTACCAACTTCACGCGCCGCGCTCTTGTTTCCGGTGTAGCCTATTTTCCCTTTCAGCGCTTCATCCAATGTAGACGCAGAAACAAGCGTTTTACCGGAAGTGTCGTCGATAATCTGCGCATAAATGTGTTTAAGGCTTCTGAAAACGCACAGTCTTGGACGTTCGGGCGTCCCTGTTATCTTTTTGCGTACGCGCACATGCTTCCTTAAACGTATTTTGTTTCTGTCCTGCATCTTTATCATAAAACACTCACTCCTTCCTATTTCTTAACTCCCGCTTTCCCTTCTTTTCTGAGGATTACTTCATCAGCATACTTGATTCCCTTGCCTTTATATGGTTCAGGCGGTCTCGTCCGGCGGATTTTTGCCGCAACCTCGCCGACTAACTGCTTATCTATTCCTCTTACAATAATCTGGTTCGGGTTCGGGACATCAATAGTGATTCCGTCAGGCTCCTCTATCTCAACAGGATGAGAATATCCTACGGTCAATATTAGCTTTTTTCCCTGCTTTTGAGCCCTGTACCCGACTCCGTTCACTTCGAGTGTTTTTGAGAAACCTTCGGTTACGCCTGTTACCATATTGCTGATTATTGAGCGGGTAAGTCCATGAAGCGCTTTGTGCTTCTTCAGATCACTCGGCCTTTTGACCAGTACCAGGTTTCCATCCTTTTCAACGGTCATATCCGGGTGAAAAACCTGAGTGAGTGTACCTTTCGGACCCTTTACGGTTATTTCTTTACCGCTAATCTTGATATCTACTCCGGATGGTATTACCACCGGCTTTTTTCCAACACGTGACATTATAAAAGCACCTCCGTTCTTATATTGAAGACGGACTTTATATATCCATCCTTTTCAGAACCGTTTCCACAAAACTGTTCCGCGGCTACCAGACGAATGCGAGGACTTCCCCGCCTACACCTGCTTTTCTTGCCGCCTTATCCGTCATAACGCCTTTCGACGTCGAAATAATAGCAATTCCCAATCCGCCTAAAACCTTAGGAAGCTCGTCCTTCCCGGCATATACTCTCAGACCGGGCTTTGAAATCCTCTTTATTCCTGAAATAACGTTTCGCTTATTATCGGTGTATTTCAGCGTAATACGAATAACTCCCTGCTTATTGTCGTTAATTTCAGTAAAGCCTTTAATATATCCTTCTTCCTCAAGAATCTGCGCAATCCTTCTCTTCAGGTTCGACGCCGGAATATCAACCGTTTCGTGCCTTGAATTCGCAGCGTTCCTAATTCTTGTTAGCATATCCGCTATTACGTCAGTTGCGTGCATCGTTACAACCTCCTTTCAGGACTGTTACCAACTGGCTTTTTTTACACCGGGTATCTGGCCTTTATAAGCCAAATCTCTGAAACACAAACGGCATATGCCGAATTTCCGCATATAAGCGTGGGGCCTTCCGCATATTTTACACCGGTTGTAGTAACGGGTTGAATATTTAGGCTGTAATTTTTGTTTGTGGATCAATGATTTCTTGGCCAAACTAAATACCTCCCTTAATGGCTGAACGGCATCCCGAGAAGCTCAAGAAGTTCTTTCGCTTCCTCGTCGGTTTTTGCTGTGGTAACAAATGTTATATCCATACCACGAACTTTTTCAACCTTATCAATATTTATTTCAGGGAAAATCAACTGTTCTTTAATACCCATCGTAAAGTTCCCGCGGCCGTCAAAAGAATTCGGGTTAATTCCCCTGAAATCCCTTACCCTCGGAAGCGCCACATTGAACAGCTTATCAACAAACTCATACATCCTGTCGCCCCTCAGTGTAACCTTGCAGCCAATACTCATCCCCTGACGGACTTTAAAAGCCGCAACTGATTTTTTAGCCTTTGTCACTACAGGACTTTGTCCTGATATAGCCGCCAACTCACTTCTAGCCGCCTCCAGCGCTTTGGGATTGTCCTTTACATCGCCCACGCCCATATTAAGCACGACCTTTTCAAGCTTCGGCGTCTGCATCGGGCTTTTATATTTGAACTTATCCATTAATGCCGGAACAACTTCGTTTTTATACTTATCCACCAATCTTGGCATTTCCGGTCATCCTCCCTCCAACTAATCCGTGGTGTCTTTCACTATGTCGATAATTTCTCCGCATTTCTTGCATACTCTCGCCTTAGAGCCGTTTTCCAGATATTTTTTGCCAACCTTTGTCGGTGCTCCGCATTTGTCGCAGACCAGCATGACTTTATCGACATAAATAGGTGCTTCCTGGTTTACAAGACCACCCTGCTGATATTGGTTTCTCGGTTTTACATGCCTTGTTACCATATTTATTCCTTCAACGATAACCATACGCTTTGACGGTATTACATCAAGAACCTTGCCTTTCTTTCCTCTGTCCTTACCGCTCAATACGTACACGTTATCGCCTTTTTTTACATGCAACTTGTTCTTCATTAAGGCGCCTCCTCTCCTGACGGTTTAGCTTTTTTCACAGCCTTTTATCCCTCCGGCGCGAAAGCCGTATCCCGTACTTTAGTATCATATCGGGCTTAAAGCACTTCCGGCGCAAGGGATATGATTTTCATATAGTTTTTTTCCCTCAGTTCTCTTGCGACAGGCCCAAAGATACGTGTACCCCTCGGAGTTCCGTCATCCCTGATTATGACGGCAGCATTTTCATCAAAGCGTATATATGAGCCGTCTGCTCGCCGCAAACCTTTTACCGAACGGACTATAACCGCTCTTACAACTTCACCTTTCTTAACAACACCGCCGGGTGTCGCATTTTTTACCGAACATACAATAACATCGCCAATATTTGCATATTTCCGTTTTGAGCCGCCAAGTACCTTTATACACATCAGTTCTTTGGCGCCAGTATTATCCGCGGATTTAAGCATTGTCTGCATCTGAATCATTTCCGGCACCTCCTCCAATAATAATTAGTGCTGCTTGAAAATATTGTCGGGATTAAATTCCGCCGGTTCGAACAGGCATTCAAAACATTTGCTTCTTGCTCCGATTAACCGGCCGTTAAGCCTGTTATTTCGCTTTCTCGATTATTTCTACCAAACGCCATCTTTTTTCTTTCGAAAGAGGCCTTGTTTCCATTACCCTAACCTTGTCTCCGACTTTGCATATATTTTCTTCGTCATGGGCTTTAAGCTTGTATGTTCTTTTTATAATCTTTTTATACAGCGGATGTTTCACGTTATCAACAACCGCCACAACGATCGTTTTATCCATTTTATCGCTTACAACCTTGCCCACACGAGTTTTTCTTAAATTCCTTTCCGACATGTCAAACAACCTCCTTCCGGCGTCTACCGTTTAATCCCCAGTTCCATTTCCCTGATTACTGTTTTTACACGGGCGATATCCTTTTTAACGCTTTTCAGCTTCATAGGATTATCCAATTGATTAGTCGCATGCTGAAAGCGCAGTTTAAAAAGCTCATTTTTCAGTTCCTGCAATTCCTGGGTAAGCTCAGCTATGCTTTTTTCTCTCAGTTCATTCGCTTTCATTTGCTCCACCTACCTCTTCCCGTGATATTATTTTGCACTTAATCGGCAATTTGTGAGAAGCCAGACGCAGTGCCTCCCTGGCCATATCTTCATCTATGCCGGCTATTTCGAACATTACACGGCCTGGTTTCACTACGGCTACCCAGTACTCCGGAGCACCTTTACCGCTTCCCATACGGGTTTCTGCAGGTTTTTTCGAAACCGGTTTATCCGGGAAAATCTTTATCCAGACCTTTCCGCCTCTTTTGATATATCTCGTCATCGCAATACGGGCTGCTTCTATCTGATTACTCGTAACCCAACCCGGCTCAACGGCCTGAAGACCAAAATCGCCGTCAGCTACAACGTTGCCGCGCGTCGCTTTGCCTTTCATTCTACCTCTCTGCACGCGTCTATATTTAACCTTCTTGGGCATTAACATTATTTGTCTCCCCCTTCCTTTTTGTCTTTCTTGACGGGAAGTACTTCACCCTTGTATATCCAAACCTTGACACCGATTTTTCCGTATGTCGTATCGGCTTCTGCAAAACCATAGTCTATATCGGCCCGCAGGGTCTGAAGAGGTATCGTTCCTTCGTGGTAATGCTCAGTTCTGGCAATTTCAGCACCGCCAAGACGCCCTGAAACCGAAGTCTTTATCCCCTTCGCACCGAATTTCATAGCCCTTGACATCGCCTGCTTCATAGCGCGCCTGAAAGATATTCTTCTCTCCAACTGCCCGGCTATGTTCTCGGCCACCAACTGCGCGTTTATCTCCGGCGTCTTGATTTCGGTAATGTTCACAAGAACATTTTTTCCTGTAAGCTTTTCCACTTCATGACGGAGCTGCTCAATTCCAGTACCGCCTTTTCCTATTACAAGACCGGGTTTTGCAGTATGGATGTTCAACTTGATTTTATTTGCCGCACGCTCAATTTCTATCCTGGCAACGCCGGCAATAAACAGTTTCTGCTTGATATACTTCCTTATTTTGTAGTCTTCTACCAAAAGGTTTGCGAAGTCTTTGTTTCCGGCATACCATTTTGTATCCCAGTCTTTAATAATTCCAATTCTCAGCCCGTGCGGATTTACTTTCTGGCCCATAAAAAACCTCCTTAACTTACGCCTTTTCCTTTAAAACCAGAGTTATGTGGCTGCTTCTTTTCCTGATGCGGAACGCACGCCCTCTCGCTCTCGGTCGGATTCGCTTAAGCGTAGGACCTTGTGTTGCATAACACTCGGCTACATACAGATTATCCCTGTTCAATCCGTTATTGTTAACGGCATTCGCTTCTGCGGATTTAAGCAGCTTTTCAAGAATAGCCGCTACATTTCTCGGCGTATGTCTCAATATCGCATAAGCCTCGTCAATACCTTTATTGCGTATTAGATCTATAACCAGCTTAGCTTTCCTGGATGACACCCCAACATGTCTTAATACAGCTCTGCCCTCATCTTTGCCGATACCAAGTATCTTTTTTTCCTTCTTTGTGAGAATCGGCAGCTTTTTCGATTTTACGCGCATTTCCTGGTATTGGGCTAATATTTCGTCTTTCTTCTCCAGAAGTTCATCCCTGGACATAACTTTTCTGCCCACGTCCGTTTCCTCCTTCCAGGCTTGATATGCAATAAGCCTTAAGCTTACCTAGCTATTTTTTAACTTTACTGCTTCTCTCGTCCTTACCATGACCTCTGTAAGTCCGGGTAGGTGCGAACTCGCCAAGCTTGTGACCGACCATATCTTCGGAGATATACACGGGCACATGCTTCCTGCCGTCATGAATGGCAATGGTGTGTCCGACCATTTGCGGAAATATCGTAGAAGCTCTTGACCAAGTCTTTATGACTTTCTTTTCTCCCTTTTCATTCATCTCATTTATTTTCTTTAAAAGGCTTTCACTGGCATATGGTCCTTTTTTTAATGATCTGCCCATTGATAAACCTCCTCCTGGCAATTTTACTAAGCGTTACGTTTCTTAACGATGAATTTGTTGCTCTGTTTGTTCTTCTTTCTTGTCTTATATCCTAACGTTGGTTTGCCCCATGGAGTAACAGGACTGGGCATACCAATCGGAGATTTACCTTCCCCGCCGCCGTGAGGATGATCGCTCGGATTCATTACCACGCCGCGGACATGAGGCCTGCGGCCCATCCAGCGTTTCCTTCCGGCTTTTCCTATTGATACATTCTCGTTATCAATATTTCCAACCTGGCCGATTGTAGCTCTGCAATTAACGCTTACCATCCGTACTTCCCCTGAAGGAAGCCTTATCTGGGCATATTTACCCTCGCGTGCCATTAACTGGGCCATATTTCCGGCAGATCGGACCAATTGTCCTCCCTTTCCGGGTTTCAGTTCAATATTATGAATTATCGAACCGACCGGAATCTTTGCAAGGGGGAGAGCATTGCCGGTACGAATATCGGCATTTTCCCCGGACATAACGGTATCACCGACGTTTAACCCAAGCGGCGCAAGAATATATCTCTTTTCGCCGTCCTTGTAATGAAGCAGCGCAATATTTGCCGACCGGTTAGGATCATATTCTATTGCCGCCACTGTTGCCGGTATATTGTCTTTATCACGCTTAAAATCAATAATTCTATATTTCTGCTTTGCACCGCCCCCGCGGAAACGTACGGTTATTCTTCCATACGAATTTCTTCCGCCGGTCTTTCTGATCGGCGCCAGTAAAGATTTTTCCGGCTCTTTCTTTGTTATTTCTTCAAAAGTTAATACAGTCATATGTCTTCTTGCAGGAGAAGTCGGTTTGTATTTTTTTATTGGCATGACGTTCACTCCTTTACATAAATTGCGTCTATCCGTTAGCAGGCCGACTGTATAGCCTATTCAACCGGATATCGTACATTTCGCAGCCCTTTGCAATACAACGGAAGAAACCGTTAAACTTCAAATTCCGCTCCGGCGGCATCGCAGGAGAGTGTGACGGCCGGTTCCGTTTCAGCAAGGTCAGGCGGTCAATTTTACTGCATACCACCAAACTCAGGAATTTCGGTTTTGAATTTCTTACTGGTGGTTACCTGTTTTCCGTTCTTGTCAAGATAGACAACCGGCTGCGGATCGGTATCAATTTTGACGACTGCCTTCTTCCATTTGGATGTCTTTCCGAGATGTACTCCCATCCTTTTTTTCTTGCCGTCATAATTAACCGTGTTTACTTCCAACACCTTTACACCGAACAATTTTTCTACCGCATTTTTAACCGCGGTTTTAGTCGCCCGGCGATCAACAATAAACGTGTATTTCCCATTGGCCATGTCTTCGTTGCTTTTTTCAGTAATATACGGGCGTAAGATAATATCTTCTGCGAAATTCATTACGCGTACACCTCCTCGACCTTGGCCACGGCGTCCCTGGTAATAATAAACTTCTTATATTTAAGGATATCAAGCGTGTTAATTGTATTCACGCAGGATGTTTTTACCTTCGGTATGTTTCTCGCCGATTTAACCACTTTTTCATCAACGGAACTAAGCACAACCAGTGCCGAATTGTCCACATTCAGGTTTTTTAAAATCCTTTTAAATTCCTTTGTTTTAATTTCGGGCATTACGAGTTCATCCAGGACAATGATATCGCTGTCAATAACCTTGCTGGACAGAGCGCTCTTTAATGCCAGTCGTTTCACTTTCTTGGGAACACTGTATCTGTAGCTCCTTGGCTTTGGCGCAAAAGCGACGCCGCCCCCGATCCACTGAACGGAACGGATGCTCCCATGACGGGCACGGCCGGTTCCTTTCTGTCTCCAGGGCTTTTTGCCGCCGCCGCTGACTTCGCCGCGGGTCTTGGCGGATTGTGTACCCTGGCGCATATTGGCCAACTGATTGACAACTACCGTATGAATAGCCGACTCATTAACCTTTACGCCGAATATATCATCGCTGAGGTTAATCTCCCCAACGACTTTACCTTCAATATTATATACATCAACTTTTGGCATGTCAGGTCCTCCTTCCATAAGCAAGCGCTTAAGCCTTAACGGAATCTTTAATCGCGACAACGCCGCCCCTTGGCCCGGGTACGGCACCCTTAACCAGCATCAGGCCCCTGTCGGCGTCAACACGTACCACTGTCAGGTTCTGTACCGTCACTTTATCAACGCCCATATGCCCGGGCATTTTTTTGCCCTTAAAGACACGGCTCGGATCCGAGTTTGCGCCCATCGATCCAACGCCCCTGTGATACTGTGAACCATGCGATTCACGTCCCCGCGAAGTCCCAAAGCGTTTAACCGTACCTTGGTAGCCCTTGCCTTTTGATATTCCCGATACATCAATCTTGTCGCCTTCACGGAACATATCTTCAACTTTTATCTCCTGGCCTACCTCATAAGCATCAATATTTTCAAGCCTGAATTCCCTGATAAATCTTTTCGGTTTGATTCCCGCTTTTTCGAACTGGCCCTTCATGGGTTTGTTCACTTTTTTTTCGCTGATATCTTCAAATCCAACCTTTAAAGCACAGTATCCGTCGGTTTCCACCGTTTTCTTCTGAATAACCGATACCGGCCCGGCCTGGATTACAGTAACCGGAATCAATTTTCCGTCATCCGTAAAAATCTGTGTCATACCTATTTTTTTGCCAAGCATGCATTTTTGCATATATATTCCCTCCTGTCATTGGTTCGGTCATTAAACCGAACTTAACATTTTGCCTGTTTACAGTTTGATTTCGATGTCAACACCCGCAGGCAAATCCAGCCTCATAAGGGCATCTACCGTCTTCGGGGTAGGAACCAGGATATCTATAAGCCTCTTATGGGTTCTCATTTCAAATTGCTCACGCGAATCCTTATATTTGTGCGGTGCACGCAAGATTGTTATTACTTCTCTCTTTGTCGGCAGAGGTACTGGCCCTGAAACCTTTGCGCCTGTCCTTTTCGCGGTATCGACAATTCTCTCCGCGGATTGGTCCAAAATCTGATGATCAAAGGCTTTCAACCGAATACGAATTTTTTGTTTGTTCGCCATACATATGCCTCCTAACATGTGCCTTAATCACAGCAATACGCCGGTCAAAACACTATACTGTTTTCTCCGGAACGTTTATCCGGTTGTGTAATGACGCAACAAGTTTGTTTCTGTACACCCAGCCGGGTGTTTCATGCCGGTTCATATTAAAAACCCAGGACAGACAAGCTAAAAGGCTCGCTAAACCTGGGCTCTGCAACAAACATACTCTACGTGCAAAAAACGCATTCAAGCAGAATGTACAGTGACTTGTCGCCCGGTTTCTCTGAATCGGACATTCTCCGTTGAAGTTCCCCGTTCTAAGCCGGCCATCTTCAACTTCATCGTTAGCAATGTCACAACGGGCATAATTATACTATAAATATTTTCACGTGGCAAGTGGTTTTACAAAAATTTTTCCGAATTTTCGCTGGTATTATTATTGTTTCCGTTATTGTACAATATGTTCCAAATACAATTGTTTTTTATA
>JAAYXD010000092.1 GCA_012516065.1 Clostridiaceae bacterium
ACATAATAGTATACGGCAATAAAATATAAAAACCGCTTAAATATGTTTATTCAAGCGGTTTTCTGGTCGGAGTGACTGGATTTGAACCAGCGACCTCTTGCACCCCAAGCAAGCACTCATACCAAACTGAGCTACACCCCGAACGCGGCATATAGTATTATAAAGCATTACTGCAAAAATCTCAAGAGTTTCATCTAAAAATATCATAAAAAATGACTAAAAAGACCGCGCAAGCGCAATATATACCATATACGGGAAATTTCAGCCTGTTTTGTTTACGTTAATGAAACGAAAGACGCCTTTCTTTTCAATTGGAAAAGAGAGTTTAATTTTGCATTGCCGGTAAAAAAACGGTTTATATTTGATTAACAGAGGAGGATTGAAATGTCAAAAAAAATGCAAACAATGGATGGTAATACGGCAGCTGCATATGCTTCATACTTTTTTACCGAAGTTGCCGGAATATATCCTATAACACCTTCTTCGACGATGGCCGAACTTGTCGATGAATGGTCGGCTCACGGAAAGAAAAACATGTTCGGTCAGCCGGTCAAAGTAATAGAGATGCAATCGGAAGCAGGAGCATCAGGGGTTGTGCACGGTTCCCTCGCGGCTGGTGCTCTTACGACAACATACACAGCTTCCCAGGGGCTTTTGCTTATGATACCGAATATGTACAAAATATCCGGGGAACTTCTGCCCGGAGTTTTTCATGTATCGGCGAGGGCAATCGCGTCTCATGCGCTTTCGATTTTCGGGGATCATCAGGATGTTATGGCCTGCCGCCAGACAGGTTTTGCGCTCCTCGCATCTTCAAATGTACAGGAAGTTATGGATCTCGGAATGATCGCCCATTTATCAGCGATAAAATCGCGCATTCCGTTTCTTCATTTTTTTGACGGATTCAGGACCTCCCACGAACAGCAGAAAATAGAACTGCTTGATTATGAGCAGGTACGGCCGCTTGTCGATTTTGAAGCAATCGACATGTTCAGAAAACGTTCGCTTAATCCTGAACGCCCGACGGTAAGAGGAACGGCGCAGAATCCTGATATTTATTTTCAGAACAGGGAAGCGTCAAACAAATTTTATGACGCGGTACCGGGTATAGTGGAAAACTATATGAATGAAATAAACAAACTGACGGGCCGCAATTATAAGCCGTTTAATTATTACGGCGCCGGGGACGCGGAATATGTGGTCGTTTCGATGGGTTCTGTCTGCGACTGTGTTGACGAGGTAGTGGACTATCTTACGGAAAAAGGCTGGAAAGCGGGGGCAATTCGCGTTCACCTTTACAGGCCTTTTTCGGTTGATCACTTTATTGACGCATTGCCGAAAACGGTAAGAAGAATAGCGGTGCTTGACCGGACAAAAGAACCCGGTGCGGCAGGCGAACCACTGTACCTCGATGTTATTAACGCAATAAAGGAACGCGGGCTTAACGTGGAAACGGTGGGCGGAAGATTCGGTCTTGGCTCGAAAGATACGACGCCTTCCCAGATTCTTACCGTGTTTAACAACCTGAAAAAGGATAATCCGAAAAACAGGTTTACAATAGGGATTGTCGATGATGTGACAGGACTGTCGCTTGATGAGGAGGAAATAATTAATACCGTACCGGAAGGGACGATAAGCTGCAAGTTCTGGGGCCTTGGATCGGACGGCACCGTAGGGGCAAATAAAACGTCTGTGAAAATAATCGGGGAACATACCGATTTATATGTACAGGCATATTTTTCATACGACAGCAAGAAATCCGGAGGTTCCACCGTTTCGCACCTCAGGTTCGGGCCGAAGCCGATCCGTTCCCCGTATCTTGTTTTTAACGCCGATTATATCGCATGTCACAACCAGTCATTCGTGAACCATTTCGATCTCCTGAAGGGACTTAAAAAGAACGGTATATTTGTCCTTAACTGCCAGTGGAGTGAGGATGAACTCGAATACAGGCTTCCGGCGTCAATGCGGCGCTATATAGCCCGCAACGAAATAAAATTTTATATCATAAACGCGACGGACATAGCTGTTAAAGCAGGCCTCGGAAACCGAATAAACATGGTGATGCAAACGGTGTTCTTCAAGCTTGCCGGAATAATACCCGTAGACGATGCTATCAGGTATCTGAAAGAGTCTGTTGAAGAAGTTTACGGGAAAAAAGGACGGAAGATTGTTGAGATGAACAACACGGTCATAGACAATACGCTGCAAGCCCTGGTAAAAGTGACTGTTCCCGAATCGTGGAAGAACGCGGAGGACGAAGAGCTTCCGGAAAAAGACGAGCCTGACTTTGTAAAAAGAATACAAAGGCCAATGGCGCGGCATGAAGGAGACGAACTTCCGGTAAGCGCGTTTATCGGTATGGAAGACGGCCGGTTTCCCGTGGGGACTACAAAATATGAAAAACGCGGTATCGCAGTTTTTATTCCGCAGTGGCAGCCGGATAAATGCATCCAGTGCAACCAATGCTCGTATGTCTGTCCGCATGCGGTTATACGCCCTCTATTGTTGAATGAAGAAGAACAGATGAAAGCACCCGGCGCGTTCACAACGATAAAAGCCAGGGGAAAAGGGCTTGAACAGTATGAATACCGCATCCAGGTAAGCCCGCTTGACTGTACGGGATGCGGAAACTGTGCCGATATATGTCCCGCCCCCGGAAAAGCTCTTATTATGAATGACGCAGAAGAGGAAATAGAAAAGGAAGCGGAAAATTGGGAGTTCAGCCTGTCCGTGACTGAAAAGGAAACGGGACTCGATCCATATACGTTGAAAGGGAGCCAGTTTAAAAGACCCCTGTTTGAATTTAACGGGGCGTGCCCTGGCTGCGGTGAAACACCTTATATTAAGCTTTTGACGCAGCTTTTCGGAGACAGGATGGTAATAGCGAATGCTACGGGGTGTTCATCAATATACGGAGCGAGCGCGCCGTCGATTCCTTACACGACGGATTCGAAAGGCAGGGGGCCGGCATGGGGAAACTCGCTGTTTGAGGATAACGCCGAATACGGGTATGGTATTTATCTTGGAGCAAAGCAGATACGTGAAAAAATAGCCGATTTGATGCGCGAGGCTTTGAACACGGATGTAGACGCCGAAGCGAAGACCGTTTTCGTGAAGTGGCTCGACAGTTTCGACGATGGGGAAAAATCAAGGAAGGCATCGGAGGATGTTCTTGAAGTTCTGCAAAAAAACCCTGAAAATCCTGTTTATAAGCAGATACTTCTACTAAAAGATTATCTTGTCAAACAGTCGGTATGGATTATCGGAGGGGACGGCTGGGCGTATGATATAGGCTTCGGCGGAGTTGATCATGTTCTTGCGATGGGTGACGATATAAACATGCTAGTTCTTGATACGGAAGTCTATTCGAATACGGGCGGCCAGTCGTCGAAATCCACGCCGACCGCTGCAGTTGCGAAATTTGCTGCGGCAGGGAAAAAAACGAGAAAAAAAGACCTCGGTATGATGGCAATGAGTTATGGTTATGTATATGTAGCCCAAATCGCGATGGGAGCGAACATGAACCAGACAATAAAGGCGATTTCTGAAGCCGAGAATTACAAGGGCCCTTCGCTTATAATAGCCTATTCCCCGTGCATTAACCACGGCATAAGGACAGGTATGGGAACCAGCATTATGGAAGAAAAAAAGGCCGTTGAATCGGGTTACTGGCACCTTTACCGTTACAACCCGATGCTTAAGGAGCAGGGTAAAAATCCGTTCATACTTGATTCCAGGGAACCGTCTAAGGAATTCAGGGATTTCATAAAAGGGGAAATCAGGTACGCCCAGCTTGCGAATGTTTTCCCGGATATAGCCGAAAAAATGTATGACGCCGCGGAAAAACACGCAAAAGAAAGATATGAGAAATACAGGAACCTGGCCGGAATCAGCGAATAAAAACCGCCCGCTAAAACAAATCAACTGCAAAAGAGGTGTTTGAATACTGTCGTTCAAACACCTCTTTTTCTTATTTCTATTACCCGCTAATGTTTAATTTCCCGAAAAACTCCTGTGTAAGCCGATCAACATAAGTATCCAGCTTACCCATCTTGTCGAGATGTGTCAACAACGTATAGCGCCCGTTAAGAGAAACGCCGTGATAGAAGCTTTCCCGGAACAGTTCGGGAGTAATCCCCAAAATTTCCGGATTGCTGAAATCACCCATTGCTTTCAGAATCTGCCCAATAGTGCCGGGGGCAGGCAGTGTATAGCCCACATTCAGCCCAAAATCCTGCTGTGCCATTTCATACATGCGCAGCGCAACGATTGTACCGAAACCGACCAGATTGCCATGCAGCGGGCAATCTCCTTGCTGATTGGCAAAGACTGCCTCCCAATGGTGCGCCAGTTGGTGTTCGGAACCTGAAGCCGGGCGGGAATTTCCGTTCATGCTGATGGCAATCCCGGAAAGAATAAGCGTATCCGCCATATCCCAAATGGCCTGGGAATTTCGTTGAACAACCTGCAGATACTGTTTTTCCGTCCGCCGGCAAGCCTGTTCAATCATCCCGGCAATCTCCGGACAATAGACTTCACCAGTTTCCCGATGGGACAGACGCCAGTCCGCAATAGCAACATGTTTGCCTAAAATATCTCCGACTCCCGCCGCCAGCATTCGATCCGGTGCCGTAATCATCAGATCCGTATCGGCCAGTATTCCGTAAGGGGTGCCCAGCACAACCGAACGTTTCCGCCCATCCATCACAACAGCTGAAGTTACGGATGCATAACCATCCATCGATGGCGCGGTTCCGATGATAATATAGGGAATGCCGCAGTGAACCGATACTACCCGTGAAAGATCGTTCATCGTACCTGAACCGATGGCCACAATGAGCTGCGTATCCAACGGCATTCGAATCAGCGCCGTTCCGATCAGTTCCTCATTCAGAATATAATGTTCTTTACCGTCAAATACCAGTTCGTCAATCCGACAGCCCGCCCGATGAAGCATTTCAAATACCGCATCATGAGCCAACGGCATTGTATGATGATCACCAATCAAAAAAACATTTTTTGCCGGAAGATCTTCTAAAATCGTTGTAAGTTCCTTTATGACTCCGGGACCGGAGAAAATTTTTTTAATCGGAACGGAATGCTGACGTTCACATGCGCTGCACCATCGATTCATATCCGCCAGCGCCGGCAAATTCAATCGCTCACTCATTTCGTTGATGTCCCTGCCTTCCTGAAATCATGCCCCGATTCTTTTATTATGTTAACATAAACAAAGAAAACATTCAATTTGACATCATGTCAGGTACGCCCAGCTTGCGAATGATTCCCGGATATAGACGGAAAAATGTATGATGCCGCGGAAAAACACGCAAAAAAAAGATATGAAAAGTTCAGGAGCGGAACCTGGCTGCAGGCAATAAATAACCGCTCAGTTGAATGCCTCCGCTTATAAGGAACTTTTATGGCGTTACGGCGTCTAAACAAATAAAAGTCGCTGTTTTACAGTATATGAGCTGCTGTGCATGAAAACATTGCTTTTCCCGTTTATGAACAGCATCTCATCCGGGATGCTATACATTTAAGAAGATAAATTATATATTGGCGGAGGTGGATTTTATATGAAAATGAAAAGATTATTCGCATTAATATTGATATTATCGCTTGCTCTGGCAGGCTGTGCCGATATACCCGGAAGCCGTACGACAGAAGAAAGCGGGGACGGAACCGGCTCCGGAACTGTTGAAGAAAGCGGCAGTACTCCGGTCGGCAATGAAGACGAAAAGCTGCCTGGTGAAGACGAAAAGACGCTAAATGAAACTCCTGTAGACACTAAAAAGAACTTTGATTTAATTCAGGCAAACCGCAAATTCTCGTGGGAAATTTTCAAAAAGATTAATGAAGAGGATTTGAAAAAAGATATATTCATATCGCCGCTTTCGATATCGACGATGCTGGCAATGGCTTTAAACGGCGCGAAGGGCCCTACAAGGGAAGCGATGGAAAGAGCGCTGTTCGTGCACGGCATGGATCCGGAAGAGATTAACCGCGGCTATGCGTGGCTTATTAATAGGCTTAACAATATTGACGAAAAAATTAAGCTTAATATTGCAAATTCGATATGGATCAGGGAAGGCTTTAAAGTTTTACCGGACTTTATAGAGATAAACCGCAGTTATTTAAAATCTGAGGTAAGGTTCTTGGATTTCAGCAAGGCCGACGCGGCAGGTACGATAAATAACTGTATATCGCAGAAGACGAACAACCTTATACCTAAAATGATTGACCCGCCTATACCCGAAGATGTGATTATGTACCTTATCAACGCGATATATTTCAAGGGCGAGTGGGCTGAAAAATTTGAAGAAAGGAACACTTCGAAGCAGGATTTTCATGCAATTGACGGAAAAACCGATAAGGTTTTAATGATGCGGCGGACCGGCAGAATCGACTATGTAAGCACTGATGATTACACGGCGGTAAGCCTTCCGTACGGTAATAAAAAAACATCAATGATTATAATACTTTCTGATAAGGACATTAATGAATTCATCAGCGGCATGGATGATGAAAAATTCGGTGAACTGCTTGACGGATTAAGGCCGGTAAGCGATTTGAACCTGCAGATTCCCAAATTCAAAATGGAGTACGGCATAAAGGAACTGAACGATACACTGGAAGCTATGGGGATGGGAGTGGCTTTGTCGCATGACGCCGACTTTACAGGCATTGCGGATGATTTATTTATTAGCAGGGTATTGCATAAGGCTGTAATCGACGTGAACGAGGAAGGAACCGAAGCAGCCGCGGTAACGGTCGGCGAGATGAAAACTACAGCGGTTGTCGAACCTGTTTCGTTTATAGCCGATCGCCCGTTCCTGTTTGTAATTGCCGATATCGAAGAAGGAAACATTCTTTTTATCGGTAAGAAAGTATACGGCGACAGGTAGTATAACAACGGTAAGGCAGGGGCGGCATCCCCTGCCTTTTTTATGTGCGATTTTGAAGGCAGTTATCTTTTACATGTATTTTAGCGATCCTGCAGTCAGCGGATATGGAAAATAATGAAAATATGCATGTTGACTTTGACGCAAGGTCAAGTGGTATAATCAACTCATCAACCGAAAGGTGTGTTGAGTGATGGGATTGGTAAAGATTACCGAACTGACAAAAGAGCTTGGGATCACTTCCCGGACACTGCGTTATTACGAGCAGATGGGGCTTATTCGAAGCGAACGCCTTCCGTTTGAAAATTACCGTTATTACGACCGGGAGAACATTGAACGCGTAAAGCAGATTCTTGTTCTTTGGAAAATGCAGATACCTGTGCGAGACATTATAAGAATATATGAGAGCAAGGATTTAGCTGTGCTTGTGGACAGCTTTACAGCCCGTATCAATGCGATTGATCATCAAATCGTTTCGCTTCTTGAATTAAGGCGCATCATTAATAAATTCGTACAATCCATGATGCAAAAGGGGATAAAACACATCTCCGCACTGCCGCTGCTGTATGATAAGATCGAGAAAAGCCTCGAACTGAAGGAAAAGCATAAAAAAGAAGAATTGTCATTTCAAAGGCTGTCCGAACTTTCCGAACAGGCGCCGCCGGACTTAACAATCGTAGATTTACCGCCGATGCGTGTGCTTTCATCGCTCGAAAGAAACTCCGGTAAATCCGATATTGACGGGTTCTGGGACTGGCTTGCGAAAAGCGGGATCACTATCGGCGCTCCCGGAAGCCGTACGCTGTTTGAATACCAGCAGGACGACGGGCAGACGGTCATTCTGCACCGCATCGACAGGGATTTCAACAATACCGGCCCATACCAGGACTTTGAGTTCGATGGCGGATTATTTGCCGCCGGCAGTACTTATGCGGATGATGACATTGCTTCGTTTCACACTGGAATGATAAAAAGCTTTGACGAAAATGCTTATTATGAGGTTGACTACAGCCGCGGAGGTTTCCTGGGGCATGAATCCCTTGTGGAATCCGTTATTTCTCCCGACAGCATGCGTGAAAAAATCAATATATACGTGCCTGTAAAAAGACGCCTGCCGGCTGCTGAACAATATGATCAATATGAGACGGTTACTGATATCGCCCTCGATGAAATTGAACGAGATAATCCTGTTTTGTGTGAATATAATGTTCCGCTGGCGGAAATCACTCCGGTTAATAATCCCCATTACAGGATCCTTGAAACGGATGAAGCCGAATTTATCGGATGGATTGCTGCCCGCAGGCTTTCAACAAATGTTTCGGTCAGGATTCCTTTCCGCATTGATATCGAATTCATGGCCGATCGTGAAAGCGAACGCTTTGGCTACGGCAGCGACGAAGGAAGCATCCGCATTTACCATGGGAACAGCATGTTCGCTGTAAATATGGAGAACAAAGCGGACAGCAGGCTGTCAAAGGAGGCAATCTGCTTTAATGAGCCATTAACAGGCAAATACATATGTTATCCCAGGCTTGGGAGCATTAATTATAACGAATACAACACGCTGACATGGATTGTCGGTGAAAGGCATTTTGCCGTCGTGATCAACGGCGAAGTGAGATACTGCGGCGTTAATTTCCCGTATATGGCGACGGACCTGTATCTGCAGAAGCCCGAAACCGTTATAATTGGCTCTGACGGGCAGGGTAAAAAATATTTCCGATCGATAAAAATATCCCAGTTGAAAACCACGCCGAAAATCATAATCAGGAAAGGAGAACTGAATATGGCTGTAAACAGGAGCAATAACATAATACCCATAATCCATCCGCTGATTATGATGCACTATGGAGAGAATTACTGGTTTAACGGCTGCGCGAGATATGTAATGGAATGCCTTGGGGAAAATGATTATGATTACGGCTTTTTTGCCGGCCTGACAGGTGATAATTTCGCGCAGGTTTATTCATACGACAGGTTCCGCGGCGACGGCGTGACCGACTATTTCCTCAGTGAACCGCGCGGTACGAATTTTATTGAAGAGGTCTTTGACGAATGCGGGTATGCAAGCACATTCGTAACGCTAAAGCAGCTTTCGGACAACAGGAGCATGTATGTTAATACCCTGATCTCCTATATTGATAACGGGCTTCCCGTGATCTACAATCACTGGGGCAAAAACCCGAATATAATATGGGGATGGGGTGTTTTTGTCGGTTACGAGGATTACGGAAAGACTTTGCTGTATATAACGTCCGAAATGAAGGAACCGGGGCGCGTGACATTGGACGACATGCTGCATGGTGAACTTATGCCCGGACAGGAATACTGCAACGGGTGGATATTTGTCGGTGAAAAAAGAAAGGACGTAAACCTCGCGGAACTTTACCGCAAAAGGATTTTATCGCTGCCGCAGCTTCTTTCGGTAAAAACGGAGGGTTACTGTTTTGGCGCGGAAGCTTTCCGCTCATGGGCCGCGGATATCGAAAACGGCAAATTCGACGGAATGAAGCCCGAGGAATTTGATCCGTGGTACATGTATACCGTATATGTATGCAACCTGGCAACAAACGGCAGCTGCTGCCATAGTTTTTTGGACAGGGCTTTGCTGTTAAACCCCGATCTTAAATTTATTGAAGAAATACGCCGTTTGTATGAACAGATGCGCCGGATGTGGAACGAACAGAACGGGGAAGATTTGGAAGCCATCGGCGGCGGCTTCAATATTACGCTGAACGCCTTGCAGGATAAAAACAGGCGCAGCCGCATTGCCGCCAAGCTGCGCGAGTTTGCGGAAACTGCCGATAAAATCGCGGCCGCATGTCATGGAGAATGAATGCGGAACCAATGTCTTTTCTATTTCTGGTTCTGATCGACATATTCCTTTGCGTTTATTACGCCTGTTTCGGTCGGAATCAAGACATTCGAAACACGCTTTGTTTTCCGCATATCGGCCCATGACGCGGTGTTGTGCCTTTCAATGGGTTTTTGCAGGTTTGTTGGTTTAGTTCTGTTATCAGCCATAAAACTGCTCCTTTTTTTTTATATTATGGCCTGTATTTTTTACTTTATCCGTTTAAGTCTGTCCCGAATCTTAAAGGTAGCAACCATTAGTACCGGGCAAAAACAGTTTTAATTTTCCGAACATGGATTTATTTCTATTTATTATATGCATTTGCTTGGATTAAACGTTTTTATTCTTTATAATAATAAAGTCACAGGAATTAAAATTCGCATGAAAACAGGCATATACCGCATCGGTGGAACTTCGGATATTTGCTGCCCAAAACTGCTGCGCATTGCCTGTGATTCTGAATGGCTGCGTTTTGGCAGACAATAGACGGGTTTTGTTTGAAACATCAAAGAGATAATGGGAGTGCGATATGAAAAGAATAGACTGTAAAAAGTTTGCTGCGTTTGTTTTATTTGTTTTAGCGGCTTTGCCGCAGGGGTGTAAAGTAAAGAACAAGGAAAACATTCCCGGGCCTGCAGGTCCTGAAACGGTTTCTCCCACTGTCACGGTGGAACCTTCACTAACTCCGGTTCCGACGCCGGTTCCGACTCTGACTCCAACTCCTGTTTCTGAGCCGTCCGTTCCTTCGTCAGGGAAAAACAGCGGTGTAAAGGTAAAAGGGATTTATCTTACAAGCTGGACGGCAAGCAGTAAAGAAAAAATGGAGTATTTCATAAAGCTTGCCAATGAAACTGAGATTAATACATTTGTAATTGACGTAAAAAATGACGATGGGATTGTAAGTTACGAATCCGATGTGAAAGCGGTTAAGGATGCGGGAACATATATGAAGAAGTATGATCCCGAAAAACTGATAAAAACGCTGCATGACAACGGAATATATGTTATAGGAAGGGTAGTCTGCTTCCGCGATCCTGCCTGCTCAAAAAAATATCCGGATCGTGCCGTGAAGCACGTAAAAGGCGGGTTGTGGAAAGAAGACAGGAAGGATGCCGAAATTACATGGCTTGACCCCTGTGATAAGAGGAACTGGTCTTATATAATAGATATAGCTAAAGAAGCTGCCGAAAAGGGGTTTGATGAAATACAGTTCGATTATGTACGCTTTCCGGACGGAAAAACGAGCGAAATGGTTTTCAGTGAGAAAGAATTTGTCAAATATGAAGTGATAAACGAGTTTATATCGGCTGCAAGGAAGGAAATGCCGGATGTTATACTGTCTGCAGATATTTTCGGAATTGTATGCGTAAGCCCGGAAGATACCGAAGGCATCGGGCAGTACCTGGAGTTGATCGGCAGGGAACTTGATTATATATCACCTATGACTTATCCTTCATTGTACGCAAGAGGCCAGATTGTAAACAAGATTGAATTTCCGAATCCTGATCTTGATCCGTACAATGTAGTGTACAATACTCTTTTAATGGCGAAGGAAAGGCTGTCCAAAGTCGAAGGTTACAGGGCGGACGTTCGTCCTTTCATACAGGCTTATACGGCTAGCTGGCTAAAACCCGGTACCTTTCAGACTTACGGCGCGAAGCAGTACAGGGAGCAAATACAGGCCGTGTACGACGCAGGGTATGAGCAGTGGATTTTCTGGGATGCGAATAACAAATATGACACATCGGCATTTTTAAAGGAATAAGGTAATATATACCGTCAACCGGGGTATGGCGAAAATATATTTGGAGGTCAACAATGAGAGGTTCTAAAATATTATTGATTATAAAAAAATTTCAAATTCAATAAGACATTTTTGTATTGACAAAAATATGGAATATATGTTATTCTTAACGAAACCGATGATGTGGAGATAACGTCAAAAAATGCGCCGTACAGAGAGCGGGCCGTATGCTGAGAGGCCTGTGGAAAAGCAGTTTGGCAAATGGACCACAGAGGGTGAGGTGAAAGGCTTATACCTTAAGCCGAGTATCTGAGACGTGAGTCAGCGTTAATGGCAGAAAATGTGATGGCATTTTCGTTTGAGTGGATCATTTTTGATCAATAAAGGTGGCACCGCAGACTTATACAGTCTGTCCTTTAGCAGGGCAGGCTGTTTTTGTTTGCCGAATAATCCATTTTGCTGATCATACTTTCCTGCTTGCCAAACAGAAAACTCAACCGAATAAAGCCAAAGTAATTTTTATGCGGTAAAACCGCAGGAAAGGAGATTATTATGGAAACCACACAATCTATGCAAAAGAGGGAACTGAGAACAACAGAAAAGAAAGGAATATCAGTCCGGGATTTTATCCTTATTGGCGTGCTGCTTGCAGCAGGAGCCGTACTGAAATATTTCGTCGGCTCGGTCATAAACATCGGAGGTGTGAAACCAAATTTTATCATTGCGATGTATTGTCTTGGAATTCTGTTAATTAAACCAAAGATTTATGAAGGTGCGGCTATAGGTCTGCTGGCAGGAGCCGTGTGCCAGTTTTTCCCTGGGACACCGTACCTGAATTTTTTGTCCGAATTCGCGGGAGCCGTTGTGATGACTTTGATGATCCGGCTTGTAATTAATATTGGCAAAATTAACCTGACTCCTGCCATTGCCACTTTTGTCAGTACGGTTGTAAGCGGTGCGTTATTTGTTTCCTTTTTGATAATTTTCCTGAATGCATCCGCTTCAATGCTGGTGGCATATATACCGATTGTTCTTGGTACGGCGGTGATTAACACAATCATTGTTCAGGTATTGTATGTACCATTAAAGCTCGCGATGAAACAGGATTAAAAAAATCGGAGTGCTGAGATGATACACATTGAGAATCTTTCATTCAGATATAAAAACGGCAGGAAGCCGGCTCTTGACAACATCAGCCTTACGATACACGAAGGAGAATTTCTTGGGATTATTGGCGGGAGCGGTGCGGGAAAAACAACCTTGTCCTATGCGATCAACGGGGTGATCCCGCACCACTTTCCCGGCGATTTTTACGGCAGTGTCAAAGTTGCCAATACAGATACATTTGACACGACACCCGGCCGCCTGTCCCTGAAAATCGGGAGTGTGCTGCAGGATATTGACAGCCAGATGGTTTCATCCGTTGTTGAAGATGAAATTCTTTACGGCCTTGAAAACTTTTCAGTCCCCGGTGATGAAATCGAAGAGAGGTTGTTATCGGCACTCGAAGCAGTAGGCATACTGCCGCTTCGATACAGAGCAATTGATTCGCTGAGCGGAGGACAAAAACAAAAGGTTGCGATTGCGGCGATTATCGCACTGCGTCCGAAGGTTCTTATTCTCGATGAACCAACCAGTGAGCTGGACCCTAAAAGTTCGGAACAGATATTTGATCTTTTGAAGGAACTGAATGAAAAATACGGGATTACAATTGTAGTTATTGAGCAAAAGATCATGCTGCTTAGTGAATATGTAAAAAAACTGGCGGTTATGGATAAGGGCAGAATAATTCTTAGCGGGAACGTACGTGACGTCCTCGGGCACAGCAGTGAATTGGAGGAAATCGGGATTCACTGCCCACGTGTCGTAAGCCTGTCAAACAGTCTTAGAGACAGAGGCGCGGATGTGGGCGGCGTATGGATTAATCTTGATGAGGCCGAAGCGGGTATTAGGAGACTGATTTATGATTAACTTACAGAATGTATCTTTTTCATACAATAATGAAAAAGTGTTGTCCAACATATCGTTACATATAGATAAAGGTGAGTTTACAGCCATCATCGGATCGAACGGCGCGGGGAAATCAACCCTGTGCAGGATCATGAACGGACTGTTAAAACCATCGTCCGGAACTGTTACGGTAAATGGGATGGATACACGAACGACAAAATCAAGTATCCTTGCCAGGCATATTGGTTTCCTGTTTCAAAATCCGGACAGGCAGATCTGTAAAAACACAGTAGGAGAAGAAATACGGTTTAGCCTTGATATTGCGTTCACGGATAAGAGTATGATAGAAAAGCGGCTTTTTGAGACACTCTCACTGTTTGATTTCGACGCGGACAGCAATCCTTTCCATTTAAGCCGCGGAGAAAGGCAGCAGGTGGCTCTTGCTTCAATTATTGCCGCAGAACCTGAAATCCTTATTCTGGACGAACCCACCACAGGATTGGATTATGTGGAATGTATGAAGATAATGTCGATTATCAAAAAACTTAATGACAAAGGCATAACCGTTATTATGGTCTGCCATGACATGGAGATTGTTCTTGATTTTGCGCAGCGTATCCTTGTGCTTGCGGAAGGAAGGCTGATTGCCGACGGAGAAACGAGGGAGATTTTCAAGATGGAAGAGATTCTCAGGCAGGCTTCGCTTCTACCGCCTCAGATTGCACGCCTCGCTGCAAGGTTCGGGTTTGATGATGTATTTTATGTTGATGAAATGACGGATATCGTTTTAAAAAGGATAAAGAATCGGAGGAAAAGGACAGGATGAAGGGCTTTTTTGATTATGTACCGGGCAGTTCGTATTTACACCGGCTAAATCCTCTGACAAAACTTCTTTTAGCTCTGATGATTTGCATTGCCGCGTTTATCAGCGCAAATCATTTATTCCTGGTTATGCTGATAGTTTTAAACCTGGGTATCGGAGCACAGGCCGGCATATTCACCCGGAGCGTTATGCTGCTTAAAGGGCTTTTAAAACTCTGTATTATTATTTTCCTTCTGCAGGTTTTATTTATCAGGGACGGAAATGTGCTGGTAAAACTGCCTCTAAACATATTTATAACCGACGGAGGCATTTCTTCCGCGTTCATGGTTGTCTTTCGCCTGGTTACGGCTACAATGCCCCTTGCCCTTATGCTTTCGATTACACAAATTAACGATTTGTCAAATGTGCTCGTAACAAAACTTCGAATACCGTATCCATATGCTTTTGCGTTAACGACCGCGATTCGTTTTATACCCGTATTCGCAAATGAAATGACGGGAATCATCGAAGCGCAGACATCAAGAGGAGTGCAGCTTGACACGAGAAACATTTTTAAAAAGATAAAGCTCGTGCTGCCGTTGTGCGTACCGCTTCTGATTACATCGGTAAGAAAAATCGAAGGAAGCGCGATATCCGCCGAGTTACGCGGTTTCCATCTGCGGACGAAAAACAGCTGCTATAAAAAATATGCAGTAAACATAAATGATATCTGTGTTATAATGATTTCTGTTGTGATTGTTGGCTCAGCGATACTCGTGAATAGTATTTTTTAGGCTTAGAGCCGGATTTTGATGACAAATGTTTGCGGAGCATATATGTTTGACTGCAAACGAAAAAATAAAATGACATTACAAGAAGGGTGAATGACTTGAAAGAAATACTGCTGGGTAATACTGCCATAGCTCTCGGTGCTGTTACGGCCGGAGTCAGGGTTGCAGCCGGATATCCGGGAACACCGTCAACCGAAGTGCTGGAGGGTGTGGCAAAATATAATACCGACGGTAAAATCAGCGTAGAGTGGTCGGCGAACGAGAAAGCCGCCCTTGAAGTGGCGGCGGGAGCGTCCTGGAGCGGAGTCCGGGCGATTGTGACAATGAAGCAGGTTGGTTTGAATGTTGCGTCCGATCCTTTGATGAGCCTCGGCGTTATAGGTACAAAGGGAGGAATGGTGATCGTTGTCGCGGATGATCCAGGCCCGATATCATCACAAACTGAACAGGATACAAGGCATTTTGGCAAATTTGCAAATATCCCGGTTCTTGATCCGTCATCCCCGGAAGAAGCGTATGAAATGACAAAATATGCTTTCGAACTTTCTGAGAAGCTGCATCTGCCGATCATTTTACGGCCGACTACAAAGGTTTGCCACAGCAGCGGTACCATCGAAGTGGATACTGAAGTATATCAATATGAATCTGAAGGTTTTGTAAAGGATCCGAAATGGGTCATATTCCCGCCCCTTTCCTATCGGCGCCATCTTGAAATTGAGCAGCAGCAAAAAGAAATATCGGTTCTCTTTTCCCGGCTTCCCTTTAACAGGATCGAAGGGAACGGCAGTATTGGAATCGCGACGGGAGGCGCCACCTATGCAATTGTCAAAGATATCGTTGAAACCTTTAAGCTGGATGTGACTATTCTTAAGTCAGGTGCGGTTTTCCCACCGCCGGATCAATTATACGGCGAGTTTTTGCATAGGGTAGAGAAAGTGCTTGTTCTTGAGGAATTGGATCCGGTGATCGAGGAACAGCTTTATCATGTAATGGCCGTAAGAAAAATCGAAAGGCCGATCCGGGGCAAGCTGGATGGTTTTGTGACCCCCGCCGGGGAATTGAGATTTGAGAATACACTGGATTATATAGAAAAATTCATCGGAAGGAAACTGAAGAGCATTGAAAACAAGCCCGTAATCGATCTTCCTCAACGCTCGCCGGTTCTTTGTGCGGGATGCCCTCACCGGGCGAGTTTTTATGCTGTAAAAAAAGCGATGCGGGGCAAAAAGTCCGTTTTCTGCGGCGATATTGGCTGTTATACCCTCGGAAACGGAAAACCCCTGGAAATGACAGATACCTGCCTTTGCATGGGTGCCGGCATCACGGTTGCGCAAGGGATAAAAAAAGCGGAGCCTGATGCGAATGTATTTGCCTTTATCGGCGACAGCACCTTCTTTGCGTCGGGTATGACGGGGCTGGCCAATGCGGTATACAACGGAACAAATATTATTGTGGTTGTGCTTGATAATTCGACAACGGCAATGACAGGGCATCAGCCTCATCCGGGAATTGGACGGACCATAATGAATACATCGTCGCCGAAAATTGACATATGTTCCGTGGCGAAAGCATTGGGTGCGGGGTTTGTTAAAAAAGTAAATCCGTTTGAATTCGACGAGGCGGTAAAAACAGTCCGGGAAGCTTCGGAAAAAAATGGCGTCAGTGTTATTATCTTTGAAGCTCCCTGTGTTGCGTTGGTTAAATCTCACGGTATATGCACAGTGGAGGAATGTACCGGATGTAAAAAGTGCATCCGGGAAATCGGCTGTCCGGCTCTGACTGTCAGAGCCAGGAAAGTGGAGATTAACCCCGCTTTGTGTTATGGCTGCGGGCTTTGTACAAATATATGCGACAGGATAATCAGGCTATAGATTTATCGTAATCCATACAACAGGAGGACAGGGATATGGATATTTTGATTACCGGAGTGGGTGGACAGGGAATCATTCTTGCTTCGAAGATTTTGGCATATGCATACGTTATTGAGGGAAGGAACGCACGAACAGGAGAAACCATAGGCATGAGCCAGCGCGGTGGCTGTGTTGTCAGTCACGTAAGGGCCGGAAATGCTCATTCACCGTATATACCGGTCGGAGGAGCCGATTTACTGCTTTCGTTTGAACTGTGCGAAGGAGCAAGAAGAATTCCATACCTGAAAAAGGATGGTTTTGCTATAGTAAACACAGCAATGATCATCCCGGTGTCAACAGCATTGGGAAAATCGGATTATGATGTGGAAAAAATAACGAAGTATATATCGGAAAACACTAATGCGATATTTATCGATGCGGACAGGATTGCACAGGAATGCGGATCATTCCGGGCTGTCAATACGGTTCTTATTGGTGCCGCATGTGGACTGGGGGTTCTGGAGCTATCCACAGACAGCATCATACAGTCAATGAAGAAAAATATCAGGGCTCAATACCTTGATTTAAATATTAATGCATTCCATTCCGGGATGAAAGCCACAGAGGAGATGAGAGAAAAATGCAAAATCATGTAGAATTTTCCATACTGAAGAATGCGATTGATTACGCGGCGGAGAACAGCCCGTTCTATAAAAAGATCTTTTCAGAGAACAACATCAATACTGATAAAATAACTTCAATGGAAGATTTTCAAAAGCTTCCGTTCAGTGACAAGTATGATCTGCGTGACGCCTATCCGTTAGGGCTGCAGGCCGTTCCGGACGAAGACGTTGTAAGAATTCATTCTTCCTCGGGAACAACGGGAAATCCGGTTATCATTCCCTATACGAGGGAAGATGTGGAGGACTGGGCAACAATGTTTGCCCGCTGTTATGAGTTTGCAGGCGTTACAAAACGCGACCGGATACAGATAACACCGGGATATGGGCTGTGGACTGCGGGTATTGGTTTCCAGGCAGGATGTGAAAAGCTGGGGGCAATGGCTATACCGATAGGTCCCGGAAATACGGAAAAACAAATACAGATGATGATCGATCTGAAATCCACTGTGCTCTGTTCCACATCATCCTATGCGCTGCTTCTTGCGGAAGAAATCGTAAACCGCGGACTGAAGGACAAAATAGCGTTAAAGCGTGGGATTATCGGTTCCGAACGCTGGGGAGAGAAGATGCGGCAGCGCATATCAGACGGGTTGGGTATTGATTTGTTTGACATATACGGGTTGACTGAAGTATATGGTCCGGGGATAGCCATTGATTGTGAAAAACATGAAGGAATGCATTACTGGAACGACTATATGTATTTTGAAATTATTGACCCGAAGACCGGTGAAGTTCTCCCTGACGGGGAGTTCGGCGAACTGGTGATTACAACACTGAGAAAAACTGCGGCTCCGCTGATCCGTTACCGTACTCATGACCTTACAAGGATTATTCCGAACCGCTGCAGCTGCGGCAGGGAATATCCCATGATAGACAGGATTTCAGGAAGAACCGACGACATGATTAAAGTAAAGGGTGTAAACATTTATCCCAGCCAGATTGAAGAAGTGCTGAATTATGTGGACGGGACTTCAAGCGAATACCAGGTGATAATTGAGCGTATCGACGGGAAAGACAGAATGACTCTGAAAGTGGAAACGATAAAGGACGCAGATAAGCAAAGGGTCATGGAAGAAGTACTGCAGATGTTCAAGAGTAAAATTGGCATACGTATTCATTGTGTTTGCGTGAATATAGGCGAGCTGCCGCGTTCGGAAAAGAAAACCCGCCGTATATTTGATTACCGCGATTAGGATAACCTGACTCATCTTTGGGACAGGCAAAGCGCTTTATTAAAAACATATCCGCAAAAAAAGAACCGATAAAGTGAAAACTCTATGATTTTCTAAAATTCATGGTATAATGAATCATGTCAGGAATTATATTCCGCATGAATATCATAATAGCAGGAGGTCATTATGAAGTACTACGTAGACGTAAATGCCGCGAGAGACGGCGATGGTTCCATTGAAAGACCATTTAAGAGGATCAACGATGCCGCAAAAGTAGCGCGCCCCGGTGATGAAGTTCTGGTAGCTCCGGGAATTTACAGGGAATATGTAGATCCGGTCAATTCAGGTACTGAAGATGCCCGCATCACTTATATCAGCACGAAACCCCTCGGCGCTGTAATCACGGGCGCGGAACAGGTGAAAAACTGGAAGCATTACAAGGGAAATGTCTGGGTATGCCGGATCCCGAACAGTGTTTTCGGCGATTACAATCCTTATACAACCCTCGTATACGGGGACTGGTATTTCGCGACGCCGACCAAACATACCGGCTGTGTATATCTGAACGGCAAAGCGATGTATGAAACAGTTACCCTGGAAGAGTGTATCAAAGGCGAAGTTTACGAATACAGTTGGGTGCCGGAAGAATCCATATATAAATGGTATACCGAACAGGACAAGGATGCTGATGAAACTATTATTTACGCTAATTTCCAGGGAAAAGATCCGAATAGCGAAAATGTTGAGATTAATGTCCGCCGCAGGTGCTTCATGCCTTCAAAAACCGGCGTAGGTTATCATACCGTCAGTGGCTTTAAAATTGAGAAAGCCGCTACCACGTGGGCGCCGCCCGCAGCTTATCAGGACGGCATGATAGGCCCTCACTGGAGCAAAGGCTGGATTATTGAGGATTGCGAAATTTCATACAGCAAATGCGCCGGCATTTCTGTGGGGAAATATCTTGATCCTGACAACGAGCATTACTTTACCTATAAGCATGTAAAAAGTCCTACCCAGATGGAGCGGGACGCGGTTTGCCGCGGCCAGTATCACGGATGGCTTAAGGAAAAAGTCGGAAGCCACATTATTCGGCGCTGCAACATTCATCACTGTGAACAGGGCGGCATAATCGGCCGGATGGGTGCTGTGTTCAGCATCATCGAGGACAACCATATTCACCATATTAACAATATGGGAGAACTCGGAGGAGCGGAAATTTCCGGTATTAAGCTGCATGCTGCCATTGACGTAATAATCCGCCGCAACCACATCCACCACTGTACGATGGGAATCTGGTGCGACTGGGAGGCACAGGGCACACGCATTACGCAGAACCTCCTGCATGATAACCAGAAGCCGCCGTATGCGAAACATCTTCCGGGGAATATGCTGTCCCAGGATTTATTTGTGGAAGTCAGCCATGGTCCTACACTGATCGATAACAATATTCTGCTGTCGGACGTAAGTCTCCGCTTTGCAACGCAGGGCGTGGCCATGGTGCACAACCTTATCTGCGGAGCGTTTACGAGCGTTGGTGAAGGAACAGGCTGGCGCTATACGCCGTATCACATACCGCACCGTACTGAAGTTATGGGATTTATGACATTTCTGCACGGCGACAACCGTTTTTACAACAATATCTTCATCCAGAGATGGCCTTCAGAAGACTTTGTGCTTGAAAGCGAACAAAACACGGAGCCAAGGCGTGAAAACAGGCAGGTCGGCACGCACGTTTTCGATGAGTATCCGACATATGACGAATGGATTTCGCAGTTTGATTTTACGCAGCGTCCGAACATGAAAGCGCTGGAGCCTGTTCATTTCGGCCATTTGCCTGTCTGGAGCGAAGGAAACGTATATCTGAAGGGCGCAAAACCGTGGAAAAATGAAGTGAATGGACTCGTTGTAGAAAACGGTGAGAAGGATATTAAGGTGGAACTCGTCGAAAAAGACGGCCAGTATTATCTGAATACGAACATATATGAGTACATTAAGGATTTCAACGTCCGCATGATCAACACCGAAGTTCTGGGCAAAGCTTTTGAGCCTGAACAATACTTTGAAAACCCGGACGGAACGCCGATACGCTTTGACTCGGACTATTTCGGTAATCACCGCGGCATCGATGTTATACCCGGACCGTTTGCATCACCGTCCGATAACATTAAGCTGTAATCTAAGCTGTAATCCAAATATAACCGGCGCTGTTCCAAATCAAAATACCATAAAACAAAAGAGCGGTTATACCTTTTCGTATAACCGCTCTTTCTTGTGGTGCGAGTGATGGGACTTGAACCCATACGCCATCCGACACACGCCCCTCAAACGTGCCTGTCTGCCAATTCCAGCACACTCGCATATTCGGCGCGATACCGCTTTTATTTCCTGCGGAATTTTTAATTCGGAAACTTTCTGCGGCAAAATCAATTATACAAAGGAAACAATCCGGTGTCAAGCAGATCTTTTTATGTTGTGTTTATTCCGTGATAATATCATCCCCGGATATTTCTGCGAAAATGTCACTTGTGGAAATGTGAGGATAATATTATCAGGGCTGGCAATATTTGATGTACTTCATACGGCATTTTTCTGATAATATATAAATTATAAATAATATTTTCTACTATTATTTATTAAGTTATTTTCTTTTATTTGTTATATGGCTGCAATATAATTATTTTTGCATAAATTTATGTACAAAAAATCAGCTGAAGGAGTTAGGATGCAGTGCATATGGTAAAAATTTGGGAACCGCGAGAATTAACCCTGAAAGCGTCAGGCAAATATGAAAATCCTTATATGGATGTAGATGTTTGGATTGATCTTAAAGGCCCCGGTTTTGAGAAACGCGTTTATGGATTCTGGGATGGAAACAATACTTTTAAGATCCGTTATACGGCTACGGCTCCCGGAGAGTGGTCGTATATAAGCGGCAGTTCGGTGCAGGATGAGGGTTTGTGCGGAATATCAGGAAGCTTTACTGCGACGGATTGGAGTGAAGAAGAGAAAAGGGTTAATCCGTCGCGCAGAGGAATCCTTCGTCCCAGTGAGAATGGACATGGTTTTGTGCATCCCGACGGGACCACCTTTTTCATGATAGGCGATACCTGGTGGGCAACTCCCACTTTTCGTTACAAATGGAGTGATGACGATATCCAACGGCCTGTTGAGGAATGCTATTTCAAAGACTTGGTTCGTTACCGCAAAGAACAAGGTTACAACACAATTGCAATGTTGGCGGCATTCCCTACCTGGGCTAATGACGGATACCCGCCGGAAGTGGAAATAGAACCTGGGATCTATGCCCGCTCCGCATGGAAGCAGTACGGTACGGAATCGGCAAAGGATATGCATAATGAGGGCGGCAGACCGTTTTTATTCCCGGGAAAGGTTCCCGGTTATGAGCAGCTGGTACCCGACTTCTGCCGTATTAACCCTGAATACTTCCGTCATATGGACAAAAAAGTGGCATACCTCCATGAAATGGGGATTTTAAGCTTTATTGAGGTCGCGCGCCGTGATATATCGACTGTGTGGAAAAAATACGGCGGCTGGCCGGATACGTACGCCAGGTATATACAATATGTTTTTGCCAGATACCAGGCGCATTTTTGCCTGTTATCTCCAATCCATTTTGACTGGAAAGAGTGTTCAATTCCATCCCGGGAATATAATGAACCGATTAATTTGTGGCTGAAAAAATACGGCCCGCTGCCGTTTGGAACATTGGTAGGCACAAATGCATCTCCTTCCACTCTCGTCAACTTCGGCGACCAGTCGGAAGCGCCGTGGCTTACCTTCCACCAGACCGGCAATTGGCGTGAGCATGACCACCATTGGTACCTTACCGAAATATTTTATTCAAAACCTGCTATGCCCGCAATCGCAGGTGAGCCATACTACCCCGGCTTTCCGAACGAAAACCCTCCGGCTGATTCTCATGAAGCAGAGCTTAATACACGTTCCGGTCTTTACGGCAGCTTTCTTTCAGGCGCACTGGGTGGAGTTATTTACGGGGCACAAGGCATTTGGGGCGGCGATATAGAACCCGGGGCCCCGCGAACAATCGGCCAATCAATAAAATTTCTTTCAGGTAAGCAGGCCCCTTATCTGCGCAATTTTGCTCTTTCGGAAGGTGACCGCTTCCTAGAATTGGAGCCTAACAGCGAACTCGTTACGCCTAATAAGGCAGGCGATCCGATGGGTTACCGTGGATGGGCATATTGTGCCGCTACTCCTATGCGTGACTATATACTTTATTACCTGGAAAAAGATTGCCCTCCCGTTACCGCTCGTGGATTAATTCCCTGCACACGTTACCGGATGAGCTGGTTTAACCCAGAAACAGGATGCTGGACCGAAGATGCCGGTGTGCTGATAACAGATGATGTTGGAAGGGCAGCGCTTCCGAGGATACCCAACCAGGAGGATATTGGAATCAAACTGATAAAGATATGATATGGAGCTTTCAGCAGAGAGAAAAGTAGAGGCTGCCCAACCAATGGGCAGCCTCATACCCGATTTTTAGTTTGGCTTATATCTTATGCTATATCCGATGTGCGTAAAAAACTTCTATTGAACAGGCTTCCTTCATCTGGTACAATTTAGTTGCAGTAGTGCTTAATTCGCGCTTATTCTGTATGTGTCGCTTTTATGAAAGGTTCAGCGGGCAATTACAAAAATTACGCGCCCAAACGCCGGCGCTTTATTGATTATTTAAAGCTGAGACAGCTAAATTTAAATTAAAAGGAAGATGTTTTATGGCAGGTTTTTTCGGACTATTCGACTTTACGAAGGAAGGACCGGGCGTTCCGAAGGACGCGCCTCCGAAATCGAGGTTTATTATATTTTTTGAAGTCCTGGCAAGGAAATTCTGGAATATAGTTAAAATCAATTTGCTTTTTGTCCTGTTCAACTTACCGGCATTTTTGTTTTTTGTGCTGTTTACAATGTATTACAACCAGTTGCTGTTCCCGCAGGAGGTTATAGATAATATGGGCGGGGACCTGCTGAATTACCTGGCAGGTTTTACGTTTCCGCTGATGCTTATTCTTGTATGCTTTCCGCTGATAACGGTTGGTCCGGCCCAGGCGGGCATGACTTACGTGTTAAGAAATTATTCAAGGGAAGAGCATGCTTTTATTTGGGGCGACTTTATCGAAAAAGCGAAGAACAACTTTAAACAGAGCATGATTGTAAGCATAATCAATACGATAGTCACCATTCTTGTGATGCTGGATTTTTATATATACGCGAACGTAAAAACGGACAATATCCTGTTTACAATCGCAAACTCGCTGATTATAGTAGCAGTTATAGTTTTTATGATGATGAGTATGTATAT
>JAAYXD010000093.1 GCA_012516065.1 Clostridiaceae bacterium
CTTGGGGAGAGTGGATTGAAATAGAATAGTATCGCCAACCATGAGAGCCGAACTACGTCTCTCCCCGCTTGGGGAGAGTGGATTGAAATAGCGCCGAAATGGTAAATGCAATACGAGACAACGTCTCTCCCCGTGTGGGGAGAGTGGATTGTACCACTCTTTCATATGTTCCTTTTATTCCAAATTCATAGGCATTAAAGTATTTAGCACCAACAAAACAGGCTGCCGGTTACAAGCAGCCTGTTTTGTTGGAAATGAACTATCATCGTATTTTTTCTTCCCGGACTTCAATTATATTAACCTTATCGCTTGTCACTTCGTACCGTACGGAATCATCCAACTTCAAATAAGGTCCTATATGAATGATCAGGCAGTCGTTTACAATTTCGCCGTTTACTTCTTTAATCCTGCGCTCTGTACCTATATATATATCGTCTTTATTGTAAAAAAACGGGTCCGGGCTTCCGTTAACATACCTTTTTATCGAAAAATCTTTCCGGGAGAGGTTTTCGTCCGTGTATTCCGTTTTTACCAAAAGTTCTACAAGTTTGCTGTTCGCAGAGGGTTTAGGGTTCTCATCAATCTTTGCCCAGCCTATTATTTTATCTTCACCGGAATACAGAAGAATGATTGATCCTTTGATTTGATCGAAAACCGTGATGATTTCTCTATCGGAAGGTTCCGGAGGCGAACCGGTTTTATACATCAGATACATCGTTTCCTCAACGGTATGGCTGCCACCCGTTATTATGGAAAGCCCGCTGTAATTTCGAACTGATTCAGGCAGAAGCGTCCGGTCCACATAGAGATACATGAATGGATTGTTCTCATCACTGGTGTTTGTGCCGTAAGCCACCGCCGTGCTTACATCCGCCATTTCACGAAATGGTTTCAGTACTTGTTCAAAATCATCCGGATATTCCGCTTTATATTCCCTAAATTCGACGCTCATGGTTCCTTCCGTCACAGGATTGAGCAGTGCGGTTCCAATGCGGTTGCCGTTTTTATCAAATAATCCGATTATCATATCGGGATAGTATCTTGTCCTTATACCTTTTTCGTCATCATATGGCTCGGCGTGATTGAAGTTGCCTGAAGAGATTCCTTCTCGTTCAGCATGGATTAAGCTTAATTGAAATAATCCTTCGTCGAGTTTGCCTATACCCCCGGTGGTTACTTTATAAAAATCCCGCATATTTTCGGGCAATGTTGAACGGTCAATAAAAAGGTTAAATGATCCGTTATCGAAATTGGTGAAGGTAATTGTTGTCTTTCCATCCCACGGTTTTGCAATCAATCCCGCTTCTACTGCCGTATCGGAAGAGACGGCGTTTTCCTCGACCAGTTTTTCCAATAGAGAAGTAGTGGTATCTTTCAGGTACACATTCAAAGCGTCATAGGATATTCCAACCAAATCATCACGCAGGAAGGCTTTTCCCTTAAGGGCGGTCTTCGTCTCCTCGTTTACGAGCCCAATCTCCGTTGCCTTCGGATACGGATCAGACCAGGTAAAATCACCTTTGCTGTCGGAATACCCAAGGGCTCTAAGTATAAAGGTAATGTATGATTCCGCCTGGATAAGGTCATAGCTGCCGTAAAGATTGTTTCCTATGCCCTTGGTATAGCCTTTTTCATACATATACCCAATGTAATGGTCAGCCCAGGGCGGAACATCTGTAAAAGGGTGCGGGTATTTCATCTCCTCGGCTTCTTTTTCCTTTCCAAGCAGCCTTACAAACATGACTCCGGCTTCAACCCTGTTAGGTTCCCTGTCGAGTTCAAAGCCGGCATTGCTTCCCCTGAACAAGCCTAAAGCCTTCAATGTTTGTGCCTTCGCTTCATTTTTTATTTCATTTTGGCTATCCGCAAATGCACAAACTGCAAAGACTATACTGAGTGAAACAACCAGAAATAGAATTACAGTTCTTTTCAGATTCATGTTATTCTCCTTTCATTTCCCCTTTTTTGGCAAAAATAATACGGAAAACGGCTGAAGTGATATAGTGAAGTGCTGCAAACTTGCGTATTGTATCATTTTTACTTTCAAGAGACTAAAAGATTTAAATATTTACCGACCGCCCATGCAGTCTTTAGAAAGAAATCGCTGAGCAATTTCTTCCATCGTTTTAATATTGTATAATAATTACATAAATTATTCAATTCTAAATTTATAATTCGACGCACCGGTCTAAATTGCAAGTTTAAATGCCCACCATTTTGTACCAGTTATGTCTATGTTGATAATATCTGTCTCTCCCCCTAGGGGGAGAGAGGAAATTTTTTACATATGCCTATACTGCCATCATCTC
>JAAYXD010000266.1 GCA_012516065.1 Clostridiaceae bacterium
ATCCAATCCCTCCCCAAACGTTTTCTTTTTCTAAATTATACCACATTATCTTCTGCGTTTGGAGAGAGTCCGCATTCTCATTTCTTCTTTCTTTTCTTTTTCAATCCGTATATCTATCAGCGCAATTAAAGATGCTTTTTTGCGAACATCCAGTTCCGCCAGCTCCCAGGGCATAATATGAAGTTTATGGAGGGCGTAGTAAGCGTAATTCCACTCACTATCGCCCTCTTTTACTAGTTTTTTACCTCGTCAACCAGCTCCTGTATGTCCTCGAAGCCGTTAATCTCCTGAACTTTGCGTGTTAGCTTTGTGTATTCTCCGGCCAGCAACATCCTACGCAGCAGCTCAACCTCGCCCATGACGCCGTACGACTTCTGCAGTTCAGCATCTTTCAAGTCAGGGAATACAACACTTGCAGCCACGATTCTTGCGACGTATTATTCGGGGTCAAATTGATAGACGTATCGCCCCCCAACTATTTCTTTGTTAGTCGCTTTCCTCCTGATCTCTGCGTTTTCAGCTTCAGACAAGGCACGTAGTTTCCATGGTATTGGTTTACCGTTTTCATCCTTGAACCTATCAGATACTACAAACTCGATTATATCATTTTGCTGGACATTTTGCGCAAAAAATGCTTTTAAGCTGCTCATACTATTCCTCCTCTACTTTATGCATTGGATAAAGGTGAAAACTGATCCAGAATTTCATAATCATCGAAAGTGAACGGAATGTCTTCGTTTAGCGTATCATCTGATGTAGCATCAAACTGTGCAGCTATAACACTATCCAGGTTGCAGTTTTTGAGCACGACAGTTTGTTTTCCGGCAGAAGATTGCGGATCTTCATTCACAACTTGCAGATCAAAATAAAAATCGCGGCCGTTTTTGATGTATTCCTGCATAAGCTGTCTGAACAGCGACGTGACATAGTAAATATTAAGCGTTCCAGATCCCGACCAACCAGTAGCCTTTTTCCCAACATTTGTACGGCCAAGAGTTGGTACATCGGCCTTATTTTTCTCAATAGTTGCTTCTAAGGACCTCGCATAAAACAGCTCTTCTACGCGTCCATTTATTGTGATATACGACTTGGCATACTTCCCACTAATTGCATCGTTTTCTTTCATAAACGGCATCTATATCACCCCTTTACCTAATTGTGATTTTCATGTAAATCTTTTCGACGCTGTCAGTAGGCTGCACATACAGTTCTACATATATGCTGTCAACTTCATTGCCTGGCAGCACTTTAACGTCATTTTGTGTATCAAAGTTCTGGACGGCACCTATTTCCTGCAAAGTGTTGAGATAGTTGATAATTTCATTCTTGAAAAGGTTTCTGCCATCAGCGTCATTGTTAACCTTGCCGATGTAATATTGCTCAAAGATCCGTTTCAGGTCATTTGCAATACCGTCCAGTACGCGTATAACGCGGTTTTTGCTAAAATGTTTGCCCTTCTCAGGCGTATAGCTGGTAAAGGTGTTGATATCTTGCTCGACAATCGCCCGACCGCCTGATGGAACGAACAGGAATTCACCATTCAGTAATGCCTGTTCTATCTGGCTGTGAGTGTACCGCGTATCCACATCAATCGCATCATCATAAGCAGTATAAGTA
>JAAYXD010000302.1 GCA_012516065.1 Clostridiaceae bacterium
CTGGGGTACTCTTACATTCTCCGGAGGAAGCATTTGTTTGACGAGTGACTGTTTTAACTATTTTCTATAGCGCTTCATTTCGTGCCTCCCTAAGTGCCCTCATTTTGGAGTATATCACTTAGCTCCGCACGACAACTACCCTAACACAGGGGGATAGTAAAGCGCCTATTCATTTCATTACTCCTTCAACACGTCAGCTCCATTGAGCACCTTTACATATCATTCCAGAGGAGCTCCTATGCACTCATTCGTTGCCGCTCAGATGAAAATCTTGCCACGCTTCATCCTGGGGTATAGCATTCATCTCAAAGCCGATGACAGTGTGACTCTACACCTCAGCGAGGCTCGGCGGTCCTCGGATTGTCCGTCTAGACGAAACTGTACTGCCTTGAAATCTTCCAGACACTTCATCCATCAACTTGGTGCGTATTTCTGATATACTCAATGTCGCCCACCCAAACCATCTCCAATCCCCTCCCTTGTCTAGGCTCACGCAGTTGCTAGGATGTGAGAGATTGGGTTGAGGCAATCAGATCTCTGACCCTACGAATGCAAACTCCCCTATTATTCTCCTAGCCATGCACTCGGGTTTGAGTTGGTCTGGCAACTCATACTCACCGACTCTGAGTTGGTCCCTTGCTTGCTCTATAGCTTCAATTATGGAATTCTCGTCGTTTTCACATAGTAGGAACCTGTCGAATGATCCGAGAAACTCTCTCAATTCCTCCTTGTACTCTCCATCCAAGATAACTACGATCGGCTTCTCATAAGCTGCGCAGTAGTAGATCTTCCCGGGTATTTGCGTTCCTCTCCTATTGCACAAGCAAGCTATTACATCAGACTCGCTCTCTACTCTTGTCGCTTCCTTGTATGGTAACTTACCCCGTACTGTTATATTATCAGTGCTCTGCAATTGCAGGTCTGAAGGGCCACAGATGCTCAATCTGAAACCCTTCATTCTAGCGGCGTTGTACAAGGGAAGTATGTTTCTTACAGTAGATCTATATGCCCCAGAGTACGCCACTGAAATCTGAGATGTGTTCCCTCTGTTAACACTATCTCTTCCATTGCTCTGTACACTAGCATAGACTTGATTGGCATAATCCATTTTATGGGCTAACTTAGGGAAGGTTCGTCTCTGCACGTTCAGCGTCAGTGGTGAAGCATATATAACTCTATCTGCGCTGGATATCAACCGCTTCTCGTAGCACTTGACAATGTAGTCTCTCCAATCCCTTGGCCTAGTTATGTCATTCAGCATTGGGTCTCCCCAATACTGGATCCATTTGGCTCTGCACTCTCTGTTTCTCTTGAATATCTCAAGCCCTAACAGGTGAGATGACTTGGGATCGGATGATGTTATGATCATGTCGTACTCGGGGTAATCGACCTGAACTTCAGATATGCCCTTTACGTTTATCTTCTGAGCGTCAAATATAGAGGTGTTGTCGTGTATGCTTTTTGTGATTGCTCTAATCTTATTAAAGAGAATCGTAGATAGCTTACTTGCATCATTCTTCTCGGGCCCTGTCTTACTGCCTTTTTTCTTAGCCCGTAGTAATGCGTACCTTCTGTCAACTCCTATGTAGTATGTGTGGTTCACTAGCGACTTAATGTCATTCATCGAATCATCAAAGCTGATTGCGTCTCGATCGGGCTCCAATGTCATAGTATCTACGTCATGACCTAACGCCACCAACCCCCTTATGATTCCCTTGTTCTGAATAGTAGCTGATGTGTTATCTTCAAACGGAACCATTGATACAAACAAGATCTTCATAGGATACTCTCCCTTAGAAGAGATGCTTTAGTGCCAGGTACATTATCGATAGTGAGCATCCCGCCAGTGAGCTTGCGAGCAACGCATAAGCCCTCGTTTCTTTTCTTGACGTCAGAAAACCGTCAACTCCAACAGCGACTAGAAATGGGTAATAGAGTATCACGTGCCTAAAAGTAAACGTTGTTGCGATCACCGCAAGAAACCAAACAAGGAATGCAATAGACAGCCAGTCCATCCTAAGAGCTTTCTTCAGAATGAATGGTATTCCTATGATTTGGACAACTACACCTATGTATATAAGGAAAATAACGAGATCATACAGAAATCGATCAGGTTCTCCAAACAAACTGAAGAAATCCGGAAATGGAGAAATTAGGGCATAGAATGCCCTAAGAATGATTCCGAATGGGAGTGACGGTTGGAGGAATACATGCCTGCTTAGGCCATCTCCTGCAATACTGAGGACGTATCTGGTATAGGTGTCGACATAGTAGTTGATATCTGCAGCACTGAGCAAACCGATAAACATCAATATGGGCACAGCTAGCAGCAACACATATTTCTTGTTAATCCTCATCTTGCTAAACAGAATCAATATGCAAATCACAACAGAGAAGAGCAAGGACGGTTTTCTCGTGTAGTATGTCATGTACAAGAGAAGGCCTAATACACCTAAATAGACGAGTTTTTTCGTGCTCCTATTTCGATCAACTACCTTGTCAAATAGAGCTATTGTTGCGAATATCTGCAGTAGGTTGAGCGTGTCTCTAAACACATGAGAGTTAATATACTGAATGTTTGGTGTCAAAGCGAATAACGCGATAGTGACGTAGACCTTATAGTCTGTGAAGTTAGCATACCTTCTCAACAGATATTCTAGAATCATACACACCCACAGTAAGAAATACACGTTCGCGATTCTGGGCAAGAAGGTGCTGTAACCGTCAAAAACTTCAGAAAGCCTCATCAAAACCGAAATGAAAAGAGAGAAAAAAGGAGCATTGTGCAATCTGCCTATTATTCCGGATTCTACAATCTCTGAAGGGTTATACATGCCTGAATCAGCGATCATTCTCCCTTCGTTTTCGAAGTTTAGGTCATCTGATCCTACGATGTAGTAAGGAGAACCATATCGAGAGATATTTGCTTCATATACCAGGAAGACGAAGAGCATAGACGTTAGAAAAATGACGAGATACAGCTTCGCTGATCTATGGTCTTTCTTAGACAACAACCAAACAGTGATTACAGCGAGAGGCAATTGCATCAGAAACAAAGCCAAGGAAAGGGCTGCTACTGATGATGTCAATACTATAAGAAACACTAACGCAACAAGCATGTATAGGCTCTTGCTTTTCGCTGGGCAGTTCAACATATTGAGCCTCCCCCGTTTTCGTGGACACCCGATTGCTTGGTATGCTAGTTTAGAGAGTAGAAAGGGGTGTCCAGTTGATGCCACCGACCAGACGGCCATATCCTCCAGAGTTTCGTGCAGAAGCAGTGCGCCTCGTTAGTGC
>JAAYXD010000325.1 GCA_012516065.1 Clostridiaceae bacterium
AAGAGAAAAAGCTTGAAATAACAGATAAGCCTGTAAAGGTTTACAATTTTAAGGTCGATAATTTTCATACGTATCATGTTGGCGAAAATAGGGTATTGGTTCATAATGCGAATAAGTATGTTAAGGGAACGCGTAGTACTCTAAAAAGTTTGGGAAACAAGACTGAACAATATGTTACAAAACGAGGCTGGACATGGGATTCTATGGACGATGTTGTTAAAAAACCATATACTACTCGTGAAGCTATTAACAAAGCAACTGGTAATCCAGCAACTGCTTACTACAATAAAGCTGGCGATTATGTAGTTGTGGATAATGTTACCGGTGAATTAGTACAAGTTAGTAAATTTGGTGATACTGGATGGATTCCTGACGCGACAATTAAAAATCCATACAAACCATGAGAGGGTGTTATTGATGACTGATATTATTAAGGAGAATTATTCAAAAAAGGCCGTTATCTATGATAATATATGGATGTATTTTATTAAAACGGCAAAAGAAGTAATATGTGATTGCCAAAAAAATCAGATTAGAATAATGGCGCTGGAGGCGTTTAAATTAACAGGAGAAGGGATACAACCATCTCAAGAACATAGCATATATTTTAATGTCAACGAAGATTGCTGGAGCAGAGCTATTGAATTTTTATCAAAAATTAAGGATAATGACTATTTATATGAAATTTGGTATGAAGGATATTAAATCAGGAGTTAATAATTGCATAGTCGCATATTTTTAAATGATGCGCCCTTCCCTCCGAATTGCGATAAAGTACAGTCTTAATACAATACCCGGCAAGCCAATACAACGGCAAGTCGGGTTTTCTTTTTATCCATACTTGACAATATGTAATACATTGTGATACAATTAAACCAACAAGAAATACAGGAGGTGCAATGATGTCTACAGAAAAGGATAGTATGTTACGGGTAAGGCTTACACAAAGGCAGTCGGATGAATTGGATGCGATTATTGGTGAGCTTCAAGCACAAATGCCGGAGGCAAGTGTTACCACATCAAGCATAGCAAGATACGCTCTGGAGAAGTATGTGAGCGACCATATCGCCAAGCGTGACGGTACCAAGATTTTCATTGAAATCAACACTGCTGATGCCACAGAAGAGGACATAAAGAATCTCTACGACCTTCTTTCCAAGTTGTTTGACGAAACAAAGGAGAATTACTCACCAATGGTTCATTACATGGTTGGAGAGATTTTAGAGCCTGTGATGATGAAGATGGCAAGCCACATGAAGCCTAAGAAACCGGAGGTGAGGGATGGTGAGTAAGAAACAGTACACAGTCCGCTGCCCTCACTGCAATCACAGGGTATTTGATGCCGATTACGCTGATGTTGAAATCAAATGCCCGGTATGCAGGAAGGTTTTTGAAGTAAAGCTGGAGAAAAAGGCGGGGTAAAAAGTGAATAAATCTGGCACAGAGCCGCAAAGGGAGCGAATGACTCACCTATAGAGCCTGGCAGATAGTCTTAAAAAACTATTTGTCGGGCTCAATTTATTTCAGCACGACAGGAGGTGAGAATTTGAAAGTGACAATGATGGACGCAGCATTAAAATACGCAGAAGCAAATATCCCAGTCATACCATTGCATTGGATTTGTGAGGATGGCTCCTGCTCCTGCAAGGAAGGGAGTAATTGTGACAGCAAAGGAAAGCATCCGTTATATACCGGCTGGTACAAGAATTCCACTGCTTATGTTGAGCAAATAAGGAAATGGTGGACGAAAACCCCCAATGCCAATATAGGCATTCCTACAGGCGAGAAGTCTGACTGGCTGGTACTTGATGTGGATGATGGCGGTGATGAAACCATATCTGCACTTGAAGCAACACATGGAAAACTCCCGGATACGGTTACTGCTGTTACAGGAAGTGGAGGTTGGCACTATGTCTTTAAATACCCACAAGGCAGGAGTATTCCAAATAAGACCAAGTTTGCACCGGATCTTGATACGCGTTCAACAGATGGCCTGATTGTCGTAGCTCCAAGCATTCATGTAAGTGGTAATCAGTACCAATGGT
>JAAYXD010000255.1 GCA_012516065.1 Clostridiaceae bacterium
GCCGTTGTCCAGCTCTCTTGCTCTTTGTAAATATCATAAGGTCATCGGCATATCTTACAAATCGATAGCCCCATTCCTCAAGCTTTTGGTCTAACTCATTTAGCATGATATTAGCTAAAAGCGGGCTAATTGGTCCACCTTATGTGGAGCTAGATGTTATGCCGAGTTAAACCCTCAAAAAACTTTGTTTTCTTATACTTTTAGCTTTTAACTCGGCATAATACCAACTACTTCAATGAGTTCAAGAACTCCATTAGATCTTTATCCCTATTCCAATCAGGAAGATCTGCCTCATCAGTTACTTTAGGTGAGAGCTTATTAATTGCTTCATTCTTCAAACGGTTATCAGCTCGAACGTAAATCATCGTTGTAGAAATATCCTCATGACCAAGAAAGTCTCTGATATAAACGATGTTTATGCCTGCTTCAAGCATGTGCATAGCCTTACTATGCCGGAACATATGACAATGAACTTTCTCTGGAAAAGAGGGATTATCCTTATGAATCTCAGTCACATATTTGCTGATAATATATCCGATGCCATCTCGGTCAATCTTCTGATGATATCGGTTTGTTACCAGTGGGGGATCTCCCAATGCATTGACAACATATCGTGAGATATAGCTTTTTATAAGATTAGCTGTTTCATCTGAGATTACAACAGTCCTATATTTATTGCCTTTTCCATGAAGTCGTACGGTGGAATTCGTGTTCAGAAATATATCTGCAATAGTAAGATCACACAATTCCTGTACACGGCATCCGCTATCATAAAGAAGCGTAAGTATTACCCTATGTCGGAATCCTGTTGGTGTGTTGATATCTGGTTTGTTGATCAACTCAGACATTTGCTTAACAGAAAGAAAACATACTTCCCTAGCAGATGATTTTTTTGCCTTAATCGCAGACACTTTTAGTAATGGAGAAATGTATTCGATACATTCAAGTTGGGCATAATCGGCAAATGCCTTAATAGCACCAAGCCTTTGGTTTGCTGCTGAGCAGCTGGCACCATTTTCCCTATACCACTCAAGAAACTCTAGAATCAGCTCGCGTTTGAAATCTTTTACTTGAAATGATCGGAGATTAATCCCTTTCTCCATACTGATATAGCGTAATAAGAGCTTTAAAGTGTCACGATAGCTGAGAATTGTATTTTTTGAATAACACCTCTGCAATGGGAGATAGTCCGTCAAGAATCCTGTGACCAAGGATGCAAAATCAATAGAATTCATACTCATTGAAAACTACCTCCTTGATCAAATCTGGAAATGATTTTTTTAATTCATTCTTGATATAAGGGAATCTTTCCGTTGTTAGTTTCAGGTAATAGGCTGTTTCTTCAAAGCCTTCGTGTCCAAGCATAGTCCTCATATATGGAAGATACGCCATTAGGTCTTTCTTTTCGTCTACCCATTTGCGGAGAAGATTTACACAATAGGTATGGCGAAAATCATGTACACGCGGTCCGTGCCCAGTGTGTGGTATTCCTGCATGTTCAAGATATCTTCTGAAGTTGCGATATACATTTACAAGTGACATTGCCTGTCCTGGTCGAATCATAAAGAAGTATTCATCGTTGGAGGAATCTGCATGGATTTCTGCTTGGATTATGCGACATCTTTCGATTAACTGAGAATGAAGTGGAACAATGCGTTCCTTATGATTTTTTGCATTCTTAACTATGATATATTCATCTTCAAGGTTTATATCACCTAATGTTAGTAGTCTTAATTCAGAGACACGCATTCCACTCGTGTACAGGATTCTGAAGAAAACTGGCATAACAATTCCTCTATAGGGACATTCACTTGGAACAGATTGGCTTTTGTCTACCTCTGCAAAAAAGCGTTTTAGTTCATCATCACTATAGATATGTGCTTCATACTTTGGAGATTTCTTAGTGATTCCCTTTGGTGGAACATAGGCATGTATCCCTAAATCAACTAAATACTTGCAGAATACTCGCATAGTACTGATGCGGTGGGACTGGTTATTTACCGATTCATAAGATTTTTTTCGGCACCAACTATCACATAAATCTTTTGAAATATTTTTTTCTATCAACTCATTCTGATTGAAGAAAGTATCGATCCTTTTTAAAGCGGCAGCCTCTGCGTTATATTCAAAGCCAAGAGCCCTTTTCAGGTCTACAAAATCTTGAAATTCTTTTTGGAATACGCTGTGGTAAGTGATATCAGTCATTTTCAAAATCCTCCAGCGGTAGAATACATTCTGTAAGCTTCTGGATATCAGTTTTTAGATACACAGCAGTAATATCAGGATCTGAATGACCAAGAATGTTTGTAATGACAGGAAGTGGTGTCCCCATTTCTAGAAGCATGGAACCAGCAGAGTGTCTAAGCGAATGAAAACCAGAACGTTTCCGTCCACGCCTGTCGATGCCAGCCTTTCTCATATACCGAACGATAAGTTGCCCCATGTGGTTATTCTCTCCGATAGGATCGAACGGTGGCATATGCTTTAAAAAAACTCTGTCAGATTCATAGTAAGAAGGGCGTCCATTTTTTATATAATCAATAACAGCCCACCCAACTGCATCTGGAATAGGAAGTGTCAAAGGCTTATGTGTTTTGTGTTGTATGATTGAAACTTTCTTTTCTCCCCAATTAAAGTTGCTGAATCTGAGGTTTTTGATATCACCAATCCGTAATCCAAGCACACATGCAAGCACGATCATTGCATAATCCCTCTTACCAATGGGATTGTTGCGATCGATAGTGGCAATCATAGCTTTCAGTTCATCTGCATTCCATGCAGAGGGAATCTTTGCACTCTTTGAAATAGCTGGTACATGAATCTTTTCTGCATAGTTTTTTGGAATCAGGTTTTCTGAATAAAGATATCTCAGAAAATGACGTATACCACAGATATTTTGTTCAATAGTTTTAAAACTATATCCAGTAAGAGTTTTAAGGTATGCATTGCAGTTTTCCATAATAATTTCGCCAGTTTGCAAGGTCTTAGTCTGTGTGAGATAATCCATAAAAATCATAGCACTTCTTTTGTAATGCTCTTTTGTGCTAGTTGACAATTCGGTAGATTCTAGATATGTTGTGTAATCAGCAAAGATAACAGAATAATAAGAATTCAGCACAAGAGGATTTTTCGATGCAAAGTATCTGCGTGTTAAAACTTTGTGCAGACTATAGTCCTCCAACATATGAATAACCCGTAATAACTGAACCCGCTGCTGTGATAGAGTTCCATTATTGCAGTTGCTGATAAAACCGTATTGCTTCTCAAGATACTTCAGACCGGATTCCATATCAAACTCGGTATCTCCGTACTCATCGATGAGGAATAACAGTATCTTATTCCACTCTCTTTCATAAAAATGGATGGTAACTGGATTGTAATTATTCTCCAGCAATAAGGCCTTTAGACCTTCTGTAATCATTTCAAGCTTCATCGTATAAGCTCCTTTCTTTTTAATGATTACAGAATATCAAGTTTTATGAAATACGGCAGTTATTATGCCTAGATGAACAAACGAAAAGTGCTATATTACTGGACAAAGGGGAATCAAATCGGCATAATGTTTATCTCGACATAAGGTGGATTATGCCGAGCTCGGCATAATCCACCTTATGTCGAGATAAACATTATGCCGATTTGATTCCCCTTTGTCCAGTAATATAGCACTTTTCGTTTGTTCATCTAGGCATAATAACTGCCGTATTTCATAAAACTTGATATTCTGTAATCATTAAAAAGAAAGGAGCTTATACGATGAAGCTTGAAATGATTACAGAAGGTCTAAAGGCCTTATTGCTGGAGAATAATTACAATCCAGTTACCATCCATTTTTATGAAAGAGAGTGGAATAAGATACTGTTATTCCTCATCGATGAGTACGGAGATACCGAGTTTGATATGGAATCCGGTCTGAAGTATCTTGAGAAGCAATACGGTTTTATCAGCAACTGCAATAATGGAACTCTATCACAGCAGCGGGTTCAGTTATTACGGGTTATTCATATGTTGGAGGACTATAGTCTGCACAAAGTTTTAACACGCAGATACTTTGCATCGAAAAATCCTCTTGTGCTGAATTCTTATTATTCTGTTATCTTTGCTGATTACACAACATATCTAGAATCTACCGAATTGTCAACTAGCACAAAAGAGCATTACAAAAGAAGTGCTATGATTTTTATGGATTATCTCACACAGACTAAGACCTTGCAAACTGGCGAAATTATTATGGAAAACTGCAATGCATACCTTAAAACTCTTACTGGATATAGTTTTAAAACTATTGAACAAAATATCTGTGGTATACGTCATTTTCTGAGATATCTTTATTCAGAAAACCTGATTCCAAAAAACTATGCAGAAAAGATTCATGTACCAGCTATTTCAAAGAGTGCAAAGATTCCCTCTGCATGGAATGCAGATGAACTGAAAGCTATGATTGCCACTATCGATCGCAACAATCCCATTGGTAAGAGGGATTATGCAATGATCGTGCTTGCATGTGTGCTTGGATTACGGATTGGTGATATCAAAAACCTCAGATTCAGCAACTTTAATTGGGGAGAAAAGAAAGTTTCAATCATACAACACAAAACACATAAGCCTTTGACACTTCCTATTCCAGATGCAGTTGGGTGGGCTGTTATTGATTATATAAAAAATGGACGCCCTTCTTACTATGAATCTGACAGAGTTTTTTTAAAGCATATGCCACCGTTCGATCCTATCGGAGAGAATAACCACATGGGGCAACTTATCGTTCGGTATATGAGAAAGGCTGGCATCGACAGGCGTGGACGGAAACGTTCTGGTTTTCATTCGCTTAGACACTCTGCTGGTTCCATGCTTCTAGAAATGGGGACACCACTTCCTGTCATTACAAACATTCTTGGTCATTCAGATCCTGATATTACTGCTGTGTATCTAAAAACTGATATCCAGAAGCTTACAGAATGTATTCTACCGCTGGAGGATTTTGAAAATGACTGATATCACTTACCACAGCGTATTCCAAAAAGAATTTCAAGATTTTGTAGACCTGAAAAGGGCTCTTGGCTTTGAATATAACGCAGAGGCTGCCGCTTTAAAAAGGATCGATACTTTCTTCAATCAGAATGAGTTGATAGAAAAAAATATTTCAAAAGATTTATGTGATAGTTGGTGCCGAAAAAAATCTTATGAATCGGTAAATAACCAGTCCCACCGCATCAGTACTATGCGAGTATTCTGCAAGTATTTAGTTGATTTAGGGATACATGCCTATGTTCCACCAAAGGGAATCACTAAGAAATCTCCAAAGTATGAAGCACATATCTATAGTGATGATGAACTAAAACGCTTTTTTGCAGAGGTAGACAAAAGCCAATCTGTTCCAAGTGAATGTCCCTATAGAGGAATTGTTATGCCAGTTTTCTTCAGAATCCTGTACACGAGTGGAATGCGTGTCTCTGAATTAAGACTACTAACATTAGGTGATATAAACCTTGAAGATGAATATATCATAGTTAAGAATGCAAAAAATCATAAGGAACGCATTGTTCCACTTCATTCTCAGTTAATCGAAAGATGTCGCATAATCCAAGCAGAAATCCATGCAGATTCCTCCAACGATGAATACTTCTTTATGATTCGACCAGGACAGGCAATGTCACTTGTAAATGTATATCGCAACTTCAGAAGATATCTTGAACATGCAGGAATACCACACACTGGGCACGGACCGCGTGTACATGATTTTCGCCATACCTATTGTGTAAATCTTCTCCGCAAATGGGTAGACGAAAAGAAAGACCTAATGGCGTATCTTCCATATATGAGGACTATGCTTGGACACGAAGGCTTTGAAGAAACAGCCTATTACCTGAAACTAACAACGGAAAGATTCCCTTATATCAAGAATGAATTAAAAAAATCATTTCCAGATTTGATCAAGGAGGTAGTTTTCAATGAGTATGAATTCTATTGATTTTGCATCCTTGGTCACAGGATTCTTGACGGACTATCTCCCATTGCAGAGGTGTTATTCAAAAAATACAATTCTCAGCTATCGTGACACTTTAAAGCTCTTATTACGCTATATCAGTATGGAGAAAGGGATTAATCTCCGATCATTTCAAGTAAAAGATTTCAAACGCGAGCTGATTCTAGAGTTTCTTGAGTGGTATAGGGAAAATGGTGCCAGCTGCTCAGCAGCAAACCAAAGGCTTGGTGCTATTAAGGCATTTGCCGATTATGCCCAACTTGAATGTATCGAATACATTTCTCCATTACTAAAAGTGTCTGCGATTAAGGCAAAAAAATCATCTGCTAGGGAAGTATGTTTTCTTTCTGTTAAGCAAATGTCTGAGTTGATCAACAAACCAGATATCAACACACCAACAGGATTCCGACATAGGGTAATACTTACGCTTCTTTATGATAGCGGATGCCGTGTACAGGAATTGTGTGATCTTACTATTGCAGATATATTTCTGAACACGAATTCCACCGTACGACTTCATGGAAAAGGCAATAAATATAGGACTGTTGTAATCTCAGATGAAACAGCTAATCTTATAAAAAGCTATATCTCACGATATGTTGTCAATGCATTGGGAGATCCCCCACTGGTAACAAACCGATATCATCAGAAGATTGACCGAGATGGCATCGGATATATTATCAGCAAATATGTGACTGAGATTCATAAGGATAATCCCTCTTTTCCAGAGAAAGTTCATTGTCATATGTTCCGGCATAGTAAGGCTATGCACATGCTTGAAGCAGGCATAAACATCGTTTATATCAGAGACTTTCTTGGTCATGAGGATATTTCTACAACGATGATTTACGTTCGAGCTGATAACCGTTTGAAGAATGAAGCAATTAATAAGCTCTCACCTAAAGTAACTGATGAGGCAGATCTTCCTGATTGGAATAGGGATAAAGATCTAATGGAGTTCTTGAACTCATTGAAGTAGTTGGTATTATGCCGAGTTAAAAGCTAAAAGTATAAGAAAACAAAGTTTTTTGAGGGTTTAACTCGGCATAACATCTAGCTCCACATAAGGTGGACCAATTAGCCCGCTTTTAGCTAATATCATGCTAAATGAGTTAGACCAAAAGCTTGAGGAATGGGGCTATCGATTTGTAAGATATGCCGATGACCTTATGATATTTACAAAGAGCAAGAGAGCTGGACAACGGC
>JAAYXD010000009.1 GCA_012516065.1 Clostridiaceae bacterium
ATGTAACTTTGTTCATGATTTGTTCATAAGTTTAATCTACTCTTAATGGTAAATTTATCAATGTTATGCTATACTAATACCGTAACAACATTCATTAACTTTTTTTCATTTTGTTCCTCCTTTTAATGATAGATGTTGTTTCAGTTTAGTTGAGTTTATCTTAGTTGAGAAAAGCACATTGGAAAATGTCATTATTACATAAGTACATATTTATATGTGCTTTTTTTCTTCCCTTTTTCCGGTTTGCCTGCCTAATTAATACTTTACAGCCGCTATTTAATTTCAATAAGCTTTACCTGAGGCCTTTCAAAAACAACAATGCCGAGTGCCAAAAGCTTTTCTTCGTTAAGTTCCGGGAATGAGTCCCGTTCGGGTTTACCGATTACAATATACCTTATTTTATATTTTTCAAGGATTTCCTTTGTTTTAACAAGATCATCGGATGTATATACCGTTTTAACCTCTTCAACCCTTTCGTTTACTATTTTATAATCATTTCGCCACAGCCATTCGTGAACATACCAGCCTTGTATTGTCGGAAGACCTGTCGCCATTGAAATTCTTCCGTAATATGAATAGCTGTCTCCGTTTGCTTCGAGGATCGCAGGCTGCCCTTGTACATTCTCACGCAGCCACATTACAAGCTCATAATCGTCGGGATTATCTTTTTTCATAAATGCCAGGCCGTCGAGCCCTTCATACCTTTCGGGATTAAGGTACCTGTACCAGCTGGGAATCGCATAAAACGGGTATATCATCGGCAGCGCAATCATAACAAGCATTATTATTTTAGCCGCCGTTCCTGTCCGGTCCTTACGCGAATACCGGCGTATTCTGATGAAAATGTAACCGGCGGCGATTCCGAACATTATAAACGCCTGGTAGGTAAGCTTAAACATTGTGTTTGCCCTTTTGTGTTCCGCGGAGTATATGTCTTTCACATAAACAATCTCGGGGATAATTAACAGACCTATGGCCGATACACAGAGAATTACAGCAAAAACATCCTCAATCGGGTTTTTGTCAAGCACGTTTTTAATTCTTGCAGTGAGTGTCATGGCGGAACGGGCTTTCAGCCTTTCTTTGCCTCGTTCCCATTTCAATTTGGCATTCTGTTCGGTATATAATATATAGATAAAGAAAATTACGGCAAGTGTAAGCTGGTATCCCCAAAGGACAAGGAATTGGTGAGGCAGTGTTCTGTCTTCCGTAAATCGTACTCCGCCCATCATTTTATCGAAAGTCATATTGAACGGGATTGCGAAAACTACGGAAGACGCCGCAACTATAAAAAACCTTATAAAAGAGATGGCTGCCGTTTCTTTTTTATAGCCGTACTGACGTATGCCTGCACAGATAAAAGTAAAAAGCGTTACGGTCAGATAAATCGGGAAATCCCAGTAATTTGACATCTGAAAAATTCCTGCAAGCAGCCCTAGAAGAAGCAGTTCCGGAATAAACGCTTCAGAAAGGATATTTAACCCGTCGAGACTTCCCGCCGCCCTTTTTTCAAGCTTTCTGAAAACAGCTATAAGCAAAGCAATCAGCAAAAGTACAAAAATCATGTTTATCACATGTGCATGCAAATCGGAGACAACAAATGAATACACCGGGAACTCATGTATTGTCTTGTCTCTCGTTTCGGGATTGTAACCTATATACCTTGTAGCGTCCGGAAACCAGTATTTGTCGCCTTCTTTAGTAAATTTAGACAAAAAGCCGTAAAAAAACGAATGCAGGTTTCCGCCGAGCGATACTAGAATCGCGGATATCATTCCCCCGGTTATTATCTGCGATTTCTTTTTTATTCCGAATCCTTCAAGAAGGTTTACCGCTATCGTAAAGCATAATGCCATACAAAAAGCAAAAAGCGTCGCCATCATTATGTTATAGGCTATTTCCGTCTTTAAGCCGCTTAGCCTTGTTATAAACGCCGAAGCGTAGTGCCCGAAGTAATAATAATTAATATTGCCGCCCGCAAACCACATATCCTTAGGCGGGACATATCCGGAACGGAGAATGCTGTTTAAAAAACCATAGTCCATAAACTTTTCCAATCCTTCTATCTTCGGATTGAAACCCCTCAGATAAGTCCAAAAACACAATGAAAAAACAAAAATGCTTTCGCCTGTCAGAATCCACTGCAGCGTATCGCTGTCAGGCAGCAAATCTCTTATTCTTTGCCTGCCGCTTAACGCAAAAATATATAATAACACCCCCGGAACGGCCGTAACGGCTAAGCAGGCAGGACGGCTTATGGGCAGAACTTTCAAAAACGACATAATCCACAGTATATATGAACTGATTGCTATTCCGAGCGCCTTTGACAATAAAAAACCCCTGTCCGCAAAGGAAGAAAAAATCATATTCGCCAGCGGGAAATACATAAGTCCTGTAAACAGCAGTACCGCCCACCATGCCAGGACATAAAAAAATTCGTTTTTCAGTATAACAGCCCATACTGCGAAAACACAAAAAAACAGAACAATCGGTACAATCTTTGCTATTGTTTTCCGGGCCGGCAGTAATTCCCTGTTAGTCATGATCTTCCTCCCAAAAATGTAAATTTTGGAATAATAAATGCATCGTTATGGTAAAATCATTATATCAGCAGGCTGATAAATTCTCAAGGATAACGGGAAGTATGTTTGCAGTTATACGGGCATGCTGGTATAATTTAATCGGCTTTATTTATTTGCGGAGGAAAGAAATGAGCAGAATTGTTGAACTTAAGGATAAGCTTAAATCCGAATTCATGGATCCGGATTCGGTAAAAAAACTGGTCAGATATTTAATTGTAGGTGTATCGACGTTTATTATCGAATATTCGCTCTTCCTGATTTTCAGGGAAATACTCCCGCTTCATGAGGTTGTAACTAATATAATCGTTTACACTTTTATTTTTTGGTTTAATTTTTTGATGAATAAGTTTTTCACTTTCAAATCGCGTAAAAATATTGTAAAGCAGTTGATTTCCTACGGCCTTTTGTTTTTATTCAACGGCGTTGTCGGAAACATACTGCTTTTCACGGCAATAAAAAAGCTGCTTGAGTATCTTTTCCCTGCTGTTGCGTGGATACCTTATTACCTGCCCAAGATATTAATTATGGTATTTATCGTATCGTGGAACTTTGTTTTGTACAAAAAAGTCATTTACAATGAGTGACGGGTTTAGTTCCGTCTACTATTTTATTGACAGCGGAAATTGACAAGGAATGGTTTATATATGCCGGCAATCCTGTATATTGTTTTTTCCATCCTGCTCGGAGCAGGACTAATATTGGCGCTGAAACCATACTGGGAACATCGCTTGCTTTTTATCTTCAAAGATAAGCTTGTAAGCCCTTCTTTTTTATTTCTTCCGGCTTCATATCTCACAGGAACGCTTGTGCTTTCATGGATTACATATATTTCTGCTGTCATTTTCAGTTCAGCATCAAAACCGCTTCTGCCGGCCAATATAATATCATTTGCCGTTGTTATAATTTTTATTTCGGCGATTGCGTATATAAACAGGAACAAGACAAAAAGGGCGATATACGAGATTAAGAAATACGGATTCCGCGTTCGCTTTTCAGGCGTTGAATGGTTTATTTTCATAAGTTCGGTCGTGTTCTGGAGCATTTTTATGTTCCGGTCGTTTTATTCAAGCGGCGATATCCTGCATGCGGGAGTTTCGGCTTTCAGCGATTTTGGAGCGCATCTGCCCGTCATACGCTCTTTTTCGCTTGGTAAAAACTTTCCTGCTCAGTACCCCCATTTCCCTGACGGAACAATGCGCTACCATTTCATGTTCTATTTCATGGCAGGAAATCTCGAGTTTCTCGGTTTCAACCTGCCGCTCGCTTTGAACATTCCAAGCATATTATCGATTGTTTCTTTCAGTATGCTGCTTTACAGCCTTGCTGTCGGTATTACAAAAAAACATGCGGCAGGTTTGTTTACTTTGCTGTTTTTTATCTTTCGCAGTTCATCCGCTTTTTTTACATTTTCAAGCGGATTTAAAAGCATAACGGATTTTTTGCGCGCCGTACGCTTCAATCTTGACGCATCAGGAAAGCCAAGGGAGCATATCGGAAACACATTAAACGAGTCATGGGGGCTCTGGGCGCAAAAGGTCTATGTAAACCAGAGGCATCTCGCGTTCGCTTTCGGAATAATAATCATGGCGCTTTTTTTAATGCTGCCCGTATTTATCGAAACATACGAAAAATTTAAAAACAACTCGGCAATAAACACCAGGAAAAAAACTGATTCAGGAAAAACACCGTCTTTTCTTAAAACGCTGAAAGAAATTTTTTTTACTGCCGACGCATGGATTCCCGAAAAAATTATGCCGGGCATTATTTCTGGCTTACTTCTCGGACTTCTGGCTTTCTGGAACGGCGCCGCAGTTATTGCCGCAATTTCTGTTTTATTCGTAATGGCGGCGCTTTCAAAACATAAACTCGAGTTTCTTATTACTGCAGTGCTTACTTTCATTTTATCATTCATGCAGTCGAAGATGTTTGTCGGCAGCGGTACGGGAGCGGTAAGCATTAAATACAAACCGGGATTTTTGTCAGGTTCTGATAATATCTTTGTCATATCTGCGTTTTACACGGAACTTCTCGGAATACTGCCGTTTGTTCTTCTCGCGGCATTTCTCCCGTCAATTGCGCGCAAGAGTAAAATTGCCGGTTTTGCAGCGTCTTTTGCATTTCTTGCCGCGCTCGTTTTATTAATGCCGTCAATCGGCTTACTGTGGAGAATAATTGTTATTGGCGCATGCGCGTGGTTTTACCTTCATATTACCGCTAAATATCCGGAAGATATGAATATTTCGACAATGCTGCTCGTCCCTGTTTTCACCGCTCCTATCATACTCGCTTCAACACTTCAGCTTACACCGGATATCACTGTGAACCATAAATATATCATTTTTGCGGTTATTCTTCTTAACATAATTGTTTCCGATTTGTTTTCAACGCTTATAAAGCGGGGCAAAAAAGCGGCCATTGCATTAACGCTGTGCATGACGCTTATAATGATCTCTACGGGAATAATAGACCTGATAACGCTTTACAATCTCGACAGGAACAGTGTATCCTATAATCAAAACGATCCGCTTTTAAAGTGGGTGCTTGAAAAAACCGAACCCGACGATATTTTTCTGACCCATTACCAGACCCATTACGGAGCTCCGATGTCCGTTTTTCTCGCCGGGAGGATGGTATATAACGGATACCCGTATTTTACGGTTACCGCAGGTTATGACATAACGCAAAGAGAGAGAAACATGAAAAAAATCTATGAAGGGGTTAACCCCGAACAACTGCGCGAACTGGCAATTTCGGAAGGAATAAGATATATCGTCGTTGAAGAACAAAACAGAAACGCGGATGAATACAAACTGAATGAAGAACTGCTGTTTCAAACTTTCCGGGAGGTTTTCAAAGACCCCGTAAAAAACACAGTTGTTCTTTCTGTTGAATGAAAAATTTTTAGTCAGATAATATAGAAACCGGAGGCAAATAAATAATGGAAATTGCTGTTATAGGAGCCGGTGCGACCGGATTGACGGCTGCGTGGAAATTATCGCTTAAAGGGAACAAAGTCACCGTATACGAAAAAAGTGAAAGGTTAGGAGGCCTGTGCTCCGCTATCCCTGTCGGCGATGATATGCTTGATATTTTTTACCACCATATTTTCACAAACGACACCGTTTTTATTGACACGGTGAAGGAGCTTGGGCTGGATGACGACCTTAAATGGTATGAGCCCAAAAATGTAATTTATATCAACAATAAGGTATACCCTTTCACTTCCCCGATGGACCTGCTGATGTTCAAACCGCTGTCGTTCATAAGCCGCGTGAGGATGGGACTAACGGTACTGAAAGCCTGGTTTATAAAAGATTACCTCGCCATTGAGGATACAACCGCGCGCGAGTGGATTATCAAAAATGCCGGCAGCGAAGCTTACAATCTCGTCTGGGAACCGCTTCTTAATTCGAAATTCGATATTGATTCGGATGCAATTTCTGCAACATGGATCTGGAACAAATTCAAGCTCAGGGGTTCAAGCAGGGGCAAAAACATTAACAAGGAACTGCTTGGTTATATTACAGGCGGCTTTGAAAAAGTATATAACCGCATGGCTGAACTAATAAATGAAGCCGGCAGTGAAATACATTTAAATGACGAAGTGTTTGAAATATCAAAAGAAATTGATCGTTTTCGGGTAAAAAGCGCCGCCGGTACAAAGTACTTCGATAAGGTTCTGTTTACCGCTTCCCCGCGGAAGCTCACATATGTCATAAAAGGTATGGGCAAAACCTGGCTCGATTCATTGCGGAAAATCAAATATAAAGCAAATATCTGCATGATTCTTGAACTGAAAAATAGCCTGTCCGAAAATTACTGGATGACCGTAGCGGACAAGGAGTTTCCGTTCGTTCTTGTTATAGAGCATACGAACCTTGTTAAAGAGCATAAATACGGCTCGCATATTGTTTACCTGTCGAGATACCTCGATCCGTCCCACGAATTGTTCGGGCTCGATGATGAAGCTGTGAAATCGCTGTTCCTTGACGGCCTTAAAAAGATATTCCCGGATTTCAGCGAGGACATGATAATCAACATCCATATAAACCGCACATTGGATGCTCAGCCAGTTGTAAGAACCGGATACTCAAAGCTTATCCCGGAGTTCGAAACACCTATGAAAGGATTGTACCTCGCGTCAATGGCACAGATATATCCTGAAGACCGCGGGCAGAATTACGCGATAAAGGCCGGGCTTAACGCAGCGGAGGCAATCTCGCCGTAACGCCTTTATTATTTATTATTACCTTAGACTTTCAACAGGCAGAACAGGCATTGGACTTAATAAATAAAACCGCAGTAAATAAAATATGAAAGGAAGAATACAATGAAGCCAGTTTGTTCCGTTGTTGTTCCGATGTATAACGAAGAAGAAGTGATAATGGAAACATACCGCCGCCTTACTCATGTTCTTGAAAGCGGCGGGTTTGAATATGAAATCGTTTTTATAAACGACGGCAGCAGTGATAAAACAGGGCAGTTGATCAGAGAAATATGCGATTCCGACAAAAGAGTAAAATTAATCGATTTTTCAAGAAATTTCGGGCATCAGATAGCGATAACGGCCGGCATGGATTACTCATCCGGCGAATGCATAGTTGTTATAGACGGCGATCTGCAGGATCCGCCCGAATTGATTCCGGAAATGGTTAAAAAATGGCGCGAAGGTTATGATGTCGTTTACGGTAAGCGGATATCACGTAAAGGAGAAAGTATTTTTAAACGTGCCACAGCTGCCTTTTTTTACAGGTTTTTAAGAAGCATGACCGATGTCAATATACCTGTGGATACCGGCGATTTTCGTCTGATTGACGCAAGGGTCCGCGACGCATTAAAACTCGTGAATGAAAGAAACAGGTACATCCGCGGCCTTGTAAGCTGGCTTGGTTTTAAACAAACGGCAATAGAATTTGAAAGAGATGAACGTTTTGCCGGAGAAACAAAATACCCGCTAAAGAAAATGATAAAGCTTGCAGCCGACGGCATAACGTCTTTTTCTTACAAGCCTTTAAAGCTCGCGTCTTACCTCGGTACCGTCTTATCGATAGGAAGTTTCCTTTATTTGATATATGTTCTCGCACAGAGGATATTTTTCCCAGAAACGGTCCAGCCGGGCTGGGCTTCGATACTGGCCGTCAGCCTTTTCTTTAACGGCATTACACTGCTAATTCTCGGAATAATCGGCGAATATATCGGCAGGATATATGACGAAGCAAAAGGCAGGCCTTTGTATATCATCAGGGAAACAAAGAACCTGTCTGACAATAAGCAGCCGCTCACACGCGAGTAATAATTCTAAATTACGTCGGTTGATTTAATGCCTGTCTTTAGAATCACACTGCGAAGCAGCGGTGAATACATTGCCGGGCATTTCAAATTCTTATAGGCAATATTCCACTTCATACCGGAAACAAGTTTCCTGTATCTCGGCTGAAACCCGTCCAGTCCTTCATTCATAGCTATGGCAAGGCAATACGCGCTCTTTAGCGCATAGCTTATCCCTTCGGCCGAACTCGGACTGATAAAACCTGCGGCTTCACCTGTAAGAGCGCAGGTTTCATCGCCTGTATAAATTGACGACAGATCTCTCGGGCGGTATATAAAAGCTCCTTCTCTTTTAATCTTTTTCCCGTATACAATCCCGTAATCCCTAAGCCTCATTTTAAGCATTTTATAGCGGTCAAGCGCAAGATTATCCTTTTTCAGCGCCGAGCCGATTATTATCATATTTTCTTTCGGAATCATCCATGAATAGAAATCTGTTATTGTTTTGTCAAAAACGGCGGCATAGTAAGGCGTCGTATCATTTGCTTCAAACCATTCCTGTATCGCAATATATATAGTCGGAATTTTTTTATCGGGAAAGAATATGCGCCTGACCATAGAATTTCCGCCATCCGCGCCGACGATCACACGCGCTTTTTCACTGTATGTATTGCCGTTGTATGTAAAAGACAATCTTATAAAGCCGCCTTCATCACTGCATGTTTTAAGCGTGCATCCGAAAGCAAGGTCCACATTTTCGGGAACCTGCGAAATAAGCCACTGTTCAAACGCGAGCCTGTCAATATTCAAGTAAAAACGCTGGTAATACCTTTCGATTTTTTTATCAAGGTCAATCGTTCTTACCAAAAAGAGCTGCGGATTAACAAGAATTGATACAGGGACCGCCATTCCTATCCTGCCGAGCATATTCTGCGCGTCCAGGGCCAATAAACCCCCGCAGCATTTATGTACTCCGGGATAATCAACATTCATTACATCCCGCTTGTCCAAAAGCAAAACTCTATACTTTTTGTCCAGAAACCTTGCCAATGTACATCCTGCAGGCCCTGCTCCAATAATTGCAATGTCATACATGCTGTCACCGTAAACCAATAAATACGTATTTGAAAGCAGCGGGAAAAAATGCTCTTCCCGCATGCTACAGGAAGAATTTTAACACTACTGAAATGTCATTGTCAAGCAAGCCACCCGGTTAACCTGTACGCGTTTGTACCGTTTCTTTTTATGCCTGGGCTGATTTCAGGCATTTAAAATTTTGTCAATTTTTAATTATATTCAATAATCTTCTCGATAACATCCGGATAAAAAAATAAAAGCCTTTGCTGTGCAAAGGCTTCATGAAAACTTTGGTGGGAGAGGGTGGATTCGAACCACCGAAGCTGAATAGCAACAGATTTACAGTCTGCCCCCTTTGGCCGCTCGGGAACTCTCCCTTATTCTTTTTTTACGCTTCGTTCAAAGCGAACAATTAATATAATACAAGAGGAAATTTGCTTTGTCAACATCAAAATTCAGGAAGGCTTTTGCGATGTAACCTTAATAAAAA
>JAAYXD010000010.1 GCA_012516065.1 Clostridiaceae bacterium
ATTTAATCGTAAGAAACATTGTGATATAATATAGAAGACTTTTGCTAAAATACAAGATTAAATTGCATATGAATACATGGTTTTATACGGTGCTGAAAATAAAAATAAAAATTTATACCGGGTGAGAAAAGCGAGCATTCTTAATAATATTACAAAAGATGAACCTCCGTTTCGCATCAGTATGTTGCGCGCACCTGCTGTTAACAAGGCTGCAAGTTAGAATATTGTGGGCTTAATGAGTTTAAAGGAAAATTACTACTCGCCTTTGCAGCCTGGTGTAAAGAAATCGTGGGCAATTTCTTTTTAGTTGTATGTATGACCGGGGGGAATCTTTTTTGATTAAAAACCTCAGCCTAAAAACAAAATTTATTACAAGCAATATTTTGGTTGGTTTTTTTCCTTTTGTAATAATTGCTGTCATTTCATTTGCATTCTTATCCTGGGTATCGGAAAATGAGAGAAATATTTCTATATATTATAATGTTCAAAACGTTGCTGACACGCTTGATAATACCATAACAAATTGTAATGAAATCTCCAAATTTATCATTGGCAATGAATATGTCCGTGCTTTTTTAATTCCGCAATATGAAACGAATTCTGCGCTTTATACTGAAACATATAAAAATGCAAAACAGGCACTCAGCGGATTACCCTTTGGTACCACATCCATTAAGGGAATAGGAATATTCAGTACCGACAGGCAGAGATACATTATTTCCGGTTCATTGACACAGCTAAGTTTAACAGATGAAGAATTAAAAAGGGCAATTGAATTAAAAGGCGGATGGTTTTGGAGTGTCAGTAACAATCAAATGGCCATATGTCGTTTGCTCCGGGATAAAACAAATGTCATTTCAAGTTTGGGAATAATTAAAATCGTAATTGATCAGGATTATATTGGAAAATTTTTTATTTCAGAGAATGAATGGATAAACCCATCTTTTGTAATCCTTAATGTTTGGGATCAAAATATTTTATATGGAAACACCGAAAATGAATATGTCAGGAATTTTCTTGAGACAAAATACAGTATGGACTCGCTTATTGGAAACAACCGCGCAACATTTTTTTATGAAAAGGAGAAACAGGGAGTTTATATCACGCCGTGGCTTCTGTCCGATCAAAAAACAATATTGGTTGGGATTACACCCGCTGTAGGATACCAATATTCTCTGATATTAAAAAGACTTATGATCGGTGCTATTCTTCTTGCTGTTATGCTTGTGATTGTACAGCTGATGCTGTTCCGCCGTTTAATTCTTAAGCCCTTAAACAAGCTTGGAACTCTCATGAAGTCCATTGAGTCGGAAAACTTTTCGGCACATTTTGAAGTCCGTGGCAATGATGAAATTTCAGTATTGGGCAACCAATTCAATATGATGTCGGATAAACTGAGATTTCTGTACAATGAAGTTTATTACAGCAAGTTACAGATGAAAAATGCTGAGATCAAAGCACTTCAGGCAGAAATCAATCCACATTTTTTATTTAATACATTAAATACAATTTACTGGACGATAAAAACAAATGAGTTGGAAGCCGCCGGGAAAATGGTTCGGGATTTGGCAGCTATATTCAGACTCACCCTATATCATTCCAGCAATGGACTGGTTCCGCTCGAAGTAGAACTTGAACACATCTTTAACTATTTAAGTTTGCAGAAAGCACGTATGGGTGAACGGCTTATTTATTCCATCGAGATAGAAATAGCGCCGGAGCTCCGTAAGCGGTTACAGGTATTGAAGCTGGTTTTGCAGCCTTTGGTGGAAAATGCGATCATACACCATGAAGGCGACAATACACCTATTGAAATTCTTGTCACTGTATATGAAGCAGAGAAAGACCTTTATTATATGATACATGACAATGGCACAAACGCCGATTTTGACAAGATTAACAGGATTCTTCACGACCCTTCTTACGCATCATACGGCTCGCACGGCCTGGCACTGCGAAACACGAACGAAAGAATTAAACTGAAATTTGGAGATAGTTATGGAATCACCTGTACTTCTCCGATTGACGGCGGCACGGCTTTTGTCGTAAAAATGCCACTGCAATACATTGATAAAGAGGGGGACAATAGTTATGTACAAGCTGATGATTGTGGATGATGAACCGATTATTATCCGGGGACTGAGAGAATATGTTGATTGGGAAAAATATAACATTACAATTGCCGGAGAAGCGGAAAACGGCATGAGTGCCATAAAAAAGGCGCTTATAATTCAGCCCGACATTGTCCTTTGCGATATAAAAATGCCTGTTGCAGACGGTATCGCTTTTGCCAAAGAGATGCACAAGATGCTTCCCTGTACTAAAATTATCTTTCTTACCGGTTATTCAGAGCAGGAATACATGCTCGAAGCAATAAGAAACAATGTTTTTGACTATATTATGAAACCTGCGACAGCGGAGGAAATAATAAAAGCTGTCGTCAAAGCAAGGGACGAAATAGAACAGAATTTTATACAAAACGGCCGTTATCTTAAAATTGACAATTTTTTGTCCGAGAATCTGAAATTGCTTCAGGAAAACTTTGTAAATCAGCTTCTTACTACGAGCATGTCACCCGAAAAGATCCGGGATAATATCGAAACACTTTCATTGCCTCTTCAGGGTCCCCGGTATCTTTTTCTTATGATGTACGGTTATCCAAGCAACAATTGGATGCTCGTGCAAAAAATACAAACGGTTTTCGCGAAGTTTGATCCTGTCATTACTCAAATTGCAAAAACGAAAATAGTTTTTACTATTCTCAACATGGATCAGTCGTATACTTTTGATGATTTGGCAGCGCAATATGAAAACCATTTTTTGTGCAGCGACCTGGTTGCCGGTGCGGTGATCTGCTCAGAAATAATGTCGGATATAAATGACTTTAAAAAAGTCTTTTCCGATAGCTTTCCCGCGGCGCAAAAAAGTATTTGGTTTCCAAAAGGTCAGTTCATCCGTGCAGCAGAATTATCTCATATAAATAGTAATTTATCTTCCGATATTTCAAACATGAAAAAAAAGCTGTTTGATACAATCCGGGGAGGTTTGCCTAATCAGATTTCAGAGTCCGCGGAGGCTTTGTTTCAGGCACTTGTAAATGAAAAGATGGAATTTCCGCGGTTTATAGAAACAATAAACCAAATTTTAAATACTGTCAGCATACTTTACAACAATGATGGAAACGTTTATATCCAGGAAGACCAATATAATATAGCGGAAATACGGAAACTTTTTCTTGAGCGCTGCAAAACTGCATGCCCCAGGCAGCATAAATACGGCGGAGGACAATTAGGCAGAGCGCTCAGATATATGGAAAAAAACTTTTCATCCGATATTTCTCTTGAATCAATGGCGGCTGATTTATACATATCCCCAACATATCTTTCAAAAATCTTAAACGAAAAAACCCATTTGGGTTTTTATGGCTGGCTGCACTATTTTCGCATTCAAAAGGCATGTGAACTATTGGCGGAAACAAATCTCTACCTGTATGAGATTGCTGAGAAAGTAGGATATAGCTCTTACAAAATCTTCTCAAAATACTTTCTCTCTTTAACCGGTTTAACAGCCAAAGAATACAGGGATCAGTATCAACAGGATAGTATAACCTGAATGGCCTGTCATCTTCTAATTTCTTTTTTTCAACTTAATTTATCCGCCTTTTATTCATTCAATACACCATCAAAAGGTGTTTTTTTTCTGCCGTCTCTGCGAGTTTTCTTTATTTTATATAATAACTTTTTGCGATTGCTTTGTATTCGTAAAGCAAAAGCGAAAAAACAAAAAAATATCGAACAAATGTTTGCACAATAATAATATTCTGTTATAATTATTATTATGCAACGGAGCACGTTAACGAATTCAGGGTTAAAAAACGAAGAATAAAGAAATATTATATACGTCTGGAGAGAAAAAAATGCGTGACAGTATATATATAAAAGGCGCCTGTGAACACAATCTGAAGAATATCGACGTGGAAATACCAAGGAATAAACTTGTTGTAATTACCGGGTTAAGCGGTTCCGGAAAGTCTTCTCTTGCATTCGATACGATATATGCCGAAGGCCAGAGAAGGTATGTCGAATCTCTTTCGTCATATGCACGCCAGTTTTTAGGGCTGATGGAGAAACCGGAAGTTGAATATATCGAAGGTTTGTCGCCCGCGATTTCGATTGATCAAAAAACCACAAGCCATAATCCGCGTTCCACGGTTGGAACCGTTACCGAGATATACGATTATCTCAGGCTCCTGTTTGCGAGAATAGGGGTGCCGCACTGCCCAGAATGCGGAAAAGTTATATCCCAGCAAACCGTCGACCAGATGGTCGACTCTATCCTTGCGCTTGAAGAGGGTACGAGAATACAACTGCTTGCTCCTGTGGTAAGAGGAAGGAAAGGGGAGTACGCAAAGCTTATACAGGATGCGAAAAAAAGCGGCTATGTACGCCTGCGTATAGACGGGGAAATTGTCGATATCTATGACGATGAAATCAGGCTGGACAAGAACAAAAAGCATTCAATAGAAATTGTCGTGGACCGGTTGATTGTACGGCCGGGCATTAATAAAAGGCTTACCGAATCAATTGAGACAATCCTGAATCTGTCGGGAGGGCTTCTTCTTGTCGATGTCAACGGGAAAGAAGAATTAATGTTCAGCCAGAACTTTGCATGTACCGACTGCGGAATCAGTATTGAAGAGCTTACACCGAGGATGTTTTCTTTCAACAACCCTTATGGGGCATGTCCTTCCTGTGCCGGTCTCGGAAGCCTGATGAAAATAGATCCCGATCTTGTAATAATGGATCGATCAAAATCGCTCGCAGAGGGCGCAATTAACGTAGGAGGCTGGAATTTCGCGAACGAGGATGCATACAGCCGTATGTACCTTATTGCGCTTGCCGAGCATTATGGCTTCAGCATTCATACGCCGGTAGAAAAACTGCCTCCGGAGATACTGGATAAAATATTATACGGTACGAACGGCGAAAAAATCAGAATACGGTATGAAAGAGAATACGGAAGCGGCTCTTTCATGGCTCCGTTTGAAGGGGTCATAACGAGCATGGAACGCCGTTACAGGGAAACCAAGTCGGAAGGCATGAAAGAATATTACGAAAGCTTTATGGGCAGAATCCCATGCCAGGTTTGCCAGGGGAAAAGGCTTAAAAAGGAAAGCCTTGCAGTTACGGTCGGCAATAAAAACATCGCCGAAATTACGGAAATGTCTGTGGCGGACTGCCTGTCTTTCTTATCCGGGCTCAAACTGACGGAACGGGAAGAATTAATTGCCCACAGAGTTTTGAAAGAGATAAAAGCGCGCTTGGGGTTTTTAAGGGATGTCGGTCTTGATTATCTTACACTCGCGCGGTCGTCGAGCACGCTGTCCGGCGGCGAGGCGCAGCGGATACGTCTCGCGACGCAGATAGGTTCGGGGCTTATGGGAGTATTATATATACTTGACGAACCTAGCATCGGGCTTCATCAAAGGGACAACAGCAGGCTTCTTGCCACCTTGGAGAAGCTGAGGGATCTCGGTAATACGGTCCTTGTCGTTGAGCATGACGAAGAAACGATGAGAAGCGCCGATTATATAATCGACATGGGGCCGGGAGCGGGCGTAAAAGGCGGATATGTTGTCGCGCAGGGCACGCTGGAGGATATTATCAATAATCCGCAATCGATAACCGGCCAGTATCTGAGCGGTGCAAAGAAAATAGAAGTTCCGAAGACCAGGAGAAAACCGAACGGCAAGTATATCGAGGTTATCGGGGCCTGTGAGAACAACCTGAAAAACATTGATGTCAGGTTCCCGCTGGGTGTATTTATCTGCGTTACCGGTGTTTCCGGGTCGGGAAAAAGCTCACTCGTAAATGAAATCCTGTATAAGAAGCTGGCCGCGAAGCTTAACAGGGCAAAAACAAAAGCCGGGCAGCATAAGGATATTATCGGCATAGAACATCTTGATAAAGTTATAAACATTGATCAATCCCCGATAGGAAGGACGCCGCGTTCGAACCCGGCGACCTATACGGGCGTGTTTGATCTAATCAGGAGCCTGTTTGCTTCTACAAGCGACGCAAAAACGCGCGGCTACCAGCAGGGACGTTTCAGTTTCAATGTGAAGGGCGGCCGCTGCGAGGCATGCGCCGGCGATGGGATTATTAAAATAGAAATGCATTTCCTTCCCGATGTTTATGTTCCGTGCGAAGTATGCAAAGGGAAAAGGTATAACAGGGAAACCCTTGAAGTAAAATACAAAGGAAAAAATATAGCGGACATACTTGATATGACTGTTGACGAAGCGCTTGAGTTTTTTAAGAATATACCGTCCATCAACCGGAAGATAGAAACATTAAGTGAAGTCGGCCTTGGTTATATCAAGCTTGGACAGCCGTCAACAACTCTTTCGGGCGGGGAAGCGCAGAGGGTAAAACTTGCTACCGAGCTTTCAAAAAGAAGCACCGGCAGGACCCTGTATATCCTCGATGAACCTACCACCGGGCTTCATATTGCTGATGTGCACCGGCTTATTGATGTGCTTCAGAAGCTCGTTGACGGCGGCAACACCGTGATAGTAATTGAACATAATATGGATGTTATTAAAACAGCGGACTATATAATTGATCTCGGGCCTGAAGGGGGAGACAGGGGAGGAATGGTAATAGCCGAAGGAACCCCGGAAATGCTCGCGAACAATCCCAATTCATATACGGGTCAATACCTGAAAAAGCTTAAGCTTTTGGATGCCTGATTTTTTTGAAACCATTGCCGATGGCATGGATATATCGGCTTACAAATGTCAAAAAATTGTGAAAAAAGGCCGATATATATTACGAAGGAATTGCTTTGAAAAATTTCCGCATTTGATTTGTCGGCAGCGAAGCCTGCATATTTTTTCCTTAAGAATTGTTGAATACATAAAAACGAAGGTGTAAAAAATGACGTTTTCGGTAAGTGTTATTAAAGAAAAAAGCGCGGACCCGAATTTCAAAGTCAGGGTATCAATATACGGCAGTTCTTTCTGCGTAAAGAATGCCGAGGTTGATGTTTTGCGCCTTCCTCCCAGGGTCAGGATCAATTATCCGAGTGAAATAGAAACAAAACTTTCCGAAACAGATCGTAAAAAACTCGATCTGGAGATTTTAAACAAAGTCGTTGAACATATCATGCAGACTGCCGAGAAAAGCGAACTTAATGCAACGGCATTCCTGGGAAGAAAAAGATAATGATATAACTAGCACTTCCTGTTTTTTACCACTTTCCATTTAGGCTGAACATATAATTCACCTTTTGAGTTTAAAGACGCGAAGAATATGTCCTTCGGGCTGTTCCACCCCCTGTTTTTTAATTGCTCCATAAGCCAGTTAGTGTCAAGTTTTGCGAGTTTCAAATTTTCATTGCGAACAACACCGTCTATAATAATGTCAAGCGAAGGCCCCTCATAATCCGTGCTTATTCCAAGATCAGCAGGCGTTACCGGCCTTTTCTGGGATTTCAGGACCATGCTTAGTTCTCCGTTAGTTTCAAGCACACCGACTTCAACATCGGATATGTCTTGGACATTGGCTATTCTTAACTGCTCGAGCAAATCATTAATCGTATACAGTTCCTTCCGCAGATTTTTTTCCTGGATAGTCCCGTTTTTTATTACGACACGCGGGCGTCCGCAGATTATTTCACGGGCCCGTACGCTTTTTATCGATATAAACGATATAACAAACTGGCAAACGACAAGTATGAAAATAGGGATAATCCCTTCTATTATGTTTTTGTTCTCTTCGGTCAGCGGAAATGCGGCGAGCTCGGAAATCATTACCGCTATCGCAAACTCAAAAGGCTGTAACTGCCCGATTTGCCTTTTGCCCATAAGACGCATGGATAGAACAACAACAAAGTATAATAATGCCGTCTTCCATACAAGACTGATAAACATCATGTTCCTCCATAGAAAATATGTGCTGAATATACCTTTATTCTTTCATATTCGCCCGGCATATATTCAACGAAAACGTCCGAACCGGAGCCGTGTACCTGCCGGAACGCGGCAGCAATGCCCCGGCCTATCCGCCCGCTGTGTCTGGGCATTGTTTTCCGCGGGTCCTGGCTCGGGTGTTTCATTTCCTCGGGCGACAAAGCACATACGAACAGCACGCTTTCGTTACTGTACTGTTTTCACACAGCAATCTCCATATCCCGGGCCGCTCAATAACACGCTCCACAGTTGCCTATATGCAGCAGAGCGCTGGAGCATGTCGCCCTTTGTCACCGAAAGCACTCGAACCAACCGCTGGGTTATTGCATTATTTCCGCGGGTCCTGGTTCGGGTGTTTCGTTTCCTTGGTCGACAAAGCACATACGAACAGAACGCATCCAACCTCTGTATTGTATTCACACAGCGGTCTCCATATCCCGGGCCGCTCAATAACACGCTCCACAGTTGCCTATATGCAGCAGAGCGCTGGAGCATGTCGCCCTTCGTCACCGAAAGCACCCGAACCAACCGCTGGGTTATTGCATTATTTCCGCGGGTCCTGGCTCGGGTGTTTCGTTTCCTCGGACGACAAAGCACATACGAACAGCACGCTTTCGTTCCTGTACTGTTTTCACACAGCGGTCTCCATATCCCGGGTCGCTCATTAACACGCCCCGCGGTTACCTGTAGGCAGCGGGGCGTTGGAGCATGTCGCCCGTCGTCACCGAAAACACCCGAGCCGCCCGCTGGCTTTCCGCATTAATTCATGGGCCGTTTATTCAGACGCTAAATGAAGAACTATTGTGCAATAGTTCAAAAGGCAGGTTTTGAACATTATTTCCGCGAGCCCTCTTTAGATTAATCAGGCAAGAAGACTTTTGAGAGGGGGGCATTCTTCCCTGAGAAGTGAATATAAGTTTAAATCGTGGTATTTACCGTTATGATATGTCGCTTTCCGCATCGTTCCCTCATATTTGAACCCGCATTTTTCGGCAACCTTGCAGCTTGCTATGTTCTCACTCATAGCATTGACCTGGATGCGGTTTATCGGAAAGCACGCGAAAAGATAACTGCAGAACAGAAGCAGCGATTCGGACATATAACCCTTACCGGCATAGGATGGATGGAAAAGCTCGTATCCTACTTCAAAACCGGACTGGTAATCAAAGCCTTTAAAGAACAAAATCTCACCCAAATATTCCTTGTCATCCGTATCCATAATAAGCATTCTGCCTTCACTTTTACCCCAAAGGCCGTTTTTTAAAAATTCCTTTTTGAATTCGGATTCCGACGGTATAATAAGATGCCAGTAGGGCCCTTTGTTGTTAATGCAGCAAATAAGGTTGTATACGATATCGAGTTCTTTTTCCCTGATTGTGCGCAGTAAAACTTTCTTTCCCTTAATCATTCGCTTCATTCCCTGATAAATTTTAATTTGTTATTTTCAACATATTCGATATCCATATTATATCACGAAATTATGCAGCAGGGCACCGGCTGCATAATTTCGTGATACAATGTTCCCGGGCACCCGTTCGAAATCTTTGATTTCGGCAGCGGGTGAGGTTATTTTATCATGATTTATTGAACATCGGTTTTATAAAATCATGATCGATTCACAAACAGAATATCCCCACATCTTAAAAAATAAGCTATAATAAAATAGATTATAAGGCATTGCTGTCGCATTTCGGAAATACGCAGCGTTGATCCGGGTGCTTTCGGTGACGGCGGGCTGTACGGTTTTTTGGAGGATGGCTGTGGCTGCAAGACGGATAAAAATAGTGGTTGAATATAACGGCGCCGGATATCACGGGTGGCAGGTCCAGCATAACGCGCATGCGGTGCAGGCCGAAATAGAAAAGGCCATATTTGCCGTAACGGGAGAAAAAGTAAGGGTTACCGGAGCGGGCAGAACAGACGCCGGTGTCCATGCGTATGGACAGACGGCGCATTTTGACACAGAATCGGCGATACCGGCCGAAAAGTTTCAGTATGCGCTAAATGCCTTCCTTCCAAAAGATATAGCCGTTATCTCTTCGGAAGAAGCCGAACCCGGATTTCATGCGAGATATTCCGCGACAAGCAAAACGTACCAGTATAAGATTTTCAACCGGAAAACGAGATCGCCGCTGGCTGAAAATATGGCATGGCATGTTCCCGAACCGCTTGACTTTGCTGAAATGGCAAAAGCGTCTTCATTGTTTCTCGGCACGCATGACTTTTCCTCATTCTGCTCAAGCGGCCATAACATTTCAAATTTTACAAGAACAATCACCGTATCCCAGTGGAGCCGCGACGGTGACTACCTTATATATACTATCCGGGGCAATGGTTTTCTGTATAAAATGGTCAGGATTATTGTTGGAACAATGGTGGAAATAGGTTTGGGGAAAAGATCACCGGATACCGTGCCTGAACTGCTGGCAAACAGGGACAGGAAAAAGTCCGGGATTACCGCTCCTCCGCATGGACTTTATCTTGTCAGTGTTGAATATGATTAGTAAATAAAATTATCTATAAGGAGCTTAAGGGATATGAAACTTCAAGCCAAAATAATCAAAGGGACAAAGACGCTTGCCGAAGATGAGCTGCTTTTCGGTGAACATGAAAGCTTTCAAAAACAGCTTGAGCAGTGTTTCGTAGAGCTGTGTAAGAAGATGGGGATATCGGTTCCGATATGGCTTAGGAAAAACACAAGGGAGTTTGTGCGATTCGGAAGGACATCATTTAACAGCGACCAATTCCTGGAACCCATTGATTTCGACCGTTTTGAAATAAGGTTTGTAAGATAGGCATTTGCCTGTATAAATTTAAGCAATAAAAGAAGCTTTCTTTTTTAATTGGGAATAAACGGAAAATGCAAAAATAAAAAAAGCATTGACATTGATAATGTGGTGTGATAGAATTATAAACTGCATTATCATATTGTGTCCAGGCATACCTGTTTAAGGGAAATATTTTTTTTGTTTATTATAACACATATATGCAAAGGGTACAATATAATCTGGGCAAATTTACAACCAAAAAATAGATTGGGAGAATGATCGTATTTGAACTGTTATGGATTAACCTTATAACCACATGAAGAGATTAGGTTCAGTAATTTAGTACTCGTTTTCCTGGTCTATTTTTGTTGTTTATTTAATTTTTATTCAGGTAATGAATAACAAACGCTAATTCCCGAAAGGGAGATGATATCCTAAATATATTATATACACAACAATCCATATTATTCTGTATGGCTGAAATTGATAACACAAAGCTTTATGAGGTGATAATGGATGATGGTACATCCTGTACAATTGGGCAAGACAACCAGAATGAGTTACTCAAAAATCAATGAAGTCCTTGAAATGCCAAATCTCATAGAAATCCAGAAAAATTCCTATCAATGGTTTTTAGATGAAGGTCTCAGGGAAGTTTTGAGAGATGTTTCCCCGATAACCGACTATACCGGGAATTTAGTCATGGAGTTCATTGATTATTCACTCGACGAAAACCCGAAGTATTCGGTAGAGGAATGCAAGGAACGGGATACTACATATTCCGCTCCGTTAAAAGTCAAGGTTCGTTTGATTAACAAGGAAACCGGCGAAGTGAAGGAACAGGAAATATTCATGGGCGATTTCCCGTTGATGACCGAAACCGGGACATTTGTTATAAACGGAGCGGAACGCGTCATAGTAAGCCAGCTTGTCCGTTCGCCCGGTATTTATTATTCGATGGACCGCGACAAGACAGGAAAAAAACTGTATTCAAATACGGTTATTCCGAACAGGGGAGCATGGCTTGAATACGAAACCGATTCTAATAATATCGTATCGGTAAGAATTGACCGTACGAGGAAACTGCCTATTACGGTTTTCCTAAGGGCTCTTGGATACGGAACGGACGCGCAGTTGATCCAGCTTTTCGGAGAGGATGAAAAACTCCTTGCAACAATACAGAAGGACAACACGAAAAGCGAAGAAGAGGGGCTTTTGGAAGTATATAAGCGCCTGCGCCCCGGAGAACCGCCGACAGTTGAAAGCGCCAGCACTTTGCTTCACAATCTTTTTTTTGATCCGAAACGTTACGATCTATCAAAGGTAGGACGTTACAAGTTCAACAAGAAGCTCGCCCTTGCCTACAGGATATGGGGCAAGTTCGCCGCCGAGGACATACACGACGGCCAGACAGGTGAACTTATTGTTGAAAAAGGACACGTTATTTCCGAGGAAGCCGCGTGGAAAATCCAGAATTCCGGCATTAATGTAGTGCATCTTGATATAAACGGCAAGATAGTGAAAGTAATCGGAAACAATACCGTTGACATACAGGGTTATATTAACTTTGATGCTTCTTCGGTGGGAATTACTGAGAGGGTTAATTATGGAGTGCTTAAGCAGATTCTTGATGAATATTCCAGTGACGAGGACATAAAAACCGCAATCATCAACAACAAGGATCTGCTTATTCCGAAAAATATAACGATCGAAGATATTGTTGCGTCGGTGAACTATATTCTCGGCCTTGATGACGGAATTGGTACGCTTGATGATATTGACCATCTTGGGAACAGGCGTCTGCGCTCCGTAGGCGAACTCCTTCAGAACCAGTTCCGCATAGGTCTTGCGAGAATGGAACGCGTCGTGCGCGAAAGAATGACAATACAGGATATTGACATAGTCACGCCGCAGGCACTGATTAATATCCGTCCGGTAGCCGCCGCTATCAAGGAATTTTTCGGAAGTTCACAGCTTTCGCAGTTCATGGATCAGACGAATCCATTGGCTGAACTCACGCATAAGCGCAGACTCAGCGCTCTCGGCCCCGGCGGTCTTTCCCGTGAAAGGGCGGGATTCGAAGTTCGTGACGTTCACCATTCCCACTACGGACGTATGTGCCCGATAGAAACTCCCGAAGGTCCGAACATCGGCTTAATCGGTTCGCTCAGCACCTATGCCCGTGTTAACGAGTACGGGTTTATTGAGGCGCCGTACAGGAAAGTCGATAAGAAGACGAACCGTGTTACCGATGAAGTCGTTTACATGACTGCCGATGAGGAAGACGGGTATATTATCGCCGAAGCAAACGAGCCTTTGGATGAAGAAGGACATTTCCTGGGCAACCGCATAGGATGCCGGTTCCAGGATGAAATAATAGAAGTAAGCCCGGATCGCGTCGACTACATGGATGTGTCGCCGAAACAACTGGTATCGGTCGCCACTGCGATGATTCCTTTCCTTGAAAATGACGACGCGAACAGGGCATTGATGGGTTCCAACATGCAGCGCCAGGCGGTACCGCTGATCAAAACGGAAGCCCCGATAATCGCGACGGGAATAGAATACAAGGCAGCGAGAGATTCGGGTGTCGTTAAGATCTGCCAGAACGACGGCGTTGTAGAGAAAGTCACGGCGAATGAAATAGTAATTCTCCGCGACGACGGTATAAGGGACCATTATAAATTATTGAAATACCAGCGTTCGAACCAGGGAACATGCATTAACCAGCGCCCGATTGTTAAAAAGGGCGAGCGGGTGAAAGCCGGTGATGTTATTGCCGACGGCCCATCAACGTGCCAGGGTGAGATTTCGCTTGGCAAGAACATACTCGTAGGCTTTATGACATGGGAAGGCTACAATTACGAGGATGCCATCCTTATCAGCGAGGAACTGGTAAGAGACGATGTGTATACATCGATCCATATAGAGGAATATGAATCGGAAGCGCGTGATACAAAGCTTGGTCCCGAAGAAATAACACGTGATATACCTAATGTCAGCGAAGACACGTTGAAGGACCTTGATGAAAGAGGAATTATCAGAATAGGCGCCGAAGTGCGTGCCGGCGACGTGCTGGTAGGGAAAGTCACTCCGAAGGGTGAAACCGAACTTACCGCCGAAGAGCGGCTGCTGCGCGCAATATTCGGTGAAAAGGCAAGGGAAGTCCGCGATACATCATTAAGGATCCCGCACGGTGAATCGGGTATCGTTGTCGATGTAAAAGTATTCACGCGTGAGCACGGTGATGAACTGCCGCCCGGAGTTAACCAGCTTGTGCGCGTTTATGTCGCACAGAAAAGAAAAATATCTGTCGGCGATAAAATGGCCGGCCGTCATGGTAACAAGGGCGTTATATCGCGTATTCTGCCGATAGAGGATATGCCGTTCCTGCCCGACGGAACGCCGCTTCAGATCGTTCTTAACCCGCTGGGTGTTCCTTCGCGTATGAATATCGGGCAGGTGCTCGAAACCCACCTCGGCTACGCGGCGAAGGTATTGAATTGGAAGATAGCCACCCCGGTATTTGACGGGGCAAATGAAGACGATATAATTGCGACGCTGAAACTGGCCGGTTTGCCTGAAGACGGGAAATCAATCCTGTATGACGGGCGCACGGGCGAGCCTTTTGATAACCGTGTAACGGTCGGGTATATGTACTTCCTGAAACTTGCCCACCTTGTTGACGATAAGATACATGCGCGTTCAACAGGTCCGTATTCGCTTGTGACACAGCAGCCTTTGGGCGGAAAAGCGCAGTTCGGCGGGCAGCGTTTCGGTGAAATGGAGGTCTGGGCTCTCGAAGCGTACGGCGCCGCATACAGCCTGCAGGAAATACTTACGGTAAAATCCGACGACGTTGTCGGCCGCGTCAAGACGTATGAGGCTATCGTCAAGGGTGAGAATGTCCCGGAACCGGGAATTCCCGAGTCGTTCAAAGTGCTTATGAAAGAACTGCAGAGCCTCGCGCTCGATGTGAAAGTGTTCAGCGAAGAACGTGAAGAAATCGAGATCAAGGAATCGGTTGACGACGATCTCGAAGAACTTGATGTTAACATAGAAGGACGCGAAGACGAAGTGTTTGTGCTTCCGGACGACAATTACGACGAATCGTCGGACTTCACCGATAACGACTTCCCTGTGGACTTGGACTTTGACGGTTTTGAAAACGCTGAAGAGCTTGATGAGGATGCTGTTGACGAATTGTTCGCCGTGGATGACGACGAAGATATAATTTTGGATGACGATGATGACATATAGGAGGGTTGCCGGCGTGTTTGAACTGACAAATTTTGATGCAATACGTATTGGTTTGGCTTCTCCCGAGAAAATACGCGAATGGTCGCGCGGGGAAGTGAAGAAACCTGAAACGATAAACTATAGAACCCTTAAACCTGAAAGAGACGGGTTGTTCTGCGAAAGGATATTCGGTCCTACCCGCGATTGGGAATGCCACTGCGGTAAGTATAAACGCATAAGGTACAAGGGCATAGTCTGCGATCGCTGCGGAGTCGAGGTTACACGTTCAAAAGTGCGCCGCGAAAGGATGGGGCATATCGAGCTCGCAGCGCCCGTATCGCATATATGGTATTTCAAGGGTATTCCAAGCCGCATGGGGCTTTTGCTTGACATGTCGCCGAGGGCGCTTGAGAAAATATTGTATTTTGCTTCATATGTTGTGATAGATCCCGGGCAGACCCCGCTGTCAAAGAAACAGGTATTGAACGAAAGGGAATACCGTGACAGTATTGAAAAATTCGGGAATAATTTCCGCGCCGGGATGGGTGCCGAAGCGATAAAAGAGCTGTTGATGGAAATTGATCTTGACCAGCTCGCGAGTGAACTGCGGAACGAGGTTGAAGAATCAAGCGGCCAGAAAAAAGTCAGAGCGATTAAAAGGCTTGAAGTTGTTGAAGCATTCCGTCAATCCGGAAACAGGCCCGAATGGATGATTCTCGACGTTATTCCCGTTATACCTCCCGAACTCAGACCGATGGTACAGCTTGACGGCGGACGTTTTGCAACATCCGATTTGAACGACCTGTACCGCAGGGTCATAAACAGGAATAACCGTCTGAAAAGACTTTTGGATCTCGGGGCGCCGGAAATAATAGTACGCAACGAGAAGAGAATGCTTCAGGAAGCGGTTGACGCGCTGATTGACAACGGCCGCCGCGGAAGACCCGTTACGGGACCGGGGAACCGGCCTCTGAAATCCCTTTCCGACATGCTTAAGGGAAAACAGGGACGATTCCGCCAGAACCTCCTCGGTAAGCGTGTTGACTATTCTGGCCGTTCGGTTATAGTTGTCGGTCCCGATTTGAAGATATACCAGTGCGGGCTGCCGAAGGAAATGGCGCTTGAGCTGTTCAAGCCGTTCGTAATGAAAAAGCTCGTTGAAAAAGGGCTCGCGCATAACATAAAGAGCGCAAAAAGAATGGTTGAACGCGTCCGCACCGAAGTCTGGGATGTGCTTGAGGAAGTTATAAAAGAGCATCCGGTTCTTTTGAACCGCGCTCCCACACTGCACCGACTCGGAATCCAGGCGTTTGAACCCGTTCTCGTAGAGGGCAGGGCGATCAGGCTGCATCCTCTCGTATGTACTGCGTATAACGCGGACTTTGACGGTGACCAGATGGCCGTGCACGTACCTCTGTCGGCCGAAGCGCAGGCTGAGGCAAGGTTCCTTATGCTGTCCGCGAATAACCTGTTAAAGCCGCAGGACGGCAAACCTGTCACCGTTCCGACGCAGGATATGGTTCTCGGCACGTACTACCTGACAATTGAAAAGGAAGGCGCAAAAGGCGAGGGAAAGGTATTTTCATCGCCGGAAGAGGCGGTTATGGCCTATGATAACGGTTATATCGAACTCCAGGCGCGTATAAAGGTTAAAGTCACGAAGGAAATTGACGGCGTGAAAAAATCAAAGATAATCGAGACAACGGTAGGCAAGCTCATATTCAACGAGGCTATTCCGCAGAACCTTGGTTTCGTCGACAGAAGCGATCCTGAACACGAACTCGATCTCGAAGTTGATTTTCTCGTATCGAGAAAAGAGCTTGCAAAGATTGTCGAACGCTGCATAAAGGTAAACGGCGGCCATATGACCGCTATCGTACTGGACAAGATAAAGGAACTCGGTTTCAAGTACTCGACCAAGGGAGCCATTACGATAGGTATTTCCGATATGATAATTCCTGAGGTAAAACAGAAGTTCCTCGAGGAAACGGATAAAAAGATTGAAATGATAACAAAACAGTACCGCCGCGGTATGATAACGGAAGAAGAGAGGAAAGCCGCGGTTGTGAATGCCTGGAACAAGACGACGGAAGACGTTAAGAACGCGCTGATTGCCGGAATGGATAAGTTTAATCCCGTGTTTATGATGTCGAATTCCGGAGCGCGCGGAAACGTAAACCAGATAAGGCAGCTTGCCGGAATGCGCGGTCTGATGGCCGATACGTCCGGAGAAACGATTGAGATTCCGATACGCTCGAACTTCAGGGAAGGCCTCAGCGTTCTGGAATATTTCATATCCACGCACGGAGCGCGTAAAGGTCTGGCGGACACCGCGCTGAGGACGGCCGACTCCGGTTACCTCACGAGGCGCCTGGTTGACGTAAGCCAGGATGTTATTGTCAGGGAAAGTGACTGCGGAACTGATGAGAGCATTACCGTTACGGATATAGTATCGAGCGGCGAAACGATTGAAACGCTTGAAGAACGCATAACGGGGCGTTATGCGGCCGAAGATATAGTTGACCCGCGGACGAATGAGATAATAGTAAGGCATCATGAGCTGATTGACGATGATATTGCGAAGAAAATCACAGGCGCCGGAATCAGCAAGGTAAAAATACGTTCGGTTCTGACCTGCCGGACAAGGACGGGCGTTTGCTCGAAGTGCTACGGTATTAACCTTGCAACAGGTGAAGAATGCAATGTCGGTGAAGCGGTAGGAATTATTGCCGCCCAATCGATAGGCGAGCCCGGTACACAGTTGACAATGCGTACTTTCCATACCGGAGGTGTCGCGGGAGAAGATATTACGCAGGGTCTCCCGCGTGTCGAAGAGCTGTTTGAAGCAAGAAAACCGAAAGGGCTTGCGATAATATCGGAAATAAGCGGAACGGTATCATTGAGGGAAACGAAGAAAAAACGCGAAGTGGTTGTCACGAACGAATCGGGCGAAAGCCATACGTATTTGATCCCGTATGGTTCAAGGCTTAAAGTGTCCGACGGCGATGTAATAGAAGCAGGGGATGAGCTGACCGAGGGTTCGGTAAATCCGCATGACATATTGAAAATAAAAGGGCTCCATGCCGTACAGTCGTACCTGATTCGTGAAGTTCAGAAGGTTTACCGTTTGCAGGGCGTTGATATTAACGACAAGCATATAGAGGTTATAGTCAGGCAGATGCTCAGAAAAGTCAAGGTCGATGACGCTGGGGACACGAACCTGCTGCCCGGCGGTCTGGTTGACATGTTTGAGTTTGAGGACGCGAACAGGGAAGTGGAGGAAAAAGGCCTCCGGAAAGCCGAAGGGAAACGTGCCCTTCTTGGTATAACCAAAGCGTCTCTCGCTACCGATTCGTTCCTGTCGGCGGCATCGTTCCAGGAAACCACGAGGGTTCTTACAGAAGCCGCAATTAAAGGAAAGGTTGATCCGCTGCTTGGCCTGAAAGAAAATGTTATAATCGGAAAACTGATACCGGCAGGTACGGGAATGAATATCTACCGCGAAATAGAAATTGAACCCGGAACGCAGCAAAGCGCCGTAAAAGAACTTTACCTTGAGGAACTGTAAACGGTCCCTTCCGGGTCTCTGAAAGGGCTGCCGGTAAAGCGTTCCAACCTTAAGGGCAGTCCGGCATAATTCATATAAAAACAGGAACGGCAGTTTATCTGCCGTTTTTTATATTCTGAATTTCCTCCGCGGCCTTTTCTTGAATTTGGAGCATGCTTTTTTCAGGCTGCCGTCGCATTGGCGGACCGAAAACATGCCGCAGACTCCATAGCTGCTGTTCGTCGAATCCGGTACGAAGTTAAAGTGTATGCAGTCCGAGCAGCGGTAATCGAGCTGTCTTTGGATAGAATCCATTTCAAAGGCCAAAAAGCCGGAGCAGTAGAAATCGGCGGACACAATGCCCTTTTCGCGGCACAATATCTCATTGCGGATACCGACCGAAATGCCTTTTATACAGTTTTCACAGCATTTAACGAGCACAGCGCCTTTTTTCATGGAACCCCGACCTTTAAATCCGTTAACCGGTTTTTTTGTTTGCAGAAACGTCTGTCCGGAAGGCAGTTCCGAAGCAGCACGGGAAATAGAGCAGGACTACATCAGGTATTATAACACAGCAAGGAACGGCATAACAAAATATGGGAAATTAACGCGCGGCCTGTTGATTATGAATGCTTTCAAACGCGGTAACCAGTAAGGAATAATTTTTTGCCGCGACGATAGATATTTTTTTTCATTTCCGGTAAAATGGAACTAAGGTTCTTATGGGATATAAAAAACTGTTTTTCGACATAATCCGACAAGAAAAAGTGGGGTCCTATGAAAAAAGTTTTAAACGCCTTTCAAATAAAGCTTATTGCGATTGTTACAATGGTGATTGACCATGCGGGAATTATATTTTTCCCCGGGATTATTGCGTTCAGAATTATCGGACGCTTCGCGTTTCCTTTGTTTGCGTTCTTTATTGCCGAAGGCTACAGGCATACGCGTTCGGTTAAAAAATACCTGTTCAGGCTTTTTCTGTGCGCCGTCCTGTTCCAGGTCCCCGATTGGGTTTTCAGTTCGGAAGAGATGCGCCGTATTTTTATCTCATGGGGTTGGGAATCCGTACCTTCAATCAGCTATGAATTGAATATTTTCGCTACGTTGTTTTTGGGCCTTTCTGCCATTACGTTATATAATATGCTCAAGGAAAAACATATTGCGTATTCCTGGCTCGCGGTAACCGCGATAGCGGTGGTTGCCCAGGCAATAGGCGCGGATTACGGGGCATACGGGGTTTTTTACATAATTGTCTTTTATATAGCCGGAACAGATGTTAAGAAAATGCTGGTTGGGGGAGTTATTCTTCATGCGTTGTATGCGGCATATATGATCGTTTTTTCGTATGTGACTTCCGGCGTTGCTGCTTTCCCCTATTCCATCCAGCTTATTTCACTGCTGTCAATAGGCATTATTGCGTTATATAACGGGGAACAGGGCAGGAAGATGAAATACTTTTTCTATTTGTTCTACCCTTTCCATATGATAGTATTATATGGAATCGATGCGTTGATAACGAAATAACAGGCCTTTTTCGGGGAGGTGAATTGAATGGCTGTTTCAGACGCTTATATGCGTGCAAAAAGGATGGGTTTGAAAGAATACTCCAATTATGTTTCCCAGGGACGCAACGGGTACCTGCCTTATCTTGACGGAATACTGAAAAATATCGATATCGCGTCCGAGGTTGATCTGGGGATTATCGATATCCCTCTTAAAAAGGTGAAAGGTACATATACATATATGCGAAGCCTTTCGTTCGCGAGGAATTACATGCCGCTTATGGCCGAGGATTCGGAATTCGCGCAAAAATGGGATGCCGTGTATCGTGCGCAGATAGATGAAGGGCTCAGGGATCCCGTTAAAGTATATGAATACCTGAACTGGTTCTATGTCGTGGAAGGCAACAAACGCATCAGCGTATTGAAATTCCTGGATGTGGTTAAATACAGCGCGAATGTAATACGCATGATCCCGAAATATGACGAAAACAACAAGGATATCCGCCTGTATTATGCGTTCCTTAAGTTTTATAAAAACACGGGCATTAACGAGATATGGTTTTCGGAAGAAAAGAGCTTCGGTGAACTGTGGAAGCTGATTAAGAACTACGAGCCGCCCGCATCCGCATATAAAACGGATGACCGTTTTAAATATTTCGCAAGTGCGGTATACGGCATATTCCGGAAGGTTTACCTTGAGCTCGGCGGGCAGAGATTGCCGATTACGACAGGCGATGCTTTTCTGGATTTCATTAAGGTAAACGGCGTGCCGGAACAGTACGATGACGAGGATTTAAAACCGCTGCTTCGAAGATTCATTGTTGAACTGGAATATTACAAGCGCAGCGAAATAGAAGTACAGACGGAGCCCGACCTGAAAGTGGAGGGCGGGCTGTTCAGCCGGATTTCAACGATAATAAGGCATGGCGACAGGATAAAGGTCGGATTTGCTCTCGCGAAGGACATAAAAACGTCAAGCTGGTCCTATGCGCATGAACTCGGCAGAATGCATCTTGAAAAAGTAATGGGCGATAATGTAAGCACTGTAAGCATTGACAATGTTCCGGAGTCGATTGAAGCTTACGCCGGTTTAAAGGAACTTGTAAAGCAGGGCTGCCAGGTCGTTTTCTCAACAAGCCCGCTGATGATAAACGCTACGCTAAAAATTGCTATGGAATACCCGAATATTGTATTTCTTAATTGTTCGGGAACGTATTCGTTCAAGCATGTGCATACATATTTCGGGCGCATTCATGAACCCCGCTTCTTATCGGGAATAGTGGCAGGTTCGCTTACAAAAACGAATAAAGTCGGATATGCCGCCACTCGTCACGTAGCGGAAGTTGTAAGCGGCATTAACGCTTTTGCCATCGGTGCCAAAATGGTCAATCCAAGGGTCGAGGTTTTCGTTGAATGGACAGGTGAATGGGATAACGATGAAAAGTCAAGAGACGTTGTAAATCTTCTCGCAGGTAAAGGAGCAGATATAATCTGTCATCACAATACGCTTGCCTACCGCAAGTTTTCGAAAATGTACGGCGTTTTTACCGTTATTCCCGAAGGTTCGAACAATGCCTTTGTACCGGACAAGTACCTGGCCGTACCGGTATGGAACTGGGGAATATTCTATGAAAAAATCACAAGAAGCATACTAAGCGGCGCTACGCGCCCGTACGGAGACATCCAGTCATCGGGCAAGGGAATCTTCCGCAGTTACTGGTGGGGTATGGATTCGGACATAATAGATTTCTTTTATTCGAAAAGGTCTATCCCAAGCCATACGCAAAAACTTGTGGAAGTTATGAAAGACGCGATAAAAAGCGGGAAGCTTCACATATTTTCAGGCCCCCTGTACGACCAGAAAGGCAGGTTAAGACTGCCGGCAGGCAAAGATGCTTCACGGCGTGAAATACTGTCAATGGATTGGCTTGTCGATTTTGTTCACGGGAGCATTCCCGAAAGCGAAAACAATTTATTTACCGATTTGTCAACGGGAAAGACGACATGATAGGGAATCAGATATCGATAAAGTAATGGTCGTAACAATTGATTATCGTGGTGCTGCCGTATTTTTGAATCCGCTCAAAACGCCCGTAATTCAGATGCATATGACCGTGAAACATATATCTTGGCTTATATTTGTCCATTAGTGTCAGGAAGCTTTTAAACCCGGTATGGCTCAGACCGGATCCGTCCCCTATCCCGTAAGGCGGCGCATGGGTGACAAGGATGTCAAATCCCTTGTTTTTCCTAAGCTGCCACCGCAATTTTTTTACGCGCTTTTCCATGTCCTTTTCACTGTACTGGTGAGGGCGGCCGCTGTATAACATGCTTCCGCCGAGACCCAAAAACCTTATCCCCTTATATGTTTTAATTTCACCGTCAATGCAGTCGCAGCCTTCAGGCGGATGGTTCTTGTACGTGGTATCGTGATTTCCGTGCACATAAAACAGCGGAACGTTTATCATTGTAACAAGAAAAGAAAGGTAACTTGCCTGCAGGTCCCCGCAGGAAATGATAAGCTCGACACCCTTAAACCTTTCAGGATTGAAGTAATCCCAGAAATATTCGTTTTCCTTATCCGACACGAGAAGAATTCTCATCAGGCCCTCCAGCCAATTGTTATTTACTCAATCCGGTCTTACCCATAAATTCTTCCGTTGTAACACTGAAAAGCATATCACAAGTGAAACTTTTTCTGCAAGTATTCGCGGAATTCTTCATTGCTCTGTACGAAAAACAGGAATATCGATACGGGTATGCCTACGCCTGCAACAATATAAGACCAGATCATCGTGAATTTCTCAAAAACAAAGCGGTTTATAATAAACTCCGTTCCGATGCAGAAAAGGCTTAAAGCAAAAAATATGAGGCCCGGAAAACCTATCCCCTGAAACGGCTTAAAACGCGAAAGGAATAAAACAATCAGCGTAAATATCAGGACAAGGGTTAAAATGGGGAGCGCAAGTTCGAAAAACCATACCGACTTCGTAGCCTGTTCTATCAGATACAGGTAAAGGCCGGTGCTTATATACCCTATAATAAACATAAAATATTTGTTTTTCTTTCCGAACAGGTTAATGAGGAGAAACCATATCCACACGAGAAGCAGTGATGCGACAGGATATACCGACCAGTAGACATCTCCGCCCGAATAAATATCAAGCGATATCAGGAATAACATAACCGAATAAACGTCAATCGTAATGACCTTAATAAAACTGTACCGTTTCATTAAGGCGGGATAAGCAATCAGTATCCACAGCAGAAGCAGTGACGCGATCGGGTAGAATGACCACGTGACGGTGCGGTTGCCTTTAAAGTCAATCATAAGACATACTGCAATCGGAATCGCGATAATAAAAGTCATTAAATAAACAAACGCCTTGCTGGGAACGAGATTGACCTGCCGCGGCCTTGTTCTTTGGCTGCGATTTGGGTAGCGCTGGATTTCTTCGTCGGTTTCTTCCCTGTAATAGACAGGGGTATTGCAAAGCGGGCACGCTGTTAAATTGCGATCAAGCTCAACTCCGCATTTAACGCAGTAAGCCATAATACCATCCTTTCCATTCAAGTCTCAAATTCATGCATATTGCTTTCAATTTTTACGTGTATCCCCATCTTTACGAGTTTTGTGAAAAAAATCCTTTCAAGTTCGGCTTCATTAATGACTCGCCCGAATGAAATATATAAGCTGTCTTTAAACCCGGTGACCGAGCATCCGGTTTTATTTATAGTACCGGGCGCCGGAATAAATTCAATCCGCTCGACATACTTCTCCATTTCATCAGGAAGCTTTATCAGGCCTAAGTTTGAAATCGTGCCGGAATAAAGATTTTCACCGAACCGTTTATAAATAAAAGGCAGAAACAGTTTTTTGATAAACAGCGGGACAATTCTGACAAAAGGATTGCGCTGTCCTCCGACGTTGCGGCTCAACTGCCTGCTTATTGATTTTTCATTTATTTCCGACATCATGCTGTTCTGAACTATCTTCAGTATTTCTTCAAACGAATATTCCCCGAGCCTCGGATCAATTCCCGGAATAACGAAAAGGGAGAAGTTCCGCATTGTTTTCGAAGGGTATATATTTCTCATATTCACCGGAACGGAAATCGATATGGGCCGCTTACGGCGTATGTTCTTAACATATTTGTCCTGGATTGCCTGTATCGAATCAATATAAACCGAAGCAAGAAGGACAGTAATCGAAACATTTCTCTTTTTTGCTTCGGCCAGGATTTCGTTTAACGGTACAATCCCGGTAATGACGTAATAAATGCCTTTCTTTACGAACTTACCCGGAAGATGGTAAGACGGTTCTCTTGTCTCGGGAAGCGGAAGGGATGGTTTGTAAAAGCGGTTGTAAGCATCTTCGAATTCGCCGCTGTCAGGTTCTTCGTCCACGGTAAATATCCCGTTCGGTTCACCGGGATTCTTGCCTGCCTGTTTCAGATACTCATAAACAAGTGATTTTAAAAAGGTTACGGCGCCTGTGCCGTCCGTGAGCACATGACAAAATTCCACCGCAATTCTCCTGTGGTAATACCTGACGCGGAACAAAAAACCTCGGTTGGCAATGGGAGAGAGACGGCCGCATGGGTATTTCACGTCTTTTTCGACGCGTGGTATATTCGGATTATGCTCAAGATAATACCAGAACAGCCCGCGGCTTAACCTCACCCTGTAATACGGGAACCTGTCGATAACCCTTACAAGAGCGTTTTGCAGGACGGCAGGATCAACCGGTTCGGAAAGAGTCGCCGCGAAACGAAACATTGTAGTGATTCTTGAAGATTGAATTGAAGGATATATTATTGCGGCGTTATCAAGCCGGTACCATCCCGTGCTTTTTTTCGAGAGCTCTTTTTTGTTTGCCATAACATCTCCTTCCGTATTATGCACATCCATAACAACACAATATCATGAATTTTAATGAAATCGTAAGATTATCACCTGGTGAAACCAGGGGCAGCCGGGTGCCGGCTGTATAAATTCATGATGCAATGTTCTCGGGTACCCGTTCGAAATCTCCGATTTCGGTAACGGGTGAGGTTATTATACCATATATTTTGCATTGTTACATAACTATTCCTGCAGATTCCGCATCCGTTTTAATTATTAAAAACTGCGAGCCAGGGTGTTGCTGCCGCGTTCCGGCGGGTACGCGGCTTTGCTCCGGGTGTTTTGTCTCCCCGGACGGCAAAAAACGCATACCGGTCGGGGTGTTTCGTTTTTGCGGTAATTATTGAAAATAAAATTTGTAAATACTATAATGGATTTAAAAATAAAAGGAGAGGTTTCAATGGCAAAAAGAGGAAGTTTCCCGAGGGGCGGAATCGGCGGCGCGAATATTAACAACCTTATGAAGCAGGCGATGAAAGTTCAACAGGATATGGAAAAGGCTAAAGAGGAACTTGCTAACACGACCGTCGAAGCTTCCAGCGGGGGTGGAGCAGTTAAAGTAACCGCAACTTGCGATAAAGTAATTAAATCGGTCGAAATTTCGCAGGACGTTGTTGATCCCGATGATGTGGAAATGCTTCAGGACCTTGTTATGGCTGCGGTAAATGAAGCACTCAGGAAAGCGGATGAGCAGGTGCAGGCGGCATTAGGCAGGTTTACCGGCGGAATGGGGAACTTCCCGGGGTTGTTTTAGAAACTTGTACGGGAGATTAATATGAGTATGTATGTGGCGCCTGTGGCAAAGCTGATAGATGAATTTGAAAAACTTCCCGGAATCGGGCATAAAACAGCACAGAGGTTGGCGTTTCATATTTTGAATATGCCTGCCGAAAAAGCGATCGGGTTTGCGAAAGCGATAGTAGAGGCTAAAAGGACAGTAAAATACTGTTCTGTGTGCGGTGACCTTACGGATATTGATCCGTGCAGGGTTTGCGGGAGCGACAAAAGGGATCGCTCGGTCATTTGCGTCGTGGAAAACCCGCGTGACGTAGTCGCAATGGAAAAGGTAAGGGAGTACAACGGGCTTTATCACGTACTGCACGGCGTTATTTCCCCTATGGAAGGAATAGGGCCGAACGATATCAACATTAAGTCGCTGATAAAGCGCATAAGCGAAGCTGAAATAAGCGAAGTGATTTTAGCCACGAATCCGGATGTTGAAGGGGAAGCTACCGCAATGTATCTTGCGAAGCTGATAAAGCCGATGGGTGTCAGGACAACAAGGATTGCTCACGGTCTTCCCGTCGGCGGGGACCTTGAATATGCGGATGAAGTTACTCTTCTAAAATCATTGGAAGGAAGAAGAGAGATATAGGAGGATAAACGTATGAGGGTACATAAGGCAATTATTCCTGCAGCAGGGCTGGGCACACGTTTTTTACCGGCAACAAAAGCACAGCCGAAAGAGATGCTTCCGATTGTTGATACTCCTACAATACAGTTTATTGTGGAAGAAGCGGTATCATCGGGAATAGAGGACATTATAATCGTTACCGGCAGGAGTAAAAGAGCGATTGAAGATCATTTCGACAAGTCGTATGAACTCGAAGAAGCACTTAAAAAAAGCGGAAAAGAGGATTTGCTTTCCCAGGTCCGGGATATTTCTAATCTTGTAAATATACATTATATACGTCAAAAGGAGCCCAAAGGGCTTGGCCATGCCATATACTGCGCAAAGGCGTTTATCGGGAACGAACCGTTTGCCGTACTGCTTGGGGATGACATCGTAAAGTCCGAAGAACCGTGCCTTAAACAATTGATTAATGTGTATAATGAATATAAAACAACTATACTCGGCGTTCAGAAGGTACCTGAGAATGAAGTATCCAATTACGGAATAATCAGCGGTAAACAGGTTGATGAAAGAGTGGTAAAAGTCAATGATATGGTAGAGAAGCCCGATGTTGACAAAGCTCCTTCAAATACCGCAATTCTTGGCCGTTATATAATAACTCCGGCTATTTTTTCGCATCTTGAAAATATACAGCCCGGGAAAAACGGAGAAATTCAGTTGACTGATGCGTTAAAAAGCCTCATGAAAGAGGAAGCCATATATGCATATCATTTCGTGGGAAAACGGTATGATGTAGGCAACAGGATGGGGTTTTTGAAAGCGACCGTTGAGTTTGCGCTGGACCGCGACGATTTGAAGGATGAATTCAGGGCATATCTGAAGCAGATAATAAACGACTGAGGACTGCCTGTACGGACAGGTTGTATTTTACAGGTATTACTGATATATAAAGAAAAAGGCTGCCTGATAAGGCAGCCTCTTATTTATCGCAAAACATCTTTCCCCGAAATCTTACATCATTGATGCAAAAACATTTATCGCGTCATGTTCGACCATCAATTTCCCGTACTCATTCAAATATCCTTCAAAAAACAGGACATTCGAAACCCTGTCGCCGTATTCGGATAAAATGTTCTCTATCTTGTTCAGGTTCTGGTCCAAAGCATCAACCTTTCGAAGTACAAGATAGTATGAACCTTCACACTGGTATACCGAACTGTCCCCTCTGTAAAGAGGCCTCAACCGGGCGGCAAGCATGCATAAATCCTCGAAAGTCTCAAGATTATATATCATGACGGTGGAACATATGCTGCTTGTTTTCCTTTTAATTTTCAGATCATTGCGCCTGTACCGGTTTTTTATAAACTTCTGAATGGATTCAAAGTCGCCTTCGTCGTCAATCTTTGTTATTGTGATTACAAATCCCTGCTCGATATCCGTTACCGCTTCAATACATAACTGGGATTCATGGGTCTCGAAACCGAGTTCAAGTTCCGCCTGCTCCATCAGATCCCAGAAAAGCTCCTGAGTTTCAGGGGAATTGTAATTAAAGGAGGAAAGATCGATATCGCGTTCCTCCAGGTCGTCAAATGTAACGAAGATGCGTATTTTGTTATCGTTAATTTTTTCAATTCTCATATCTGATATCCTCTATTTTTTATTTGAATATCATTTTATTC
>JAAYXD010000094.1 GCA_012516065.1 Clostridiaceae bacterium
GTCTCTTGTATTAACCGCTGTTATTCTGGCATGTTTGATTTATATTAATATAAAAATCAGAAAAGCTAATCTTGAGACTCTGGAAAAACTTTTCATAAAACTTCCTTTCAGTATTTACTTCGGTTGGATTACAATAACTGCAATCGCCAATACCATTGCATTCCTTTCAAGCATAGGATGGAATAGGTTCGGTATTTCCGAACCGCTGTGGACAAGCTTAGTTTTGATTTTTACTCTTTTGATTTGCGGTATTATCACATTCAAAAACCAGGATTTTATCTACGGACTTCCCGTAATATGGGCTTTTATCGGTATTTTAATAAGACATACTTCTGAAAATGGCTTTGAAGGCAAATATCCCGGGATTATCATTCTTCTTATTGTAATCATTATCCTTCTGCTCATTACAGATGTTTATATATTAGTGTCAGACAAAGAAAAGATAAAAAGTTTTAAGCTGTTTAAGCGACTAAAATGACGGGAAATAGAAAAAAATAATCGCAGTATTATAATTTTTTACAGCCTCTTATGATATAATAGCGAAGGAAAAATATAATAGCGAAGGAAAAAAATTTAAATAAACTGCGGACGTTATTTTTAAATTTATCATAATTTTAAAGCCATAATAATAAAAAACAGAAGGGAGGTTTATTTTAAAAAAGCAGTTGTAAGGTTGCTTCCGGTATTTAGTCAGGTGCTTAATCAAAAAGCAAATTTTATTTTCGTTTCAGCTTTTCATGTTATGTTCATCAAATGAAAAGCCGAAATAAGATTTAAGTTTTATGTAATTGCTGTTTTGATGTAAAAGAATCTAAGTTCACCAAGGAGGTCTGTAAATGATTCAGATTACTACCCAAACAATTCAGATTGTTGCGATATTGATATCGCTTCTTTCTCTTGGTGTTGCTGCATGGCTGTACTCATGGGTGAAATCCCAGCCTTCATCCAATGCCCGTATTGCTGAAATCGGAGGATATATCCGCCAGGGAGCAAATACCTTTTTAAGACGTGAATATCTTATTCTCGCCCGTTTTACTGCTATAGCGGCTGTACTGATTCTCATTTTCCTTCCTCATCCTATCTGGTCAGGTAATATTACTCAAAATATCTGGATGGCTGTATCATATATTTTTGGTACGGTTCTTTCAGCACTGGCGGGAAAAATAGGTATTCAGATTGCAACTATTGCCAACATTAAGTCTGCCGAAGCAGCACAAAAAGGTGTTAAACCGGCCTTTATGACAGGATTCCGCGGAGGCGCTGTAATGGGTATGGCCGTTGTAGGTACCAGCCTCTTGGGAGTTACCCTTGTTCTATTGATAGTCGGAGATGCCAGCGCAGTCCTTGGTTTCAGTTTTGGTGCAAGTTCACTGGCTCTCTTCGCAAAAGCCGGAGGCGGTATATTTACAAAAACTGCTGACATCAGCGCCGACCTGGTAGGTAAGGTGGAGCTCGGTCTTGAAGAAGACGATCCGAGAAATCCCGCAGTTATAGCCGACAACGTCGGAGACAACGTAGGTGATGTTGCCGGAATGGGCGCAGACCTCTTCGACTCCAACGTTGCCTCAATGGCCGCTGCACTGGTTATGGCCACTGCTCTCGGAGGACCTGACAGCAAAAACGTAGCAATGGTTTTCGCCTATGCGGCAATAGGTCTTTTGTCTTCGGTTATTGGAGTGGCTACGGCACGCATCGGCAAAAACGGTGACCCGGGAAAAGCTCTCAACAGTTCCACTTATGTGACCACCGCCATTTTTGCCGTACTTACGGCTTTGTCAACCTACATCTTTAACTTCGAATGGCGTATTTGGGGCGCAACTGCCATAGGTCTGATAGTCGGAACCATTATAGGTCTTACCTCTGACTATTTCACAAACGACGCAAAACCTCCGGTTCGAGCCGTTGCAAATGCTTCAAAGTCAGGACCTGCTTTTACCATACTTTCAGGTTTTTCCTACGGATTGCTAAGTGCCCTTCCTTCACTGATTGGTATAGCAGTAACTGCTTTAATATCCTATTATATTTGTGAACCTCTCGGAAGCGGCTATGGAATGTTCGGTATTTCAATGTCAGCTCTCGGTATGCTTTCAATAGTCGGAATGATTATTTCCAACGACGCTTACGGTCCGATTGTTGATAATGCCCGCGGTCTGGCTGAAATGGGCGGCTTTGGTGAAAAGGTTATTGCCATTGCCGACGAACTGGATTCAGCCGGAAACACTGTCAAGGCGGTAACAAAAGGATTCTCCATAAGTGCCGCAGGTCTTACGGTTATATCCCTTTTGGGTGCTTTCATGAGTGAGGTAAACACTGCTGCATCCGAATTGGGTGTTCAGGGAATTGCGAACTTCGATATCATGAATCCAACTGTATTCTTCGGACTTATAGTTGGTGTGGCAATCCCGGCAGTATTCTCTGCAATGTTGATGCTGGGTGTTGACAAAAACGCTCAGAGAATGGTTGCTGAGATTCATCGTCAATGGGATACAATTCCGGGGCTTAAAGAAGGAAAGGAAAATGCCAAACCGGATTACGACAAGTGTATAGATATCGCTACAACAGGCTCTCTTAAGGAATTGATCCCTGCCGGATTAGTTGCAATATTCTCGACCATACTTGTCGGCTTTATCGGCGGTGCATCGGCAATCGGAGGATTTTTGACCGGTAACATTACTTCCGGACTCCTGCTTGCACTTCTGATGTCCAATGCAGGCGGTCTTTGGGACAACTCCAAAAAGTATGTTGAGGCAGGAAATTGCGGCGGAAAAGGTTCAACAGCACACAAAGCTGCCGTTGTGGGAGATACCGTAGGTGACCCGTTCAAAGATACTGCCGGTCCTTCCATCAATACGCAGATTACCGTTGTGTCACTGGTTTCTTCGCTGCTTGCATCATTGTTCCTTATGTACTCAATTTTCTAAAAAAGCGAAACGGATTTGCTTTAATAAGTGTTGCGTAAAAAGCCTTCCTTTCACGGAAGGCTTTTTGCGTTTTTTGCTTCTAAGACTAAAACAAAACGTTCAATATTTCTTACACTACCGGCGTATAATTTCGACTCAAACTGTTCGAATATATCCTTATATTTGCATAAAATATGAAACAGTCACATCAGCCTAAACTGCGTGCCCTCAGTGTTTCACTATTTTTACTTCATTTTTTCAATCTGTTTTTCAATCAAAAACACTATAGATATTTTTTCAATTTAGTATTATAATGTTCTAATGTTTGATAAGAATATCAC
>JAAYXD010000011.1 GCA_012516065.1 Clostridiaceae bacterium
CTTTCTGTGTTTCCATACAATCACTCCATTCCTGGTTGAAAAAGTTGGCCTACTTTTTCAACTTTTTCAACTTGTTTTACTGTGATTGTATCAACTACACAACCGATATACTATGTGAGGGTTTCTTTGACGCTTACAAAGCCGTCTGTATTCGCGCAGAAAGAAACCTTGCCATCCTTCAGTTTCAAGAGAGTCCCATTATCATAGTAATCAAAAGCATTCAACAAAAATAAGTAGGGATCGGCATTCCATGTGTTGATTGCTCCGGTCAACGGTATTTCATCCTGCTTGTTATTACCATTCGGATCCTGTGTTTTAAAAGCTTTCAATACACTATGAAAATCTTCCGTTGTCACAGGCATGTCAAGTCCGAGCTTCTCAAGCCAGTCCATATTCATCCAAAGCTTCATGGAAGCCGCTCCATGTCCCGTAGTTCCGGAATCGGCCGCAGGAATACCGTAAATATTGCCATCGAGAAAAGTCATATCATTTTTGTATGATGGATGCTCACTCCACCTTTCCTTAAGATTGATTGCATATTTATCAATTAAATCGTTAAGCGGTATCAGTATTTTTTCTTCTGTCCCGTATTTTACCAATTCTGCATTATTGAATAAGCCTCCAAGTATAATTTCAGGATAATCATCACTGGCAAGAAGCAGATTTAATTTTTCTTTTGCGCCGTCATTCGGAGCAACCACCATGTCAAGGTGTACATTTGTCATTTCTTCCATTTCAGTTGTAAATGTATTGGTCTTAACGTCAATCATTCCGGTAGGCATTTGCATAATAAAAGCGGAAATCGTTGTTTTTTCTGGAGTAATTGGCAAACCCGAAGAAGCCACGCCCGGTGATTCAGTATCGGAGCTGCTCTGTACGATATCATTGATTTCTGTCCCAGGCTTCTGAGTGCTTCCGCAAGCAACAAGCGAAATCGCCATTAATAGAACCATGAGCATTGAAAGCCAATTTTTTGTTCTCATTTTTCCAACTCCCTTCAATTCTTTCTTCATTGTTTCATCCTCCTAACAAAGTATAATTTAAAAAATAATAATGGATCCAAAATTATTTTTATCGCGTACTTATTAACCCCTGAAAAGCACACTGAAGATTTAATTCCCGATTGTTTATTTATCGGCCGGGATGATCTCCAGTGAGAGGAGCTGTAAGCCTTTCAAGTTTCTCCGGTTGATCTTCAATGCCCGCAATTCTGCTTTATCACGCAGCGCCGTATCATAACTGATTCTGCCTGCGAAAATTTTTAGCGGTATATCGGATGTTCTGTCTTTTATGTCTTCATCTATCGTGCACGTTAATTTTCTATTGTTTATTTTAATTTCCGCTTCATGTCCGTAATCCCATTTCTGTCTACCCCTTCCCGATTTCACAAAGAGATAAATATCATAATCACCGGGCTTGGTTACGATAAATTCCCAGCTTACCCAGTCTTCAGTGTAAAACCAGTCACTTATCGCTCCTGATCGTGATATTTTTACACTGCTGTCTTCCGATTCCCTGTGCAAAGAAGCCTGAAGGGCAGGAAGCCGGATTATTCCCGAATCATCCTGAATCATGGTCTGATCAATATCAGGTGTTCCGTCAATTTCTGCGACCAGAACAGTACAATACGGATCCGGCTCAATTTCAGGAAGATCTATTTCCAGCCGACTAAAACCAAATGCTTCATCATTAGTCTGTTTAAACAGGATATTGCAATCCGGAGCCAAAAGAAGCCGGCATCTTTTTACGGTATTTTTCAAACCGAAAAGAGAAATCCTTTTTTGCCATTCATAAATATGTAGATACAGGTATTTATCCTTCCATGTGATCCTGCCCCATGAAGGCTGTTTTTCAAAAGGAGAACCCTTTGTCCCATATATCGCATCGCCATTGATTTTCATCCATTCGCCCATAATTTTTAAAAGCGCCTGTGCCTCTTCAGGTATTACGCCCGCAGGATCGGGTCCCACATTAAGCAGATAATTGCCGCCCAGACTTGCGATATCTACTAACTGTCGAATAATTTCAACAGGTGAACGGTACTTGTTGTCCGGTTGTGTATTATACCCCCACCACGAACAAATTGTCATGGGTGTTTCCCAGTCCATACTGGCAGGAATTCCGGGAATTTCGCAATCCCCAAGGCTAAGATAATCATAGTCGACACTTTCGTTATCACACACACGGCTGTTTATGAGACACTCCGGCTGCAGTTCCCTGACAAGCTCTACTACTTCCTGTGCCTGTTCGGGACGTATCAACGAAGGAGTATCAAACCAGATAATCCCTATAGGCCCATAATTGGTAAGAAGCTCTTTTAGCTGCGGTTTAACAAACTCATCCAAATATATCTGAAGGTTTTTACTCCGTTCATCGCGGTAATCCCAAAAATTACCGAAGTTGCCGCACAAACCGGGCTCAAGAACCTCAATGCTCTGAGCATGCGGATGACGCCATTCACGAACATGGGAGTAATAAAAGCAAAGCTTTATCCCTTCCCGTTCGCACGCTTTCGAAAGTTCCGCCATTATATCCCGTCCATAAGGCGTACCGTCCACAATATTGAAGGAACTGACCTCTGTTTTGAACATTGAAAAACCATCGTGATGCTTGGAAGTGATAACAATATACTTCATTCCTGCGTCCTTGGCAATCTTAACCCATTCATCCGCGCTGAACCGAACCGGATTAAATTCCTCTGCCAATTTTTCATAGTCTTTTACGGGAATCCTGTCAATATACATGACCCATTCACCTTTACCAAGCAAGCTGTAGATCCCCCAATGAATAAACATGCCGAAACGGCTTTCTCTCCACCAGGCTTTTCTTTTTTCCGGATTCATTACCATGCACCTCTTCCTATACTGTTTGTACATTATTTATGTCTGTTTTGTAACCATCTCATCCTTTGATCGAACCAACCATAACGCCTTTAATAAAATATTTCTGTACGAAGGGGTAAACTATCAGCAGCGGAGCGCTCGATACAATAATCAACGAGTATTTCATAAGCTCAGCGAGATACTGTTTCTCCATTAACGTCTTAGCATCTGTTGCGTTCAGCGAAGCCGGGTCGATTTTATTTGAAATAAGGATATTTCTCAATACTAATTGAAGCGGGAATTTATCGAAATCGTTAAAAAATATCAGTGCATTAAAATAAGAATTCCAATGTCCAACCGCAAAGTTCAGCGCCAATACCGCTAAAATAGGCTTTGAAAGCGGAAGTACCACACGCGTAAAAAAATGAAAATAACTACCCCCGTCCAGGCTGGTTGCTTCAAAAAGTTCTTCGGAAATTGTCGATTGTATAAATGTTCTGCCGACAATCCCAAGCCATACGTTAAATGCGCCCGGAAGAACAATTGCCCAAATTGTATCAACCAGTCTAAGATTTTTTATCAACAGATAAAAAGGTATCATCCCCCCGCCGAAAAACATTGTAACGGTAAAGAGCGCTGTAATGAAATTCCGCATTGGGAATTCCTTGCGGGAAAGTACAAAGGAACCGGTAATTGTAACCATCACGCCGATAGCAGTACCTAATGCGGTATAGACAATAGTGTTATAGTATCCCCTCCATACCTGTTTATTGCTGAATACTGCATGATAGCCTTGCAACCCCGGATTTACGGGAAGGAAAAAAACCTGTCCCTGAACCAATGATTCCGCAGATGAGAATGAACAGCTCACCACTGTTACTGCTGACGCATAGTGTCCAGCAATAGATGTCGTTAATTGTCCGGACATTGACAGAATTAATGTCCGAATATGACCAAAATGCCCTGCCCCCTCCAAGGGGAGGGAGAATCAGGATAATTCCCCCTGTATGACCA
>JAAYXD010000283.1 GCA_012516065.1 Clostridiaceae bacterium
GACAAATACTCAAAGCAGTAATATTAGCCCTGTATGGTCTATGATTAAAGGAAACGTTGAAGTTGACGTAAAAATCGAAATAAGTGAGTAATTTTACAGCTAAAAGCAAGAAATGAAGGAGGAAAGGTATGAAAAAGGCATTACTAATTATTGATGTTCAGAATGATTATTTTGAAAATGGGGCTTATCCGTTACCGAATGCTGCTATGGCGGCGAAAAACATTCAAAGTGTGCTGGCTAGGTTCAGAGCAGAAGGGGATTTGGTGGTATTTATTCAGCATATTAACATGAAAGAGGACGCTGCTTTTTTTAAGTTTGGAACAGTCGGCACGGAAATATATAAAGCAATCGAGCCAATTGAAGGGGAAAAAGTTATTATCAAACACACTCCGAACAGTTTTAAAGATACAGAACTACATAGTTTTCTGCAATTGCATAAAATTGATCAATTAGTTATTGCGGGCATGATGACACAGCATTGCGTAGATACAACAGTCAGAGCAGTGTAGTGCCCCCCGTTGTCAAGACACTATTTCAAAAATTTTAAGCTACATTTTCCTCCCTTCGTTTGTCTCATTTTAATTGGTTAACCCCACCACCGGCCGTTGTATTATACAGCCTCCGGTATTTGAATTTCAAGGGTTCGCAAAGCCGGGCTTAGGCCCGCCCTTGAAATTCAAATACCTCCGAATGTCTTTGGTAATCAAGCGGTGGTTAAGGGTTTTATTGGCCTAACCTGCCCAAAATATAATTCTGCCGGTTTCCCATAATTAATCGCCTGATGAGGTCTCTCATAATTGTATTCGTCAATATAAGTCCGTACTGCCCGGTATACCTCCCGAGGCATCCGGTACTCCTCGTAATAGATTTTTTCCCACTTCAGATTCCTGAAAAAACGTTCTGTAATTGCGTTATCGGTCGCCCGGCCTTTGCCGTCCATGCTGATTTGTATCCCATTTTGCTTCAACAGGTCAATATAATCACCACAGGTAAAATGGCTGCCCTGGTCACTGTTGATGATTAACGGCTTCCTGGCTGCCAACGCCTTTTTCAACGCACGCAGCACAAAGGAACGTTCCAGTGTCTGTGATAGTTCCCAACTCACTACATACCGGGAATACCAATCGATAATTGCCACGAGGTACATAAAGCTACCCTTCATGCGAATATATGTAATGTCGATTCCCCAGATGTGGTTTGGCCTTTCAGCCTTAACACCTCGCAGCAGGTAGGGATATGTGTGATGCTGATGGTTCCGCTTGCTCAGATTGGGACCTGGGCAAAGCCCGGCAATCCCCATCTGGCGCATCAGCCGCAGCACCCGCTTTTTGTTAACTATATAGCCCATACCCTTTAGTACCTCCCGGATCCGCCTGTAACCATAATGCGGCCAACGGGTATAGATCATGTCTATCAGGTGCATTAGTTCTATATCTTTATCTTCTTCATACGATGGCTTGTAGTAGACACTAGTGCGATTAACTTCCAGCAACTCCGTCTGCCTCTTCACGGTGAGTTTAGGATGATCACGCTCCACCATTTCACGTCTTTCTTCGGCGCAAGTTGAGTTCAGCAGATTTTTTTTTCAACCAATTGACCTCTATGGTCAACTGGCCAATTTGCTTGGTCAGCTCCTCCTTCTCTGCTTCATGCTGCTTTCTCATCTTTTCTACTTCGCTTGCGCCCCGGGTGAATAGGGTAGGCAGGTTCTCAAGGGCCTCTGCTTTCCAGCGATGTAACTGGCTGGGGTGAACCCCATACTCAGAGGCAATTTCGGCTATCGTCTTTTCCTCACGTAGCATCTCCAATACGATTTTCGCTTTTTCTTCCGGTTTGAATATTCTTCTCTTTTCCATAGCTCCATTATAGCTTAGTTTTTTGATTTTTGTGTCTTAACCTATGGGTCCATTATA
>JAAYXD010000301.1 GCA_012516065.1 Clostridiaceae bacterium
GATTCATCCTCATTTCAAGAATTCGGATCAAAAGCAATGCAACAAAACAACTTAGAAAATGGGCCTCGATATGAGCTTCCAGTGAAACATAAATCGGGCGTGTTCTAAGTTCAGACTTGGATATTTTGAAAGTCTCTTCTATTTTCCAGAGGTTATGATATATTTCAATAATTTCATTATCACTTTTATCTAATTCACTGGTAACTATAGCATAGTAACCGTCATATTTTTCTTCTTCACGAATTTTATCCTCATCCAAATATAGCTTAGTGTTTGTTTTTACAATTTCACCGTCTTCGTTTATTTGAATGCCTTTAATATATGAAGCAGCACTATATGATATAGAGCGGGTAAAAGCAGAAGGAGTTTTAAGATACCTTTTGGCTTTTTCGATTACGCGGCTCCTTTCATAACGGGCTTTTTCTGCATAATCCTGGCTGAAAAAAACAACTTGTTTCTGGTCAACACGTATCTTTTGCTTTTTACCATTCCGGTCAGTAAAAGTAATTTCTCTGGGATAAATGCGGGATTTACATCTAAATTCCCCATTACCCTGATATCCGCTTTGGTCCAATACATATTGCTTGAACTCCTGATCTGCGCCTCTTATGGATTGACTATAGATATATCCATTGCCTGAGGCTATTTGATAGGCAATATTATCACCACAGTTAAGTCCTTTATCAGCTACAACCACAATACGACCGAATTTGTAATCTTCTTTGACTCTGTTCAAAATTGGATTTAGAGATAGTTTTTCCGATTGATTACCAGGAAAGAGATGGAATGCTAAAGGCAGACCTTTACTATCAAGAAGCAGTCCCATTTGGACAATAGGATTTGGACGTTTTTCTTTGCTGGGACCTCTCCGTCTTAGTTCATCTTCTTGATCTATTTCAAAATAGTAATTGGTAACATCGTAATAGGCCAATTCATGATCCCGGCCATATTGTTCCAGGATAGCGTTATTGAGCCAAGTCTGAAGATCTAAATTAAATCTGTCATAGTAGTCAAGACTGCGATAGACAGCTTCTAAAGAGGGGGCAAAAGTCTCAAAAAAACGATCCTGCTTTTCGTATGCTTCTTTCTTGGAACCTGGATACAGTACACGGGAATAAACAAGCAGGCGAAAGATAGCATTTAAATTAAAATCAATTTTTAGTCTGTTTTCACGCCGTTGAAAAAAAGTATGAATACCCAATTCATGGTAAATTTTTTCGAGGAAGACATAACCAAGATTTTTCAATCCAATTTCATGCTCTGAAATTTTAGTATCAGGATTCAGTACAAGTTTAATGGGCTCAGAATTGAGAGTTTCTTCTGCGGTACGCTGTTTAGCAATTTCCCGAAAATGGGCGATAGGGTCAGGATAAATTTTTTCCAGTTCATCGAGATAGCCGAGTACTTCAACATGCTTTTGCTTAACTTTCCCGTTTTCTCTGTATGAACGAGTAAGAGTCAGTAATATACGTCCATTTTTGCATCTGTTTTTTTTCACGAACATAGGCCAAATACCTCCCAAGAAAGAGCCTTTATTATATTATACCACATACTACATCATAC
>JAAYXD010000327.1 GCA_012516065.1 Clostridiaceae bacterium
GAGGGATGAGGTAATAACATCCGGGACAACCTTTTCGGGTGTTTTGGCAGCCTTGGCGTCTAAAACCTTCTTTATCCCGCGCACCAGGTCCTGCATAAACCCGATCTTGCTCATGTCCTGCGCCTGGAGCATAGCCAGCTCATCGGGCAGGTCATACGGGTCCATGTCACGGTAACACGGAATAAGTATGCGGCCGCGGTCTTTCTTCATCAGGGAAAGGAACCTGCTCCATTCGTTCCTGACCCATACGGCGTTGAAATTCTCCGGGGATGTCCCTACCGCAACCATCACCTTCGCGCTGTTCAATGCCGCGAATATGTACGGCTCGTACTCTATGCCAAGTTTGTCCTCCAGAGTGATGCGCGCGAAAAACACCCGGTATCACATATCTGTAAGCTCATAGTATATATCCTGTGCAAGGACGCTGTCCTTCGTCCTGCTTCCGTCCTCGGTCTTTTCCTTGTAGCATATGAAAATATCATAGGGCTCCTCCTTGTTGGATATGGTGTTCTGTTAACTTAATAATAAAAATGAGACCTGAAACGCCTCTGGTATAATGGAAATTGCCAAAAACCCATTACCTCCCAGAAAGGAGCGTTCAAGTCTCATGACCATTATACCATCAAACGTAGTATGTCCAAGGTGTTTTTCAAAAGTTCTTCACCGTTTTGGTAAGGACAAAGACGGTTTTCAAAGATATCAGTGTCAACGATGCAAACGGCAGTTTGCACCTGATAAACCATGTTCACCAAGAAAAAGAATATATCCCGATTGTCCTGTTTGTGGTAAAGCAACTTTTCTTCACCATGACTATACTTATTACTCAAACTTCCGTTGCTGTGACAAAAAATGCAACCATTCTTTTCGAGTACCAAAACTAATAAATGTTGAGACCCCTTCTTCCGAGTTTAAGCCTGAAACCTTTTCTTTTAAAGGTATGCGCCATCCGCTTCATATTGTTCTTCATGCACTGACTTACTACTTCTGCGGAAATTCAACAACCCGAAAAGTCGCTCAAACCTTACATATGGTTCACCAGGTTAAGGTTTCTCATGTAACTGTTTCTAAATGGATCAAGCGCTTTGCTCCTGTATTCAAGAAAATTGCTGATGACAGGCTTTTGGGGATTAATCTTTGTGATTCGGATGAATGGCATTTCGATGAAACTTATATTAAAATTGCTGGTAAAGATTATTACCTCTGGCTCGCTTTTGATGCAGAAACCAGATTAGTTCTTGACTTCAATCTTTCCCCTATGCGTGACTCGGCATCTGCCCATAGCCTTTTATCTAACTGCAGAAGAAAGTTTGGACAACCCCGGTATGCTGTCATCTCCGACAGATATTATGCCTATCTGCAGCCTGCTTCTTTGTTCTTTCCACAAGCTGAACATATACGCGTTGAAGACTTTGATGACTTAATCAATAACAACGTTCTTGAGGCTTTTAATGGGCAATTTAAAGCTTGGTACAAACCTAAAAGAGGTTTTAATTCATTTGAATCTGCCAATAGACTTATTGCTACTTACATCTTCTTCTACAACTTCATCCGACCTCATTCCAGCCTCAATGGTCTCACGCCAGCTCAAGTCGCTGGTGTGAACTACTCGGAAAAAGAACGGCTATTCTGGCTTTTGGTAGCTTGAGTAATATTCAGATTTCAAGGTTCATTCCGTCCTGTACTACATCAGGACTATTTGTGCTGACCTGATTTTTTTCAAAGGCTTGCACGTATCTTTTTTTCGTGTTATCTTACACTTAGGCGTTTCCATTTGTAGGTTTTTCCCTTTTTTAAACCTACCAGAGGCCTTTCAGGTCTCATTTCTTTCATACTAAGTTAACAAAGCC
>JAAYXD010000095.1 GCA_012516065.1 Clostridiaceae bacterium
ATACTATTGTACTGCCGATAGTTTTCCGTATGTGTTGAAATAACGGTTATAATATGTAATTTTATATATTTTCATAAATTCATGCTGTTATATGTATGAATATGCCGTAAGCGATCATTTTCGGTAGCTGCGATAACAACAAGACCAGGAGCGTGCAAGAATGTCTAAGCTGAAACAAAAGATAATACCTATTTTAGTTTCCCTGCTTTTATTGTTAACCGGAGGGACTGTATCTTTCGCGGAAGAGTTTGATGTATCCGCCCCGGTAGCAATCCTTATCGATCTTGAAACAGGTCAGGTTCTTTACGAGAAAAATGCCGATCAAAAATGGTCTCCCGCAAGCACCACAAAGATAATCACAGCACTTACCGCTCTTGAAATGGCCCCGCTCGACATGGAAATGAAAGCGAGCAGGCACGCCATAAACAGCATCCCTGCCGATTACGGCATAGCCGGAATCAGGCCCGGCGAGATTCGTACTTTTCAGGATCTATTAAACTTCGTTTTGATTATATCAGCCAACGAAGCGTCCAATGTAATTGCCGAGAACCTGGTTCCTTCGGGGAACATTGACGATTTCGTGGATTTAATGAATAAAAAAGCCGAGGAGTTGGGCCTTAAAAATTCGCATTTTACGAATACATACGGCCTTGACGAAGAAAATCACTATACAACGGCGAGGGATTTGGCGATAGCCTCGCGCGAAGCAATGAAATACCCGATATTCAGGCAGATAGTAGCATTAACGGAGGTTCCGCTGCCCGATACAAACCTTAGAAAAAAAGACGGATGGGACAAATGGCATATTGAATCAACGAACAAGCTGCTGAAGAGCAGATCCGACTATTATGACAGGGTCACGGGCATTAAAACGGGATACACGGGAAAAGCGGGCAGGTGCCTTGTGTTTTCCGCGGTAAACAATGAAGGTCTTGAACTGATTGGAGTTATCCTCGGAGCGGAAACGAATGATATTCTTTTCGCGGAAGCTAAAAAACTTCTTGAATACGGGTATATGAATTACAAGGTCCAGACACTGGCTTCATCGGGCGAGTTTTACGGAAGATACGAAGTAGCCGACGCCGTTGACAACATATTAGTTGAACTGCAGACATTAGGCACGGTAAAGCATCTTTTGCCTGTTTCACCCGAAAGACTTCAGGCCGAAGTAACGGTTAAAGAAGTACTGAACACCCCGTTCGCCGCCCCTGTGGAAAAAGGACAGGTAATGGGCTACAAAACCTGGTTCTACAAGGGTGAGGAAATCGGAAGCGTCCAGTTAATAGCGATGAACGACATCGAAAAAACAATACATGCGCAAATACGCGATAAAATTGCCGAACTTATTGAAAACAAAACGATCAGAACCATTGCAATCATAACCGGCATTCTGATATTGGCATTGATTATCTTAAGAATAATACTAAAGGGCGCATCAAGAAGAAGAAACTATTACCGGAGGCATTACAGGTTTTAATGCCTGTTATTCCCCGGCGTTCGGGTAAGAATATATTTCACCTTTATAGTTCTTCAACTTTATTTCGCTGCCGTTCCATTCTTCGATATACTGGACATTTACCGGTATTTTACCGCCTCCGCCGGGCGCGTCTATAACAAACGTCGGTACGGCAAAGCCTGAAATATATCCTCTGAGTTTAGCCATTATTTCGAGCCCTTTTTCGACAGGAGTCCTGAAATGGTTAATCCCCTGCGCAATATCGCACTGGTAAAGATAATACGGCCTTACTCTGATTTTTACAAGTTTAAGGCATAATTCTTTAATAGTCTCGGCGCTGTCGTTAACGCCTTTAAGAAGAACCGTCTGGTTGCCGAGCGGAATACCTGCGTCAACTATTCTCGCGCACGCTGCTGCCGCTTCATCGGTAATCTCGTTCGGGTGGTTGAAGTGCGTGTTTATCCAGACAGGATGGTATTTCCTAAGCATACCGACAAGCTCTTCCGTTATCCGCATCGGAATTACTACAGGAGTCCTTGTGCCGATTCTTATTATTTCCACATGGGGGATTTCCCTTATTCTCCGGATAATCGATTCGAGGAACCTGTCGCTGAGGGTAAACGGATCTCCTCCCGATAAAAGAACATCTCTGACTTCGGTATGGCTTTTTATATAGTCCAGGGAAGAACATATATCTTCTTCACTGATGACAAAATCCTCGCTTCCTGCAAATCTCCTCCTCGTACAGTGACGGCAGTACATCGCGCATTTTCCTGTCAGCAGGAACAGGACCCTGTCAGGGTATTTATGTACAATTGCTTTGGTCTTCGCATATTTCACTTCACCGAGCGGGTCCTCCATTTCAAAAGATGATATCTGCATTTCCTGAGCTGAAGGGATGCATTGGGCCTTAACGGGACAGCCCGGTTCGGAAGGGGTTATAAGGCATGCGTAATACGGCGTAACGGCCATCCTGAAGCGTTTCAGGCATTCCTCCAGAAGTATCAGATCTTCTTCCCGCATATGTATTATTTTACTTAATGTCTTCGTGTCCTGTATCCTGTTTTTAAGCTGCCATTTCCAGTCATGCCACTGTTCTTCGGTAACATTTTTCCATAATTCGGTATTTCTATAATCAATCATTTTGTTCCACCCTTTTATACAGTTTTCATCCCGCAGCGCTTGAGAGCGCTGTTAAGAATCAGCCTAATCAGTTCGTCGTATTCCACCCCGTTATTTTCGGCCAGCATGACATAATCGCTGTACCCCGGAGCCAAACCGGGCAGAGGATTTATTTCAATAAAATAAGGATTGCCGCCTTCGTCGAGAATTAGATCAATCCTTGCAAAATCACGGCATTCAAGAACATCATAAATCTGCTCCGATACCCTGATTATTTTTTCCTCCAACTCCTGCTCCAGGCGCGCAGGGCATTCATATTTCACATATCTCTCATAATTTGTTTTCGCGTGAAAACTGTATATTCTGCTTCCGTCAGGATTTGCGTCCGGGGATATGATTATTTCCATCGGTCTGAAAACCCGCTTTTCTTTGCCGTTTCCGATTATTCCGACAGTAAACTCCCGCCCGTTTATATATTCTTCCGCCATCAAAGGCTGGCGGTATCTTGCCCATTTTTCCGCGAGAAGTTTCTTGAGTTCATTTCTGTTCGTAGCGAGCATCGTCCCGAGAATCCCTTTGCTCGAACCTTCGGAAACGGGTTTTATGATCACGGGAAAGCGAAGCCTGCTAGGTATATCTGTTTCATTATTTTTCCAAATAAAAAACACTGGCGTTTTTATACCCCGGGATTTTACGATCTTCTTGGCAATCCCTTTATCCAGTGCAATGCATAGAGTTGTTTCATCGGAACCCGTATATGGTATTGAATATAGATTCAGTATTGACGGAACCTGCGCTTCTCTTCCCCTTCCTCCTTTTCCTTCCGCAATGTTAAAAACAAAATCAACATCCGCTTTTTTTATTTTTTCGGGAAAATCTTCCCGCGCTTCAATAAAAACAGCTTTGCAGCCCGTCTTCTCAATTGCGCCGGCTATCGTGCGTATTGTGCTTATACTGTCGTACTCTGCCTGTTCATCCTCCGGTTCGCCCTCTTTTTCGTGCTTCAGGTTATACGCGATGCCGACCCGGTAACATGGGCTTTGCGTGTCCTCACTCATATTGAGCCCTCTTTTCCTTTTAATAATACCAGAATCAAAACTTGGTGGACACGCAAAAAATACAGCTATCTTTCGCTTTATCCATCAAGCCGTAATTCTGTTTACTTATTGTTCTGATTATAGCCGGAGAGCATATGAAATGAAATGCCCGATTATTGTGTTTTAAGCCGGTCTGCGGCTGTTCATAACCATGTGTAAACATTGATAACCGCAATCGTATGCAATTATAAAATATCGCGTTATTTCATATAATAGCGGAATTGATTTCATTTAAGGATCATATCGCGCATATGGAATATGGTTCCAGGCATTTTATTTGATGGCTAATTGTTTTTATAATGCATTGAAAAGATAAAATCAGCGACCTAATTTCCGCCGGTGGAATTGGATTTTTTAAGCGATTTAATTAAATTTTCAATTCCGCTGTCAAGGCCGGAACTAATGACAGGTTTGTATAAGTCGCCTTTCTGCTTCAGCCTGGGCAGGATATTAAGCAGCGTAAAATCGTCAGGTTTTATACCTGTTTCAAGTTCCTCCCATAATACGGGGGCAGATATGTTTGCCGTCTTTACGGCTCTCGGCGAATAGGGACAGATTATCGTTTTTCCCTTCCACATCTGCAAATAGTCGAAATACAACAGTTTGCCGCGATCTTTCACTTTCCGCTCAATAGTAAACACGTTAGGGTATTTATCCGTAAAATAGCGCGCAAAAAACCGGTTAAGTTCCCTTGCGAGATCATAGCCAAGTTTTCTTCCAAGCGGTATTGAAACCTGCAAACCCGTTGCTCCCGATGTTTTGCAGTAGCTTTTAATCCCTATGCTGTCGAGGTTTTGACGGATAATCAGAGCCGCTTCGACGGTCTGTGAAAATGGCTGGCCTTCGGCCGGGTCCAGATCGAAGACAAGCGCGTCGGGATTATCCGGGCTGCTCATCGTATTGAACGGGATGTGAAACTCAAGCGCGGCCATGTTGCCCAGCCATAAAAGACTTTCAACGGTATCGACTATTATATGGTCTATGCCGTCTATCATCCGGTGCGATATATAATCGGGCGCGTGATCGGGAATGTTTTTCTGATAGTATGATTTGCCGTCCAAACCGTCAGGGTAATGTATCGTCGTAATGTTCCGCTCTTTCGTATATGCCAGGATAAACGGCGCAAGCTCATGCAGCTTTTTTACATAATCAAGCTTTGTAATGCCGGCGTCGGGAAACAGCAGCTTATCCGGATTTGACAGTTTTAACGGCGCGGTACTTACCTTTTTTATACCGGTTCCTCCTTTCCGTCGGCATCAGCCGGGTTTCTTGAACTGAACCCTATAAGGACGGGATGCCTCAACGCGCCTTGCGGTTCTCTTTCAAGGAATTGCACGATAACGGTTAAAACAGGATTTATCCATATCACTCCGCTGTAAGCCTTGCCATTCGAAACGGGCGGATCCGAAAGCGCGAGACGCGGAAGCTGTTCGGCCAGAAGCTGTTTGTCGCCGTATGACAGGCCCGACGATACGCTTCCGATAACTTTTAACCTGTTTTCTTCATATACTCCGAGCACGAGTGACTTAATCTCACCGCTTAAAACTTTTACCCCGCATACAACCGCAAGGATTTGTTTTTTAACCTTTGTCTTAAACCATTCGCGGTGTTTCTTGCCGGCAATATAACGGCTGTCGATGCGCTTTGATACAATTCCCTCCATCCCATTGTCTTTTACCGCTGAAAACAGCGCTTTACCGTCCGGGTAGTCTTCAACCACATGAATCATACCGTTTGAATTCAATGTTTTATTGAGGATTTGCTTCCTGTCCGCAAGCGGAACCTGCCTCAAATCTCTTCCGTTTATTGAAAGTATATCGAAAACCATGTAATGCACGGGATACAACTCGCGATACCGCGGCAAAACCTCTTTTCTTCTTATCCTTTCCCTTTTCATTATGTTATGGAAAGAAGGCTTTCCGTTGTCGTCAGGCACGATAAGCTCGCCGTCGAGAACGGTGTTTTTGCAGCTTAATAATTTTACCGCGTCCGACACTTCGGGATACCATCCGGTTCTGTCCCTTCCCGTGCGGGTAAAAAGGCTGATCCGGCCGTTTTCAACATAGCACAGGCCGCGAATACCGTCCCACTTAACCTGATGTATCCACCTGTCACCGCTTTTGATAGTTTCCGTAAGGATTGGCTCCATCGGTTCGAACCATTCCATCTCTACACCGCTTTTTCCGATTTTTTCTTTTTTGCCTGCGCGTCTTTATGCCCGGTCTTCTTCTTCGTTTCCTGGAGGCTTGCCTTCAATGCTTCCATAAGGTCAATGACATTGCTTTGCGATACAGTCGGAGCGACCCTTATTTCTTCACCTTCTATTTTCTTGTTTATCAGTTCGGTTAAAACGGTCCTGTATTCATTCGTATATTTTTCCGGTTTAAACTCGGCGGTAAGACTGTCAATCAACTTGACGGCGATATCGAGTTCCTTTTCGTTTGTTTCGGTGTTCCGCGGAAGATTCGGAATCTGTTCCGACGGTCTCACCTCATCGGCATAGAACAGCGTTTCCATAACAAGCGCATCGCGGTATACCCTTAGTGCCGCGAGTGTCTGCCTGCTGCGTATAGTCACCCTCGCTATCGCGATCTTTCCCGTTTCACCCATTGCACGGCGCAGAAGGTTGTACGCCTTTCCGTCGGTATCCTGCGGCGCGAGGTAATATGTTTTATCGAAATAAACCGGATCTATTTCGGACAGCTTAACGAAATCAAGTATTTCGATGCTCTTTGAGCCGCCGGACTTGCCCTGTATTGCCTTAAAATCCTCGTCCCTCAGCACTACGAAATGCCCGGGTTCGTATTCGTAGCCTTTCACGACATCTTCATCACTGACTTCGATATTGCACGAAGGGCATACCTTTTTGTAATTCAGCGGCGTATTGCAGGTTTTATGAATATACCTGAACTTTATATCCTTATCCTCGGTAGCGGTAAACATTTTAACCGGTATGTTCACCAGACCGAAGCTTATCGAACCTTTCCAGACAGTATGCATACGGATACCACCTTTTTGCCGGTTATTCGGAAACTCCTGTAAATTATAGTATTTATACATCAGCCACCTTTTATGCCTGAATTTATGTTGACTTCTTTTGTTTCGATAAAAAAAGAACGGTTTTTGATTTTTCATAAATCAAAAACCGTTCCTAATGCAAATGTTTTCGGGTTATTCTGTTGTCTTTACAGTATTCGCGGCTCTTGAAGACGTATTATCGACGTAACCTTGCCGGTTCCGGCTTGAATTACGGCAAGTTTTCAACCGCAGCTTTTTCAATCGCAAGACCTTTTACATAACGTTTCATAAATTCATTGAAGCCTTCGACATCGCGCTGATCAGGAGAAACCGTATACGCTGTGCTTTCCGCGAAAACCTTGTTATTCAGGTAATCATCCAATGATTCGTTTTCGGACCGGTTGATCATATACGACGCAAGCAGGGCAATACCCCAGGCTCCGCCTTCACCGGCAGTTTCCATTACCGATATCGGGGCATTGAAAGCAGCTGCCATAATCTTCTGCCCTACTTCCCTCGTTTTGAAAAATCCACCGTGGCCGGTCATCCTGTCAACCTTTACCGACTCTTTTTCCAGAAGTATATTCAGTCCGATCTTTAAAGCGCCAAGAGCCGTAAATAAATGAACCCTCATAAAGTTTGCGAGATTGAAATTGCTGTTTGATGAACGGACAAACAACGGGCATCCCTGTTCAAAATGGGTAATGTGCTCGCCTGAAATATACCCGTATGCGAGCAGGCCGCCGCAGTCCGGATCGCCTTCCAGCGCCATCTCGAGCAAAGTATCATAAAGTTTTGGTTTTTCGACTTCCATGCCGACGGATTTTATAACTTCACCGAATAATCTCATCCACGCGTCATAATCTGACGTGCAGTTATTCGAATGAACCATGGCAACGAGTTCCCCTGTCGGCGTGGTAACAAGATCAATTTCCGGGTATGCCCGGGACAGTTCTTTTTCAAGCACAATCATAGCAAAAACCGAAGTTCCCGCAGAAACATTTCCTGTGCGCACCGTAATACTGTTCGTCGCGACCATTCCTGTTTCAGCGTCACCTTCCGGCGGACAAAGCGGTATTCCGGGCCGCAGTTTTCCTGATGTATCCAGAAGCTTTGCTCCTTCCTCGGTCAGCACGCCCGCTTTTTCGCCGGCCAAAAGGATACCCGGCACGATATTTTCCAGTTTCCACGGGAGATTCAAGTCACTGATGAGTTCATTGAACTGATTAAGCATTTTCGTATTGTACTTTTTCGTTTTACTATCAATGGGGAAAACTCCCGATGCTTCTCCAATGCCCAGTACTTTCTCGCCGGTAAGTTTCCAGTGGACATAGCCCGCCAATGTCGTCATATAGTCTATGTCATATATATGTTCTTCCTTATTAAGTATGGCCTGGTAAAGATGGGCAATACTCCATCTCTGCGGTATCGGGAAGTTAAACAGGTTGGTAAGCTTTTCGGAAGCTTCGCCGGTTATATTATTCCGCCATGTCCTGAAAGGCGTTAATAGATTACCTTCCTTGTCGAAAACGAGGTAACCGTGCATCATACCGCTGATGCCAATCGCCCCGGTGGTTTGTACTTCCACACCGTACTGCTCTTTAACATTTTCGGCCATTTTCCGGTAGCTGTCCTGTATCCCGTTCCAGATGCTTTCAAGGCTGTAAGTCCAGATATTGTTTTCGTAGCTGTTCTCCCAATCATGGCTTCCGGATGCGATAGGTTTATTGTCCTTTCCTACCATAACAGTTTTTATGCGTGTTGATCCGAATTCGATGCCGATCGCCGTTTCGCCTTTGATGATTGCGTTCTTTACATCATTAACACTGAGACCCATGATTTTTCTCCCTCCATATAAATTTGTTATTTATGAAAAAATTGCCGGGCAATTTCAGATACAATCCGTTACTGGCCGTAATAGGCCGTCGCTCCGTGCTTACGCAGATAATGCCTGTCCAGCAGCGCCTGATCCATTTTCCCGATCCCGGGGGAAAGCATCATCGAGGTAAAGGCCATTTTTGCGACTTCCTCGAGTACGACAGAATTCTCAACGGCTTTCAACGGGTCCTTCCCCCAGGTGAAAGGTCCGTGCATATTCACGAGAACCGCCGGAATTTCCATCGGGTCTTTATCCCTGAATGTTTCAACGATAACATTTCCCGTTTCTTCCTCATACGCCCCGTTTATCTCTTTTTCGGTCATTTTCCTCGTACATGGAATCTCACCGTAGAAATAATCGCCGTGTGTCGTTCCCAGTGCGGGAATACCCTTGCCTGCCTGAGCAAAGCCCGTTGCCCAGGGTGAATGCGTATGGACGACTCCCCCTATTTCGCTAAAATGCTTATATAATACCAGATGCGTCGGTGTATCGGAAGAAGGCTTCAGCGAGCCCTCCCGTACATTTCCTTCCAGATCGACCACGACCATATGCTCGGCCTTCAACTGATCATACGGAACACCGCTCGGCTTTATTACTACAAGCCCTTTTTCCCTGTCAATGCCGCTTACGTTTCCCCATGTAAACGTGACGAGTTTGTACTCGACAAGAAGAAGATTTGCTTTCAAGACCTGTTCCTTTAATTCCTCAAGCATAAAAAACACCTCTCAATTTATATAACTATTTTACAATAGTTATTATTTTGCTTTTGAACGGTAACAACTGTCACGGGGTATGCGCCGAATCCGCTTCATTCGCCCGTACAGGCCCCGTACTTGCGCGTATAACAAACTCGGGCTTAATTTTTACATTTACTTTCAATCCCGGATCCGAAAGCATTTTCAGCATGATACTGGCCGCTTCCATTCCAAGCTTCTCTTTCGGATGTGCTACCGTTGTCATTTTTATTTCCGATGCGGTAGCCAAATCCGAGTCATCGAAACTGACCAGCGAAAGCCTGTCGGGAACCGGAATATTCTTTGCCCTGACAATATCAATCATCTTAAGCGCAATCTGGTCGTTATAGCATACTATCGCAGTGCATTCATTAAGCAGCTCTTCAACGGGACCGTTTTCGTTTACTTTGTATGCCAGATCGGCCGTATCGAACCACAGCGTATTTTTGTCGCTTACGATCAGATCGTGCTCGCGGTGCGCTTTTATAAACCCTTCAAACCTCGCGTGTCCCTGTATGTCATCTATTTTAAATATACAGCCGATTTTTTTGTGCCCAAGCTGAATCAAATGCTTTGCAGCAATATATCCCGCTTCAACATCATCCTCATATACCGAAGCGGCATCAAAACCCTTATAACTGCCATGCATAAACAAAACCGGTATATCCCTTTTCTGGAACATGCGGTATAAATCCAGGTTAGGGTTTGGAAGCGCGCTTTTGGTTGTTTCAACAATAAGCCCGTTTATGTTCTGGCTTAACAGGTTGTTCAGGCAGACCCTTTCGGTGTCGAACCGGTTGTTTGTGCAGCACAGCACAATATTATAGCCATTTTCGGCAAGAACCTGATCAATTCCCCTGATTATCGAAGGAAATATATAATCTCCGAGATACGTCGTCATCACGCCAATAATCCGGCGCACGCCGCCGTTGTTATTTTTCGTGTCACGGACAAAAGTTCCCTTTCCCTGCGTCGTTACGAGCCAGCCTTCATTGACAAGCTCACCGAGCGCCTTTCTGACGGTATGCCTGCTGATATTAAACTTTGCTGAAAGCATGTTTTCCGAAGGAATCTTATCTCCGGACTTCAGTTCGGAATCGATGATGGTTTTTTTCAGATATTCTTTCAGTTTTTGATACTTCGGTTTATTTCCGTTCAAATATTACCACCTGAAACTATTCGAATTACGGGTTTTATTTCCAAAAGTACGATAACTGCTGCAACGGGTTGCACGTTATTTTATATTATACCATAATTAACTTGTACGTACAACATAACGGATATAAGACAAAACGGCGGTTATTTGAAATATTTCCCGGTCAGATAAACTTATACGGTTCCTATTTTTACGTTAAGCCGTCAGATAGTGTAAAATAATTGTGGAATTTTTGAAGAAAAAGAAACAGAGATCAACCTCCTGTGTTAAAATTTATATAACCAAAAACAAACAA
>JAAYXD010000096.1 GCA_012516065.1 Clostridiaceae bacterium
ATATATAAGTAGTATTTTTTGCTACTACTAGTTATATCCCGCCTTCGTATAAATCGAATCAGGATCCGCAGGAATTATACCGAATACACAGCGGGTGAATACGGGTCCAGCCATTGCTGCCGCGTTCCGGTAGGTACGCGGCTCCGGCTCGGGTAATTTCAGTGACGACAGGCAGTGAAAAAGGTAAACGAAACACTGTATATGATAAAAGCCTGCGTTAAAACGCAGGCTTTGTCAGGTAAACAGGTTAAATTACTTCATTTCACAGGTTGCGCCGGCTTCCTTGAACTTAGCGATAATATTGTTGGCTTCGTCCTTTGATACTCCTTCCTTAATCGTTGAAGGAGCATTATCGACCAGATCTTTCGCTTCCTTAAGGCCAAGATTTGTCACTTCACGGACAACTTTAATAACCTTAATCTTTTCTGCGCCAACATCTTTCAGGATAACATCAAATTCGGTCTTTTCCTCAACAGGAGCAGCCTCTGCCGTGCCTCCGCCTGCTGCGGGAGCCGCGGCAACAGCCACAGGAGCGGCAGCGGATACGCCGAATTCTTCTTCAAGAGCTTTTACCAGTTCGGACAATTCAAGGACTGTTAAACCTTTAATTTCTTCAATTAACTTTGTTACTTTTTCACTCATTTTCAAAACCTCCACTTTAAATATTTGATTATGCTTGTGCTTGTTTTTTCTCTGCAATTGCATTCAAAGCAACAGCCAGACCACGGATATTCGCATTAAGCACAGTTACGATTCCGTACAACGGCGCTGCCAGCGCGCCTACTACCTTAGCGACAAGTTCTTCTCTGGACGGCAGAGCGGCAATGGACTTAATCATATCAATGCCGACTACCTTGCCTTCTACGACACCGGCTTTAATGTCCAGTTTTTCATATTCTTTGGCGTATTTGGTCATGATCTTGGACGGAGCGACCGGATCCTGCATGCTAATGGCAATGGATGTAGGGCCCTTTAAATATTCGTCCAGTTGATCATAGCCAATTTCTTTCATAGCAAACCTGGCAATCGAGTTCTTAACGACCATATACTCAATTCCAGCTTCGCGCATGGCCCTTCTCATCTGGGTATCCTGTTCGACGGTCAAACCCCTGTAGTCTGCCAATACAAAAGATTTTGCCTCTTTTATCTTGCCTGACAATTCCTGCACTTTTGCCTTTTTCAGCTCCAGGGTTTTTTCGCTTGGCATTCGCGGCACCTCCTTACTGAACTTTTACCTGATTACCTATTGTGTATTTTATCAGCGTTTTTTACGCAATAAAAAACCTCTGTATTCTTTATCCGCCATAGACATACAGAGGTTTAAATACCTGTTGGGTAAACCTTGTTTCCGCCTCGGCAGGATGATATACGTTATACCTGACGGTTCCTGCTGTCTATGGCCGAATATTAAGCTTTCGTTTTGTCCCGCATACAGCGTGAACAAAACAGGTTTCGCATAAAATAACGGTGATAGTCTTACGCTTCGTTATTTTACTATATACGAAACCATTTGTAAATAGTATTTTCTCATAGCAGAGAGCTTATTCCGCATTATTATTCAAAAATTCTCTGCTGGTTAATCTTTATACCGGGCCCCATTGTCGAAGCCACAACAACGCTTCTAAGGTACTGCCCTTTTGCGGCGGCGGGTTTTGCCTTGATTACCGCATCAAGCAGCGTACGGAAATTATCCACCAGTTTTTCGGTTCCGAATGAAACCTTTCCTATCGGGCAGTGGATTATATTTGTTTTATCAAGACGATATTCTATTTTACCAGCTTTTATATCCGCTATCGCTTTCGCAACATCCATCGTAACGGTTCCGGCCTTCGGGTTCGGCATTAAGCCTTTCGGACCGAGAACACGTCCAAGACGTCCGACAACACCCATCATATCAGGTGTTGCAACAACAACATCGAATTCAAACCAGTTTTCCTTCTGGATTTTGTTAACCAAATCTTCGGCGCCTACATAATCCGCACCGGCTTTTTCTGCTTCGGTAGCTTTTTCGCCCTTTGCAAATACAAGCACACGTACGGTTTTTCCCGTACCGTGCGGCAGTACGACTGCGCCTCTTACCTGCTGATCCGCGTGCCTCGAGTCAACCCCGAGTTTTATATGAACCTCGACAGTTTCATCGAATTTAGCCCTTGCCGCTTTCTGTACGAGATCCATAGCTTCAGCGGGTTCGTAAAGCTTCATTCTATCGACAAGCTTCAGGCTTTCAAGATATTTCTTGCCTCTTTTCATACCAAATCACTCCTTTGTGGTGCTGATTTCGGGATTTCTCCCTCCCACTGCAATAAAACAATAACATTAGTTTTCAACAACGACGCCCATGCTCCTCGCAGTACCCGCGATCATCTTCATCGCTGCTTCAAGGCTTCCTGCGTTTAAATCCTGCATCTTCATTTCCGCGATTTTCTTCAAATCCTCTTTCGAAAGACGCGCGACTTTTTCGCGGTTCGGAGCGCCTGAACCGCTTTCAATCTTGCAGGCTTTCTTTATAAGCACGGACGCGGGCGGAGTCTTTGTAATAAACGTAAATGACCTGTCCGCATAAACCGTGATTACAACCGGAATGATCAGCCCGGCATCCTTTGCCGTTCTTTCATTGAATTCCTTACAGAAACCCATAATGTTCACACTATGCTGTCCTAAAGCTGGTCCAACCGGTGGAGCAGGCGTAGCCTTACCTGCCGGTATCTGGAGTTTAATTACTCCTACAATTTTCTTTGCCATAATAGTCCACCTCCCAGAAAAAAGTCTGCCCAAAAGCAGATTCTATTTCAAAATTCCGCAGTTGTCAACAGCGGAAACCAAAACATTTTTTTCTGTCCCGATAAAAGGTTACAGCTTCTGAATCTGGGTAAACTCGAGCTCTACCGGAGTTTCTCTTCCGAACATCGAAACCATAACCCTGACCTTTTTCCTGTCCATGCTTATTTCTTCGACAGTACCGATAAAACTTTCCAGCGGGCCGTCAATAACCCTTACACTGTCACCTATCTCGTAATCGACAACCGTTTCGAACTGCTCAACACCCATTGCCCTTATTTCGTCATCCGATAAAGGCACAGGTTTTGAGCCGGGGCCGACAAAACCCGTAACTCCCCTGGTGTTTCTTACCACATACCAGGATTCATCATTAATGATCATTTTAACAAGTACGTATCCGGGAAAAACCTTCTTCAATGTCGCTTTCTTTTTTCCGTCCTTGATCTCGATTTGTTCTTCCATCGGAACGACAATATCAATAATATAATCCTGCAAATGAGGATTGTTTTCCACTATTTTTTCGAGGTTGGCTTTTACTTTATTCTCATATCCCGAGTAAGTATGAACAACATACCATTTCGCTTCTTCAGCCATTATTTCTCGGAGGCACGCTCCTGTTCCCTCCTTTGCCAATAACGATACAGCGGTCTATATCAAAATACACTGCCCGCCAATGCAAACCAATGCGGAAACAGCGTTTTTCACAGTACACCGCAAAACAGCGGCATTACACAAATATGAGCGTATACAACTGGCCAAGAATAAAATCCAAAATCCAGATAATTCCTCCAATAATAAGGCACGCTATCAGAACTATTATCGTATTGTTAATTACCTGGTTTTTCGAAGGCCAAATTACTTTTTTCAATTCGGCCCGCACTTCTTTTGCAAACCTTGCAAGTCTTTGAAAAATATTCGGTTTTTTGTTTTGTTCGGCCATTTACAACAACTCCTGTGCTATTGCATTATTCTAAAATCGAAACGTCCCGCAGTCAAGGTTATGCTTACTTGGTTTCCCTGTGCAGCGTATGTTTCCGGCAGAACCTGCAATACTTATTCATTTCCAGTCTGTCCGGATTGTTTTTCTTATTTTTCATTCCATCATAGTTTCTTTGCTTGCATTCCGTACAAGCCAATGTAATCTTTACTCTCATTGCGTAACACCCCTCATATGCGCTAAAAACTGCTGCTATCCGCAACTTTGCCCAACTAATCAGATTTCTTTGAGTTATTTTTATTCTGCGCTTTAAAGTATTCCGAAATACTACGGAGAAATCTTCGCGATGCTTATCTGCCTGAAGAAAACGATCCGTTATCTTCAATAAATGAGCTATCGCTGCGGAATAAAAATTTTACACATAAAAAAAAGCCCTACATGGAAAGCAGAATTTAGTTTAACACATTTCTCAACCCGTGTCAAGCACTTTTCGGCGTTTAACGCGGTTTTTCAGCGGGTGGTTAACAGGTCGGGGCACTGCTGTCGCGTTCCGTTTGACGCTAAATAACGCAAAATGGGCAGGGTTTGCGCCCTGCCCGCATTTTATTGACTTTATTTTTTGGAATTAATCGCCGCCTGCGCTGCAGCAAGCCTTGCAAGCGGTACCCTGTACGGTGAACAGGATACGTAATTCAGGCCGACATCATGGCAGAACTGGATCGACGACGGATCACCGCCGTGCTCACCGCATATACCGAGCTTGATATCGGGTCTTGTTTTACGACCTTTTTCCACGGCGATTTTCACAAGTGAGCCAACGCCAACCTGGTCAAGCTTTGCAAAAGGATCAAACTCATATATCTTCTTATTGTAATACTCTTCGAGGAATTTTCCGGCGTCGTCACGGCTGAAACCGAAAGTCATCTGCGTAAGGTCATTCGTTCCGAATGAGAAGAATTCGGCTTCTTCCGCAATCTGATCGGCTGTAATGGCAGCTCTCGGAATTTCTATCATCGTACCGACCAGGTATTTGAGATCTACGCCTGCTTCCTTAATAATCCTGTCGGCGGTTGAAACGACGATATCTTTTACAAACTTCAGTTCCTTAACTTCGCCGACGAGCGGGATCATTATTTCGGGTATTACGTTCATTCCTTCCTTATTGACATTTATTGCGGCTTCGATAATCGCCCTTGTCTGCATTTCGGCTATCTCGGGATAGGAAATTGAAAGACGGCATCCCCTGTGACCCATCATAGGATTGAATTCATGCAGATCGGCAATAACCCCTTTGAGCTCCTCATATGTTATTCCCATTTCGTCAGCAAGCGCCCTGATGTCTTCATCATCCTGCGGCAGGAACTCATGAAGCGGGGGATCGAGGAACCTGATAGTAACGGGATATCCTTTCATTTCCCTGAACAAAGCTTCAAAATCGGCCCTTTGCATCGGAAGAAGCTTATCCAGCGCTTTCTTACGCTGTTCTACCGTACGCGAAACTATCATTTCACGCATTGGACCAATTCTGTCGCTTTCAAAGAACATATGCTCGGTTCTGCACAAGCCTATTCCTTCTGCGCCGAATTTCAATGCCTGCGCGGCATCGGCAGGGGTGTCCGCATTTGCTCTTACTTTAAGCACGCGAACTTCGTCGGCCCATTCCATAAGAGTATTGAAATAATCGCTCATTTTCGGCTCCATTGTAGGAAGTTTTTCACCATAGACATTTCCTGTCGAGCCGTCAAGGGAGATCCAATCGCCTTCAACATATTTGCGACCGTTTTTATCAATAAAGTATTTGCCCTCTTCGCTTATTTTAATTTCACCGCACCCGGCGACACAGCATGTTCCCATTCCGCGCGCGACGACGGCCGCATGTGACGTCATGCCTCCGCGTCCCGTTAAAATACCCTGTGAAATGTGCATGCCTTCAATATCTTCGGGTGATGTTTCCAAACGGACCAAAATAACCTGTTTTTCGCCTTTTTCATACGCATTCACCGCATCATCCGCCGTAAAGTAAATCTTACCCGTAGCGGCTCCCGGGGACGCAGGCAGGCCTTTTGCTATCGGCACCGCTTTTTTCAAAGCATTTGGTTCAAACTGCGGGTGAAGAAGAGTGTCAAGCTGTTTCGGGTCTACCTTCATTAATGCTTCTTCCTTTGTAATCATACCTTCATTCACAAGATCAACCGCTATCTTAAGCGCCGCAGTCGCTGTTCTCTTACCGTTTCTTGTCTGGAGCATAAACAGTTTGCCACGTTCAATCGTAAACTCCATATCCTGCATGTCACGGTAATGCTTTTCAAGTTTTTCGGCTATTTCAATAAACTGCCTGTAAGCTTCGGGATTTGTTTCCTTTAATTGATCAATAGATTGAGGCGTCCTTATTCCAGCAACGACATCTTCGCCCTGCGCATTCATAAGAAATTCGCCGTACAGTTTCTTTTCACCGGTTGACGGGTCTCTTGTGAACGCAACGCCGGTGCCGGAGTCATTACCCATATTCCCGTATACCATTTCCTGTACGTTAACGGCAGTACCCCAGTCGGAAGGAATATCATTCAAACGCCTGTATACGATCGCACGCGGATTTTCCCACGATCTGAAAACGGCTTTTACGGCTTCCATCAACTGAACTCTCGGATCCTGCGGAAAAGCTTCGCCTTTTATTTTAAGATACGCTTCTTTATATTTCGCGACAAGCTCTTCTAAGTCGGACGCATCCAATTCGGTATCATGCACTACTCCCTTTCTTTCCTTCATCTCGTCCATGATCCTGTCGAATTCAGCCTTATCTATTCCCATAACAACATCTGAAAACATTGTAATAAAACGTCTGTAGCTGTCATAAGCAAAGCGCGGATTCTGCGTTAATTCAGCGAGCCCTTCGACAACTTCGTCATTGAGCCCGAGATTCAAAATGGTATCCATCATACCCGGCATTGACGCACGGGCACCGGAACGCACGGATACAAGAAACGGGTTTTTCGGGTCTCCGAATTTTTTGCCTACGATTTCTTCCGTCTTGGCAAGAGCTTCATAAATCTGGTCTTCAATTTCTTTCGCAATTACTCTTCCGTCCTGATAATAACGGGTGCAGGCTTCAGTTGTAACAGTGAAACCTCTTGGAACCGGCAGACCCAAACCGGTCATCTCGGCTAGATTTGCGCCTTTCCCGCCGAGCAGATTACGCATTGACGCATTGCCTTCGCTAAATAAATACACGTATTTCGTCATGTAATTTTCCTCCCAGTATATTATGATCAATATTTCAGATAATCATATAGGCATATTATTCCTATTTAATTGCCAAAAAACATAATAAC